>CAJYVI010000022.1 GCA_913778145.1 uncultured Pseudocitrobacter sp.
AGCCTGTTCACGCCATCATTAAGCGAAAAAGATCGACTGCTGCAACACATTGCCGAGCTGCGTCAACAACTGAACGAACCGCCTGCGGCTCTGCCAGTGGAAACCGTTGAACAGATGCGCTGTGAGACCAATCAGAGCGATGAAGAGTACGGTGATGTGGTGCGTAAAATGCAAAAAGCGATTCGCGCCGGGGAAATTTTCCAGGTGGTGCCGTCTCGCCGCTTCTCACTGCCTTGCCCGTCGCCGCTGGCCGCTTACGATGTACTGAAGAAGAGCAACCCAAGCCCGTATATGTTCTTCATGCAGGATAACGATTTCACTTTGTTTGGCGCTTCACCGGAAAGCTCGCTGAAATATGAAGCCGCCAGCCGCCAGATTGAAATCTACCCGATTGCCGGTACCCGTCCACGCGGTCGCCGTGCCGATGGTTCTCTGGACCGCGATCTCGACAGCCGCATTGAACTGGAAATGCGCACCGACCATAAAGAGCTGTCCGAACATCTGATGCTGGTTGACCTGGCGCGTAATGACCTGGCGCGCATTTGTACACCGGGCAGCCGCTACGTGGCGGACCTCACCAAAGTTGACCGCTACTCCTTCGTGATGCACCTGGTTTCACGCGTCGTCGGCGAACTGCGCAAAGACCTTGATGTGCTGCACGCCTATCGCGCCTGCATGAACATGGGCACCCTGAGCGGCGCGCCGAAGGTTCGTGCGATGCAGCTTATCGCCGCCGCAGAAGGCAAGCGACGCGGCAGCTACGGTGGCGCGGTGGGCTACTTTACCGCTCACGGCGATCTGGACACCTGCATTGTGATCCGCTCCGCCTTCGTTGAAAACGGCGTCGCCACCGTACAGGCTGGCGCAGGCGTAGTACTGGATTCCGTTCCCCAGTCCGAAGCCGATGAAACACGTAATAAAGCACGCGCGGTACTGCGCGCTATCGCGACCGCACACCACGCACAGGAGATTTTCTGATGGCTGACATTCTGCTGCTCGATAATATCGACTCCTTCACCTATAACCTTGCAGATCAGCTTCGCGCCAACGGTCACAACGTGGTTATCTATCGCAACCATGTGCCCGCTCAAACGTTGATTGAACGTCTGGGTACCATGAAAAACCCAGTGCTGATGCTCTCACCTGGCCCTGGCGCGCCGTCCGAAGCCGGTTGCATGCCGGAACTGTTGACCCGCATGCGCGGCAAACTGCCGATTATCGGTATCTGCCTCGGACATCAGGCGATTGTCGAAGCCTACGGTGGCTATGTCGGTCAGGCGGGCGAAATCCTGCACGGTAAAGCGTCAAGTATTGAACACGACGGCCAGGCAATGTTTGCCGGGTTGAACAACCCACTGCCGGTCGCCCGCTACCACTCGCTGGTCGGCAGCAATATTCCTGCGGGCTTAACCATCAACGCGCACTTTAACGGCATGGTGATGGCGGTTCGTCACGATGCGGATCGCGTCTGCGGTTTCCAGTTCCACCCGGAATCGATTCTGACCACTCAGGGCGCTCGCCTGTTGGAACAAACCCTGGCATGGGCGCTGCAAAAACTGGAGCAGACCAACACCCTGCAACCGATTCTGGAAAAACTGTATCAGGCGCAAACCCTGACGCAACAGGAAAGCCACCAGCTGTTCTCTGCTGTGGTTCGCGGTGAAGTGAAGCCGGAGCAGCTGGCTGCCGCGCTGGTCAGTATGAAAATTCGCGGTGAGAGCCCGATTGAAATCGCCGGGGCGGCCACCGCATTACTGGAGAACGCCGCGCCGTTCCCGCGTCCGGATTACCCGTTTGCCGATATCGTTGGCACCGGCGGTGACGGGAGCAACAGCATCAACATCTCGACCGCCAGCGCGTTTGTCGCTGCCGCCTGTGGGTTAAAAGTGGCGAAACACGGTAACCGCAGCGTTTCCAGCAAATCTGGTTCCTCGGACTTACTGGCAGCATTCGGCATCAATCTGGATATGAACGCTGATAAGTCGCGTAAAGCGCTGGATGAACTGGGCGTCTGTTTTCTGTTCGCACCGAAATATCATACCGGATTCCGTTACGCGATGCCGGTTCGTCAGCAGTTGAAAACCCGTACGCTGTTTAACGTGCTGGGTCCGCTGATTAACCCGGCGCATCCGCCATTGGCGCTGATTGGTGTCTATAGCCCGGAACTGGTGCTGCCGATTGCCGAAACCCTGCGCGTGCTCGGTTACCAACGCGCGGCCGTGGTACACAGCGGCGGGATGGATGAAGTGTCACTGCATGCGCCAACCGTCGTCGCCGAGCTGAATCAGGGCGAAATCAAGAGCTATCAGCTGACCGCCGCCGACTTTGGCCTCAAGCCTTACCATCAGGAAGAGCTGGCAGGCGGCACGCCGGAAGAAAACCGTGACATTCTGACGCGCTTGTTACAAGGTAAAGGTGAGACAGCGCATGAGTCCGCCGTCGCTGCCAACGTCGCCATGTTAATGCGCCTTTATGGCCATGAAGATTTAAAAGCCAACGCACAAAAAGTACTGGATGTTCTGCGCAGCGGTGCAGCCTATGATTGCGTCACCGCATTAGCGGCAAGAGGGTAAAAAATGCAGACCGTATTAGCAAAAATCGTAGCCGATAAAGAGATTTGGGTAGAAGCCCGTAAACAACAACAACCGTTAGCCTCGTTCCAGAATGATGTTCAGCCTACGCAGCGTAGCTTCTACGATGCGCTGCGCGGTACACGCACCGCCTTTATTCTGGAGTGTAAAAAAGCCTCTCCGTCGAAAGGCGTCATCCGTGATGATTTCGACCCGGCGCGTATTGCAGGTATCTACAAGCATTATGCATCGGCTATTTCCGTTTTAACCGATGAGAAATATTTCCAGGGTAATTTTGAGTTTTTACCTATCGTCAGCAAAATCGCCCACCAGCCGATTCTGTGTAAGGACTTTATTATCGATCCTTACCAGATTTACCTGGCGCGTTTTTACCAGGCCGATGCCTGCCTGCTGATGCTCTCGGTTCTTGATGACGAGCAATATCGTCAGCTCGCCGCCGTCGCCCACAGCCTGAAAATGGGCGTGCTGACGGAAGTGAGTAATGAAGAAGAGCTGGAACGCGCGATTGCGCTGGGCGCCAAAGTAGTCGGGATTAACAACCGCGATCTACGCGATCTCTCTATCGATCTGAATCGTACTCGTCAACTGGCGCCGCGTCTGGGGCACGACGTGACGGTGATCAGCGAGTCAGGCATTAACACCTATGCTCAGGTGCGCGAATTAAGCCACTTTGCCAACGGCTTCCTGATTGGCTCCGCATTGATGTCGCACGACGACCTGAATACCGCGGTGCGCCGCGTGCTGCTGGGTGAAAATAAAGTCTGCGGCCTGACCCGTCCTCAGGATGCACAGGCCGCCCATGAAGCCGGGGCCATCTACGGCGGGCTGATTTTTGTCGCCACCTCGCCTCGCGCCGTGACGACTGAGCAGGCGCGAGAAGTCATGGCCTCCGCGCCTTTGAATTACGTCGGCGTCTTCCGTAATGCACCGGTGCAGGATGTTGTCGCCCGCGCGACGGAACTCTCACTCGCCGCCGTCCAGTTGCATGGCGATGAAGACCAGGCCTATATCGACGCCCTGCGTGAGCAACTTCCCGCGACAGTGCAAATCTGGAAAGCCCTCAGCGTAGGCGAAACCCTGCCCGCGCGTAACCTGAATCTCGTGGATAAATACGTATTCGATAACGGCCAGGGCGGTACCGGTCAACGCTTCGACTGGTCGCTGTTGCAGGGCCACGATCTCAGCAATGTGATTCTGGCAGGTGGATTAGGCGCAGACAACTGCGTAGAAGCAGCCAAAAGCGGTTGCGCCGGGCTGGATTTCAATTCAGGTGTAGAGTCACAACCGGGTGTTAAAGATGCCAGCAAACTGGCCTCGGTTTTCCAGACGCTGCGCGCATATTAAGGTATGAAAGGAGCAACAATGAGCACGTTACTTAACCCCTATTTCGGCGAGTTTGGCGGAATGTACGTTCCGCAAATCCTGATGCCTGCGCTGCGTCAACTGGAAGAAGCCTTTGTCAGCGCGCAAAAAGATCCAGAATTCCAGGCAGAATTTACCGACCTGTTGAAAAACTACGCCGGTCGACCGACTGCGCTAACCAAATGCCGTAACTTAACGGCGGGCACCAAAACCACGCTATACCTGAAGCGTGAAGATCTGCTGCACGGCGGCGCGCATAAAACTAACCAGGTGCTGGGTCAGGCACTGCTTGCCAAGCGCATGGGAAAAACCGAAATCATTGCCGAAACCGGTGCCGGTCAGCACGGCGTGGCGTCTGCACTTGCCAGCGCCCTGCTTGGCCTGAAGTGCCGTATCTATATGGGTGCAAAAGACGTTGAGCGTCAATCGCCAAACGTATTCCGTATGCGTTTGATGGGCGCGGAAGTCATTCCGGTTCACAGCGGATCCGCAACCCTGAAAGATGCCTGTAACGAGGCGCTGCGCGACTGGTCTGGCAGCTACGAAACCGCACACTACATGCTCGGCACAGCAGCTGGCCCGCACCCGTTCCCGACTATCGTGCGTGAATTCCAGCGTATGATTGGTGAAGAAACCAAAGTGCAGGTGCAGGAAAAAGAGGGGCGTCTGCCGGACGCGGTTATCGCCTGTGTTGGCGGCGGTTCCAACGCCATCGGGATGTTTGCCGATTTTATCAACGAAACCAGCGTCGGTCTGATTGGCGTTGAACCTGCTGGCCACGGTATCGAAACCGGCGAGCACGGCGCACCGCTGAAGCATGGCCGCGTTGGTATCTACTTCGGCATGAAATCGCCGATGATGCAGACCGATGAAGGACAGATTGAAGAATCTTACTCCATCTCTGCGGGTCTGGACTTCCCGTCTGTCGGGCCACAGCATGCGTATCTGAACAGCATTGGTCGCGCAGAGTATGTCTCTATTACCGATAACGAAGCGCTCGACGCTTTCAAAGAACTCAGCCGTCATGAAGGGATTATCCCGGCGCTGGAATCGTCGCACGCTCTGGCGCATGCGCTGAAAATGATGCGCGAAAACCCGGAAAAAGAGCAGCTTCTGGTGGTTAACCTCTCCGGGCGCGGCGACAAAGACATTTTTACCGTACACGATATTCTGAAAGCGCGAGGGGAAATCTGATGGAACGCTATGACAACCTGTTTGCAGAACTGAAGGCCCGTAAGGAAGGTGCGTTTGTTCCCTTTGTCACCCTCGGCGATCCGACCCCGGAGCAATCGCTGAAGATTATTGATGCGCTGATTGAAGGGGGCGCTGACGCGCTGGAGCTGGGGATCCCCTTTTCTGACCCGCTGGCGGATGGCCCGACCATTCAGAGCGCGACGCTGCGTGCTTTCGCCTCTCACGTCACGCCGACGCAGTGCTTTGAGATGCTGGCGGCGATTCGCCAAAAACATCCGACGATGCCAATCGGCCTGTTGATGTATGCGAACCTGGTATTCAACCGCGGTATTGATGAGTTTTATGCCGAATGCGCGCGAGTGGGCGTTGATTCGGTGCTGGTTGCCGATGTACCGGTCGAAGAGTCTGCCCCATTCCGTCAGGCTGCGATGCGCCATAACGTAGCGCCTATCTTCATCTGCCCGCCAAACGCCGACGACGAACTGCTGCGTCAGATTGCTTCACACGGCCGCGGTTATACCTACCTGCTTTCCCGTGCGGGCGTGACGGGAGCAGATAGCCGCGCTGCGCTTCCCCTGCACCACCTCGTGGAAAAACTGGCGGAGTATCACGCTGTACCGCCGCTGCAGGGCTTTGGCATTTCTACGCCGGAGCAGGTGCATGCCTCCATTGAAGCCGGTGCCGCCGGGGCGATTTCCGGCTCTGCGACGGTGAAAATTATCGAGCAGAATCTTGATAAACCTGATGTGATGCTTGCCGAGTTGAAAGCCTTTGCACAGGCAATGAAGGCCGCAACGCGCCATGCGTAGTGCTGTGTTGGCCGGGCAAGCGTAGCGCCCCCGGCAAGATACAGGCACATTTTTAACGCGTTATCTCTATGCAAAAGCTGCCAACAGGCAGCTTTTTCTATGACGGCGCAAAAAAATGAGATCGGAAGAGCACACGTCTGAACTCCAG
>CAJYVI010000023.1 GCA_913778145.1 uncultured Pseudocitrobacter sp.
CTCGCGCAGAGAGGCTTTCGACGCCGCCAGCTCGTTCATGCCAAACCAGGCTGCAAGGGTAAAGATGGCCAGGAACGGCACCCAAATCCACGCCGCATTTGCCAGATAAAGCTGAGTGCCATCCGGCTGTTCAACGCCCTGGCTGCCAAACGCCGCAAAAATAGAAAGGGAAATCGCCAGCGGTGCAACCAACTGCATAACGCTCACGCCCATGTTGCCCAGGCCGCCGTTAATGCCCAGCGCCCCGCCCTGTTTCTCTTTCGGGAAGAAGAAGCTGATGTTCGCCATGCTGGAAGCGAAGTTCGCCCCGGCAAAACCACACAGCAGAGAGATAATGATAAAGGTACTAAACGGCGTAGAGGTATCCTGCACCGCAAAACCTAACCACACGCAAGGGATGATCAGGATCCCGGTACTGAACGCCGTCCAGCGGCGACCGCCCACCAGTGGCACCATGAAGGAGTACGGCACACGTAACAGCGCGCCCGACACCGATGGCAACGCCGTCAGCATAAATAATTGATCGGTAGTAAACTGGAAGCCGACTTTCGGTAGATTCACCGCGACGGCACTAAACAACATCCACACACAGAACGCCAACAGCAAGCACGGGACGGAAATCCATAAATTTCGGCTGGCGACTCGGTGCCCGCGCGACTGCCAAAATTCAGGATCTTCCGGATGCCAGTCGGTAATAACTGCGCCGCTTGCCCGTTCCGGGGTAGTTGAGTGACTCATAGACACCTCTGATTATTAATATCAACCCCTGCCACATTAGGGTTTACACCGAGAGGTAAGTTGATATAAATCAAAGGAAAATGCGTCATTATTCTGCGCAAAAATACATCATCACTCTTTATGAGTAGATGTTTTTGCGTAAAAAGACCTGATATTTCACGTGGCTGTTAAGGATATACTCCCGCATCATCAACGACTCTACTATCATGGCAATTAAGGAGTAACTCCTTAGGGGTATGGGTATACTCCAGGCGATAGCCGAAAATAACGCCACTACCGGGGAGTCACCCCGTCAGGGATCCTGCTGTATATGTTTAAACGTTTGTTTACACCACTGACGCTGGTTAATCAACTGGCACTCATCGTCCTGCTGTCTACCGCCATCGGCGTGGCGGGAATGATCACCTCTGGCCGCCTGGTTGACGGTGTGCAGGGTAGCGCACACGCCATTAACAAAGCCGGCTCGCTGCGTATGCAGAGCTACCGCCTGCTTGCCGCCATTCCGGTCGATGAACAGGACAATGCTTTATTCGATGAGATGCGCGCCACCGTATTTAGCCCGGAACTGATAGAAGCCGCCCGCCGAGATGGTCAGCAGGACCAGCTACTCGCCCTGCAACAATACTGGCAGTCCAGCCTCGCACCAGGAATTCGCCAGGCGCAAAGCCAGGATGTTGTCGCGGGCGAAGTGGCAAACTTCGTAAGCCGCATTGACCAACTGGTTACTGCTTTTGACCATACGACTGAAAAACGTATTCATCATGTAGTGTGGGTACACCGCGCCATGGCGGCAATCATGGCGCTGTTGCTGCTATTCACTGTTATCTGGCTACGCGCTCGCCTGCTGCGTCCGTGGCAGCAACTGCTCAGCATGGCGCGTGCGGTAAGTCATCGCGATTTTACCCAACGCGCGCAAATCAGCGGCCGCAATGAAATGGCAACCCTCGGCATGGCGCTGAACAATATGTCCGAAGAGCTGGCGGAAAGTTACGCGTCGCTGGAACGCCGGGTACAGGAAAAAACCGCCGGGCTGGAACAGAAAAATGCCATTCTCGCGTTCCTGTGGCAGGCCAATCGCCGCCTGCACGCTAATGCCCCGCTGTGTGAACGCATTTCTCCCGTGTTGAATGGTTTGCAAGGCCTGACGCCGCTGCGCGAAATTGAAGTGCGGGTTTACGATATTGAAGATGAAGAGAATCATCAGGAATTCAGCTGCCATTCCGGCATGGCCTGCGATGATAAAGGCTGTTATTTATGTCCACGCGATGACCTCCTGACGCCGGACGGTGGCAGCACGCTGAAGTGGCGCTTAACCGATAGCCACAATCAATACGGTATTTTACTGGCGACGCTACCGCATGGACGCCAGCTCAGCCACGATCAACAGCAGCTGGTCGACACATTGCTGGAACAGTTGACCGCGACGCTGGCGCTCGACAGACACCAGGAACGCCAGCAACAGCTGATTGTGATGGAAGAGCGCGCCACCATCGCCCGCGAACTGCATGACTCCATCGCCCAATCGCTCTCCTGTATGAAGATGCAGGTCAGTTGCCTGCAGATGCAGGGCGCAGACCTGTCGCCAGAGAGCCGCGAGCTGCTGGGGCAAATTCGCAACGAACTGAACACATCCTGGGCGCAATTGCGTGAACTATTGACGACCTTCCGTTTGCAGCTTACCGAACCGGGTCTGCGCCCGGCACTGGAAGCCAGTTGCCAGGAGTACAGCGCGCACTTTGGTTTCCCGGTGCAGCTTGATTACCAGCTCCCTCCACGCTATGTGCCTTCACATCAGGCAATACATGTTTTGCAAATCGCCCGTGAAGCGTTAAGCAATTCGCTTAAACATTCGCAGGCCAGCGAAGTGAAAGTAACCGTCTCGCAGCAGGATAATCAGGTCAAACTGGTGGTGGCGGACAACGGCTGCGGCGTACCGGTTCACGCCGAGCGCAGCAATCATTATGGACTCATTATTATGCGTGACCGCGCGCAGAGCCTGCGCGGCGACTGTCAGGTTCGACGCCGTGAAAGCGGCGGTACCGAAGTGGTGGTCACGTTTATCCCTGAAAAACCTCTCTCAACTCAACAAGGAGATATCCATGAGTAATCAGGAACGGGCAACTATCCTGTTAATTGACGATCATCCGATGCTCCGTACTGGCGTAAAACAGCTCATCAGTATGGCGCCGGATATTCAGGTCGTTGGCGAAGCCAGCAATGGCGAGCAAGGCATTGAACTGGCTGAAACGCTCGATCCCGATTTGATCCTGCTCGATCTCAACATGCCTGGCATGAATGGTCTGGAAACCCTCGACAAACTGCGCGAGAAAAGCCTTTCTGGCCGCGTGGTGGTCTTCAGCGTCTCGAACCATGAAGAAGATGTGGTCACCGCCCTGAAGCGCGGCGCAGATGGTTATCTGCTAAAAGATATGGAACCGGAAGACTTGCTGAAGGCGCTGCAACAGGCTGCTGCCGGTGAGATGGTACTGAGCGAAGCATTAACGCCGGTGCTGGCTGCCAGCCTGCGCGCTAACCGCGCCACTTCAGACCGCGATATCAATCAGCTTACCCCGCGCGAGCGCGATATCCTGAAACTGATTGCGCAGGGCCTGCCCAATAAAATGATCGCCCGCCGCCTTGATATCACGGAAAGCACGGTAAAAGTGCACGTGAAGCATATGCTGAAGAAAATGAAGCTGAAATCACGCGTCGAAGCCGCCGTTTGGGTTCATCAGGAGCGCATTTTCTAAGGATTCGCTTGCCAGCCATTCCCGCCTTCCGGGAAGCTGACAAGCGGCTCGGTCAGTGACAAGGTAATCTCATTCGACGACACACGCTGACCGTGTTTGTCCTCAACCACTACGTGCAAATGCCAGCGGTTGCTGGCGCCCTCACTGTAATCCCAGGCAGGCAGAATAATGCTCCAGCCGTCCGCACTCTCGCGCGAGGCCGGCGGCGTCAGGCTCAGCGCCTGGGTATCGCCCTGCCAGCTCAGTGATTTAATCCCGTGCAGACTACGGATTTGCAATTTGAGCTGCACCGTTTCGCCACCGCTGAGATCCCACGGCGGCGTCGCCAGGTACACGGTTAAGTCTTTACGCTGCCGCGACTCCATCACCGGCAAAGCATTACGCTCCGGGCTATCGTAGCGGCTACCGCGCAGGGAGCGCGTCATCGCCACTTCATCGGCCTGAAGTTGTTTTTTCAGCGGCACGCCAAAGCGATAGTTGAGTTTCATCCCTAAATTATTCTGGCTAACGCCGCTCTCACCCTGCTTATGCTGTGCACTGAAAGTCACCAGCGGCACTGGCGTATAGTTTAGCCCCAGCGAGACGGCGACCGGGTTGTGATACCCCGTACCGCTGTGGAACAGATCGACGTTATCGCCAAAATACTGCTCCAGGCTCAGGCTGGTGTTGATGTGATGATAAGAGGGGATCCACGCCTGGGCAGTGACATCGTAGCCGCGCGCCATGCGTTGCTGTAGCGTCTCTTCGGTGTTGGACCAGGTTCGCAACGGCTGGTAGTAGTTCGCGGAAAAACGCAGGTATTCGCCCCACGCTTCCGCGCCTAACCCGCCGCGATCGAGATTTTCATCGAGCAGATTGTCATAAAAAGTGTTGTATCCCAGCAGCCATTTCCCGGCGACCCAACGCTGGCCGAGACCCACATTGCCAATCAGCCCTTCATCTTGCTGCGCCACCCCTACCTGACTCCAGGTGAGGTAATCCCATTTATCCTGTAACGGTACAAACCAGCTGCCATGGCTGCCGGTAAAACCGCCGTCGTCATCCACCTGCAATGCCACGCTGGTATTGCCCCAGGGCGACAGCCAGTTTTCCAGCGTCTGGTTCACCTCACCGCTCACCCGATCGCGGATTTGAGACAGCGCAAACATTCGCGCCTGCTCGCCGGTATCCAGCCCGTTATCGACCATGCTGGCTTCACCGAAGGCTTTTGCCATTTCGGCGAGATGTTTTTCACCGTCATTACCCTCTTTCGCCATGCCGAGATCGGGAAGGTTATCCTGATTATTGTCGAAAGGATTTTCAGCCTGCTGGATAAAAGATGAACGCGCAGCGCCACTGGCAGTTGCCAGCAGCAATAACATCAAGAATGGAGAACGAAAACGTGAGACTAAAAGCATCTTTTCAGTTTATCGCGTTTACTCAACCATTTCAGCCTTAAGGAAAATTTCGGGAAAATTCTGGCGCGATTAACCTATCGCTCAATCCAGATGTTGGATGCAGTAACCCGGCGCGGTACCATAGGTTTTCACTCGCAAAATGTGTAAAGGAATCAAGATGCAACATATTGTGATCGTCGCCAACGGTGCTGCTTACGGTAGCGAATCCCTCTTCAACAGCCTACGCCTCGCCATTGCCCTGCGCGAACAACAGGGTGAGCTCGACCTGAAACTGTTCTTAATGTCTGATGCCGTTACTGCCGGATTACGCGGGCAAAAACCGGCGGAAGGCTACAATATCCAGCAAATGCTGGAGATCCTCACCGCACAGAATGTCCCGGTAAAACTGTGCAAAACCTGCACCGATGGCCGCGGCATAACCACGCTACCGCTCATTGATGGCGTGGAAATCGGTACATTAGTCGAACTGGCGCAATGGACGCTGGCGGCTGATAAAGTGCTGACTTTTTAAGCTGTCATAGAGTCGACTTTACTGAAATCCCCCGGCAAAAGCCGAATAAAATTCCCGTCTGGGCGCGTTAAGTGGTTAATTCCGCGCCTGGCTGAAAGGTTTCAGGAAGATTCTCACTTTTGTTGAATCGTTCTTAAATTTGTTGATCGAAATCATCATCTCCCCCCTCCCTATTTGGTGTTATCAATGGGTGATTTGTGAACAACATCACGCGCAGGATATCCGTCGCAGGGAATGCATTCACAGAGAGATTCGGGGTTGAGATGGCGATGGTAAAGGCAAGTTTGACGTTATTTGGTGGGGATACAGTCGTGGTACGCTGCTCAGAGCGCTGCCACATTCATTTAATGAGCGCGAAAAGCAGCAACAGCGATATTCTGAGCGTGCAAAATAAAGAGAGCGCCTATCTGACGGTGCCTTATAGCGGTACCTGGAATGTATTGATTGACAGCCATAGCCAGTCGCTTGAACACTCAATCAGCTATGTTGCAGCCTGAGTAAGCGCCCGGAAGCTAAAAAACTTCCGGGCGTTTTTTTATGCCAGACCCGGTTGCGGATGAATGCCCAACAGACCGCGAACGTTTTTAATTAAGTCATTTAGCCCTTCATCGGGCATCCCGAGCTTCTGTAACTCTTCATCCAGCGAAAAAAGATACTGTGCGTTGGTTCCCAGCGGGCCGCTCGCCGCGGCGATTAACGGCGCTATCACCTGTACGCTGGTGTCTGCTTCGTATTGCGGATGGCGCGGATCCATAATAAATACCAACGCGTTTACCGTGCGCCCGTCGTCCAAATCCAGTTTGCACCAGGTCGGTAAATAGCAGCCGGTGATCATTTCGCGTTTCCATAGCAGAGAAAGCTCATCTTCCACCGTCGCCTGCGGTAACTGGTAGGCGATACCCGTCGTGCGCCCGCCTTCTTTCAACGCCAGCATACGACCCGGCTGACAGGCGGTACCGCGCCCGGCGGTCAGACGTAAACAGAAAGCGCGGTGCCAGCCGACCAGTGTCCCCGTGCAGGAGTCGGTAAATTCCAGCGCCGGGTTCCACATCAGCGAGCCATAGCCGAAAATCCATACTGGGCCATCGTCTGGTCGGCAGGCCAGCGTAGCAGCCAGCGACGCGGCGCGTTGCTCCGCTGACCAGAGTAGCGATTCCTCAATAGCGCCAAACGCTGTTGTGCAATCCGCCTTCATTAAGAAATCACGTGTAATCACTTTCAACCTCCGCCACTGCGTCACGTCCGTGCGTATTATTCAGACCTCTGGTTTGGGCTAATAGCGAACCAGGCAAATTCTCATTAGCATTTGCCTTTCCTTGAGTGTTTATTGCTTAAATATTATCCAGCTTTCATGAACAATAAGCAATTGCGTATCCGTTCGCAAGAGTAATAAACCGTGCCGAAGGGCTGTAGGATAATCGTGCTATTGGCCTATTTCTTTTTGTGCCATTTATCATCGTCTCCTTTTTCATAGTCATGTTTTACGGCAGCCCAGGCCACACGGTGTGCAGTCTCTTCACGGCTAGCATCATCGCGACGGTCGGATTTATCTTTGTATTGTTCCCACGCGCTGTTAAACGCTTCTTTGTAGATCTCCTGTGCATGCGCAGGCAGCACATGTTGCACGCTATCGGGTAAGTCAGATTTGCTGTTATAAGGCATAAGGCCTCCTGTGAGTGGTTACTGAGTAAGTATGGCTCACTATCTGACGGCAAAAATTCAATTCAGATAAATACTCATCACACGGGAATAAATCAATGTTAAATAAGGATAAAAATGGATTAACTTTTAATTTCAACACTTCTGAATAAAAGTTATCTGGCAGGGTAAATTTTAGTAAAAAAACGTTAAATATAAGACGCGGTCTGTTAATTTATAGACTTATGCTGTGACGTTTAGAAATATTCTAAGTATATAATTATAAACACCTGCACTAACGGAGATGGACATGACGCATGTACAAGAGGCGGTAAAAACCCGCCATAAGGAGACTTCTCTCATTTTCCCGGTTATTGCGCTGGCAATATTGTTCTTCTGGGGAAGTAGTCAATCATTGCCAGTCGTTGTCGGGATAAATATCCTGGCGCTTATTGGTATTCTCAGCAGCGCATTCAGCGTTGTTCGCCACGCCGACGTGCTGGCGCACCGCCTCGGCGAACCCTACGGTTCCCTCATCTTAAGTCTTTCCGTAGTCATTCTGGAAGTGAGCTTGATTTCCGCGCTGATGGCGACGGGCGATGCCGCGCCGACGCTGATGCGTGACACGCTCTACTCCATCATTATGATTGTTACCGGCGGCCTGGTGGGCTTCTCACTATTGCTGGGCGGGCGCAAATTTGCGACGCAGTACGTCAATCTGTTCGGCATTAAACAGTATCTTATCGCCCTCTTCCCGCTGGCGATTATTGTCCTGGTCTTTCCGATGGCGCTGCCGGGCGCAAACTTTAGCATTGGCCAATCTCTTATGGTGGCGCTTATTTCCGCCGCGATGTACGGCGTTTTCCTGCTAATCCAGACCAAAACCCATCAGAGCTTATTTGTTTACGAGCATGAAGATGACGGCGACGATGACGATCCGCATCATGGCAAACCTTCTGCCCACAGCAATCTGTGGCATGCGTCGTGGCTGATTGTTCACTTGATTGCGGTCATTGCCGTTACCAAGATGAACGCCAACCCACTGGAAACGCTGCTCACCAGCCTGAATGCCCCTGTCGCGTTTACCGGATTCCTGGTGGCGTTATTGATTCTGTCACCGGAAGGCCTGGGCGCACTTAAAGCTGTGCTAAATAATCAGGTACAACGTGCGATGAACCTGTTCTTTGGGTCGGTGCTGGCAACGATCTCATTGACCGTCCCGGTCGTAACGCTGATTGCCTGGATGACCGGTAATGAACTGATGTTCGGGCTCGGCGCGCCGGAAATGATTGTCATGGTCGCGTCATTGGTGCTGTGTCAAATCTCGTTCTCCACCGGACGTACCAATGTACTAAACGGGGCCGCGCATCTGGCGCTGTTTGCCGCCTATCTGATGACCATATTTGCCTGATCATCTTACCTGGCATCAAGTTTCCGAATCAGGCCGTAGGGGTAAAATCCTGCGGCTTTTTTTGTCCATCACCAGTCTTCATCATTACAGCTAACGCCATCGCGTATTCCTGAAATGATCTGCACATTTGCAGCGCGAATATGTGTCTCACTGCGACATACAGATTCCAGATTGTCACTGGCTGTTAAACCATACTTGCCCTCATTAAACTCAGTCACACATCGCTCATGCAGGGCTACCGGATCAAGACGCTCGAGATAAGGCAATATCGTTTTACCTTTGCTCAGTAAGTAACAGGTATACGACTCTCCATTACCTGCATCCATGCCTCTCTGCCAGCGGACAAGCTCGGCTAGAAACTGTAATGACTGAGGGCCATTACCTTCGCCAATTACAGCCAAACCCAACTCTGTTTCAGCGCCTTTCCCCTGCACGATGGCATGCTCCGCGAACGCGAGCGTGCGTTGCTGGTGCGCTGAAATTTGAGCCCCCCCCGCAATCGGCGTAAGCAATATACCTGTCGCCATAAATATACTTATATTCAATGAATTAACTTCCCTGATTAATCGAGCGATATCGCTGTGTGCGCTGTTTATAAACCCAAAAATGTTATCTTAACAGGTAAATTGCGAGCAACGCCGGGCGTAATGACGAAATGAATGAAACAGCTGCAGAAAAGCCGGAAGCGCTTTCGCATTGCGGGTATTTTGAGAATGAAGTGAGTAAAGCAGGCGTCATAGAATCTGCACCAAGCCGGAACTTTCCGGTGAGGCGCAGTGTTGCGGGGGCTTGATCCCCGGCGGCATTGGTTGCTGGAAAGAGAAAACCCCCGCACATTGTAAGGTGTGAACCTGACAACATTACGGGGGCTAACCTTGATCCTCAACAGTTCAAGAATAGCCGCGAAACGTTGTCATGACAATAGGCGGCTCTATGACGCTCGTGCAGTTTAGCGTGATGTTCTGGCACGACCTTGCAGCCCCAATCCTTGCGGGTATTATCACCGCAGCGATTGTCGGCTGGTGGCGTAACAGGAAGTAACGTGGCTAAGGGCGTCTGGTTGTCGTCATGACAATATGCGCCCGAAACAGGCCGCAGGGGTAAAAGCCTGCGGCCTTTTTTGGATGTCATCGCAGGCTAAATCTTATTGCCAAAAGCTTGCTTTACGCGGCAGTTTTACGGAGTAGCCGTTATCGAATGTGCCGATCAGTTCATCCTCCTCGGTGATCCTGCCATGAAACTCGCCCCATGATGCCATCGGGTCAGGAAGGTGGAAGCTGAAGTGCCCCGTTGTGCCATCGACGGCGACAGGAACACTCATGGGTTGGGTTCCAGCTCCCTGAGCATGTTGAAAAACCACCCAGTAGGTATTTTCAGCTTCCGCAAAGCCAAACATCATCTCATCACCTGAAATTGTAAACGATGCCGGGTCCGCCTTCAGATTAGAGTAGACTCCTGGCAGTTTTCCCTGTTCTGCAATATGCCATGCAATACACCGGGCAAGATGTTCGGGAATACCTACGGCCTCTTTTTTAAACTGCTCTGTCAGTTCCGGGCCCTCAAATATTGTTGCCGCACCACTCCATTCCGTCACATAGTGTGATGTCAGTGGATCACCCGAAAAAAAGAAATAAGTTTCATCAGAATTATGCGTTTCAACGTAAAGCACTAACCAACCTTTTTCCTTAAAAACATTCAGGATATCAATTTCTTTAGAATTGATCTGCGAGCCAATATTCTCTTTAAGTGCGGTAATTTGCTCAATCGTCATGCCCAAATCGCGATCCACGCCGCTACAGGGGGTTTGTGCCCAAACGCAACTTAACGGCAATATCAGCCCCAAAAGTATCCATCTATTCATTTCGTCTTTGTCCCTAACGCTGTTTATGCTCCTGATAATGCAGAGTGTATCGCCTCACTTGAGATTTACATGTACAAAAAAGGCCCTGTGGTCAGACGCATTAAGTACTGTCAAAGAGCCGACATTTCAACTCACCAATGGGGAAGAATTGCGAGCACGCATGTAAGCCCACATGAAACCAATGTAAGCACTGCAAAAGCAGCGGAAAGCCTCTCGCGTATAGCGTATTTCGCCAGTGAAGTGAGTAAAGCTGGCGTCGTAGAATCTGCACCAAGCCGGAATCTTCCGGTGAGGCGCAGTGTTGCGGGGGCTTGATCCCCGGCGGCATTGGTTGCTGGAAAGAGAAAACCCCCGCACATTGTAAGGTGTGAACCTGACAACATTACGGGGGCCATTCTTGATACCAGACAAGTCAAGGATAACCGCGAAACGTTGTCATGACAATAGGCGGCTCTATGACGCTCGTGCAGTTTAGCGTGATGTTCTGGCACGACCTGGCAGCCCCAATCCTTGCGGGGATTATCACCGCAGCGATTGTCGGCTGGTGGCGTAACAGGAAGTAACGTGGCTAAGGGCGTCTGGCTGTCGTCATGACAATATGCGCCCGAAACAGGCCGCAGGGGTAAAAGCCTGTGGCCTTTTTTGGATTATGCAGATACAAAAAAAGCCTCACCGCATAACAGTAAGGCTTTGATAAATAATCAGTAACGCGAGATTACTTGCTGGTATCCAGCTCGTCGAACCCTTTCACCAGGTCGTCGATCGCTTTCATCTGCTTCAGGAAAGGTTCCAGTTTATCCAGCGGCAGCGCGGACGGGCCGTCGCAACGAGCGTGGTCCGGATCCGGATGCGCTTCGATAAACAGGCCGGCGATACCAACTGCCATACCGGCGCGTGCCAGTTCAGTAACCTGGGCACGACGACCGCCAGAGGCAGCGCCAAACGGGTCGCGGCACTGCAGCGCATGGGTAACGTCAAAGATAACCGGAGAATTGTTGGACGCTTTTTTCATCACGCCGAAGCCCAGCATGTCGACAACCAGGTTGTCGTAACCGAAGTTTGCGCCGCGATCGCACAGGATCACTTTGTCGTTACCGCCTTCGATGAACTTATCGACGATGTTACCCATCTGGCCAGGGCTTACGAACTGCGGTTTTTTGACGTTGATAACCGCACCGGTTTTCGCCATCGCTTCAACCAGATCGGTCTGGCGAGCAAGGAATGCAGGCAGCTGAATCACATCCACCACGTCGGCAACCGGCTGCGCCTGGCTTGCTTCGTGCACGTCGGTAATGATTTTTACGCCGAAGGTCTGTTTCAGTTCCTGGAAGATTTTCATCCCCTCTTCCAGGCCTGGGCCGCGGTAAGAGTGAATGGAGGAACGGTTAGCTTTATCAAACGACGCTTTGAAGACGTAAGGGATACCCAGTTTCTGGGTAACGGTAACGTAGTGCTCACAAATGCGCATTGCCAGGTCGCGCGATTCCAGCACGTTCATGCCGCCAAAAAGTACGAACGGCAGGTCGTTTGCTACGTTGATATCACCAATGCTGACCACTTTCTGTTTCATAAGATTGCCTTATTAGGGTAAATACTCCAGTTATCTCGGGATGCGTCCAGGCAGTCCTGCCAATAATGACGTCACATAATTGCCCGCGAGTATAACCGGAATCCCTGGATTTTAGTGAAGGGTAATTTGTTTCTGCGCGATAGTGTTTATCTGCGCACGAATCATCTCGCTAATAGGATCTTCCGGGCACTGTTCGACAAAATAACTCAAGTCATTCAATGCAATATGCTCGCATTCAAGCTGAGCATAGATAAGCCCGCGATCGCGAATTTCGTACGGGTCTTCCGGGTTAAATTGTAACAGCGCTTCACTGGTGCGCAGCGCCAGTTCCATCTGTTGCTCTTCCATTAATGCCGATTTCAGGGTATCAAGCAGTTTGCGGATCACTTCTGCGTTATCCGCTTCGTCGAGATCTTCATTAAACAGCTCCGCCATGGGGCTGATATTGCCTTTCAGCCACACTTCCAGCGTGTGTTCATCCAGCGTATCGCCGTTAAACGGATTGATAAGCCACAACTCTTCGTTGTCGACATCGGCACGCAGCAGCAGCTGCGTTGGGAAAATCACCGGGACCACGGGAATGGAAAGACGCTCGGCGAGCCAGAGCATAATCGCGCCAAGCGACACGGCGCTGCCCTGGCGATTTTTCAATACCTGATCCAGCCATAACGCATCCGAAAGACGATAAACGCCTTTGGAATCGCTGAAATGCCATTCGTGGTAGAAGAGTTCAATCAGGCGTTCCATCTGCCGGGTCAGCGTCCAGGAGGGGCTGATCTCCTCCTGCGCCAGCGCCAGCAGGCACTCCAGTTGTTCATTTACGCGCTGTGTCGGGAAATCATCACGGATTAACTCTGACACCAGAACCATGCCTTCGCACAGCGGCGCTTTATTAAATTCAAAATCAGCCAATGACTTCATACCTTACCCCAACAACGGAACTTTAGTGATGGCGAGTTTAACGATGATGCACAACACCACCAGCCCCAGTAGAAAGGCAATAAAGCCTCGCTGCTGACTGCGCGGACAGCGACGTCCGAGCGCAACAAAACCCAAAACAATGTAGATGATAACGCCAAACAGTTTCTCCGTCAGCCACGTACCTTGTGGGGTGAAGGGATATATATGGGCCATTACCATCAACGCAATACCGCTAAGCAGCAGTACGCTATCAATAGTGTGCGGTAATATACGCACCCAACGCAATTTCAGGCGTGAATCATTATTCCACGTCCACCAGTAGCGTAGTGCAAAAAGCGAGACCGAAAAAATCGCGCTGACGACGTGTATCGGCAGAATGACGCTAAACAGGCTCATTGCGCGGCTCCGGGCCAGACGGCGAGCGTCAGACGATCGTTGCCGCCGTAATCTTTGCAGGTTTGCGCCTGAAGATAGCCCGCGCCGGTAAACAGCTGACGAACCGCGTCACCCTGCGTCCAGCCGTGTTC
>CAJYVI010000024.1 GCA_913778145.1 uncultured Pseudocitrobacter sp.
TGTGATCCAGCGCCTTGTCCGTCAGGTCTTTACCCAACGCCATTTTGAGGTTATGCCGTGTAGCGATTTCCTTTACCACATCGCCAACAGTTGTCTGGTGCCATGACTTTTCGCGCCGGGTATTGAGGGTTTCACGGAAATCAGCGCTACGGGCACGGATAGTCAGACGATCAGGAGCACCGCTATGCTCAATCTCATCCACCGTAAATGCCCCTTTTGGGAAAAGCGGCTGGCCCTTCCACCCCAGCGCCAGCTCAATAACCGCACCACGTCGCGGCAGGATGATCAGCCCATCAGCATCATCCAGCTCCAGATCAAGCTGGTCAGCCTCAAAACCCCGGTTATCGGTCAGCGTCAGACTCACCAGACGCGCATCCAGCGCGGTGGTCACGTCCTTACCTTCAATAGTGATACTGAAAGCCGGACTTCTGCTGTTCAGGTCAAAAAGATCAGAGCTAAAATTCACTGCAGCAATCCTCCAACCGTATTTTTAATATTACCTATCGCAGACGTTGCAGAGTCCTGCAGGTTACTGAGCTGATCGCTGAGACTGCCGAACATATCAGACAGTGACTCATCAACCCTTTTCAGGGTCAGGGTAAACTCAATACGGCGCGGCATCCCGCTTTCAAAAAATTCCGTTTTGGTCTGGCTCAGGCTCTCGATCACAAACATGCCGTAAATGGTCCCGCTACCCTCAATCAGGGGCCATGCTTTGCCCAGCTCTGCCATTTGCTCCAGCGCGAGCAATGACAGTCTGCCGCCGGTGACTTCCGGCAGCAGTACGCCGGATAATGTCAGCGAGTCGTTATCCGGGCCAAGAAACTGCGTTGATGGTCGCCGGTTCACCCGGCTGTTGGCTGCGTGTCGCCAGCTTCGCTGATACTGCAGCTCCTGATACGGCACTGTACGCAGCATGAAGACATATAACCCCAGCACCATCATCATGATTCATATCCCCCTTGATCACTGAAATTACTCCGCGCTTTAGCCCTGGCTTTGCGCTCGCGCTCGTCAAGCTGCCGCGCGACTTCGCGGGCAATATCCTGCGCACTCTGCCCAGGCTGGGCAGTGATATGAATGGGCGCGTTAATCTCATAACGGATCACTGTCGGTACACTGGCAGATTTCGCAGGTTGACTTTGTTTGTATGCCATTGCCGGTAGGCTGTACGGATGCAGAGGAGCAGCCTCTGCAGGCGCTGCAGCTACGCCCATGACGCCTGCAACGACGGACGCCAGCGCAGCAGTGCGCCGTCTGCTGGTCACATTTGCCGGACCGTTCACAATTTCGGGTCCGTTCTCCCCAACGATGCCAAACTGCCCTCGCGGGATAATACCGCCCGTGTCGTACATGCCAGCAAATCCCATTGGCGGGAATCCGCCTGGTGGCAACACAACCTTACCGTCACCGTTCACCGTAGCAGGCTGCTGTCGTGTAACCTGTTCAGGTAATTTTGCTTTTGCCGCTTCCTTACTGACGATGCCGAGTTTTTCCAGCAACCACGACACGCCTGACTTGAGAGACTCAAGCGGGTGCATAACCATATTCAGACCTTCCGCCAGTGCCTCACCAAATCTGCGGCCCATTGCAGCTGCGCTGTTCAGTTCTTCGGCAGTGGATTTAACCGGCGTAAGCAAATCAGTGAACCATCCCCACAAAGCCTGCACCTTGTCGCCAATCCACTGAAAAACAGGCCGCAATGGTTCAAAGGCAGCACTGATCGGTGCAGCAGCGGCTTTGAACCCCTCCACCACACCACCCAAAAATGCGCTAATCGGCTGCCAGTATTTCCAGACAACCAGCGCCACGCCAGCCAGCGCCGCCACAACCAGCCCTATCGGACTCAGTAACGCACCCAGCAGGCCGGAAATGCCATATAGCGTGACACGAAGTAATGCCAGTGGACCAGATACCAGAAAACGCAGCACGCCACCGGCAGCAGACAACCCGCCCCGCAGCGTTGCCAGCGGATTCATCACCATACCAATTACATTACGAATACCGGACATTCCGGCGCGTAGCATGGCAAGCGGCGCACCTGCTACCGCTTTAAGTGCATTGCCAGCCAGCCCGACAGAACGGCGCAGGGAATTAAGGGGAGTGCTCAGCAGCCCGGCACTGCCGCCGGATGAGGCCATACCACGACGCAACAGGGAAAGTGGAGCACCTGCCAGCCATGACAACGCACTGCCGGTGCGGTTCACTGCGGCAGTAACAGAAGGTAAAGTTTTTACACCCAGCACAGACATGCCAAACCGGATTACCGCCAGCGGCCCCAGCACAGCAGCTAACGCCACCGCAAGCGTGCCGAGCGCAACGGTGATCGCGGCAGTCGCTGCAGCAACTTTCATCAGCGTGCCTGTCAGCTGCGGGTTGGCCTCCACCCAGCGACGTAATGCGCCGGTGACGCGTTTTACGGAATCCATAATGTCCATCAGTGGTTGGCGCAGCGTTTCGCCCAGACTACTGAAAGCGTTCTGCGCCCCTGTTTTGACCAGCAACCACTGCGCAGATAAAGAGTCTTTGTTGATATCAGATTCTTTCTGCATGGAGCCGTTCGCTTCATTGCCTGATGTGAGTTTCAGCTGGCGCTGCAACTCCGGCAGGTTGTTAGCCAGCTTTGCGGCGTCGTCACCAAATTCTTTGCCGAAAACCATCGTCATGGCAGACAGACGTTTATCCTTTGGTAGTTTGTTGACCTTCTCCAGAACGCGCTGGATAGTGCCCATTGCGTCGGTTGTCATCTGCTTCTCAATCTCAGCGGGATTGAGTTTAAGCAAGTCCATACCCTCAAAAAAACGCTTACTCTGCATAGTCGCAATTGACAGTTCGCGCACCATTGCATTCGAGGCGCTGGCGGCAATTTCCGGCGCAGCGCCAAGAGACAGGAACGTGGAACCAAGGGCCGCCGCTTTTCGATAGTCCAGGCGATCAGCCACGCCCCCCATGCGCTGCAGCACGTCGATAATATCCGCGCCCTTCGACATAGCGTTATCGTCCAGGTAGTTCAGCGCATCGCCCAGCTGTTCAATATTGCGGGTTGGTACTTTATACAGCTGCGCAATTTTACCCAACCCTTCCGCCAGCTCGTCTGCGGGTAGCTCAAAGGCCGTTGCGGCTTTTGCCGCCGTGGAGGCAAAAGCCAGCAGGTCACGCTTCTGGTCTTCGTATGGATCGTCCTGGTTGGTTACACCCATACGCGCACCACCTTCAACCAGTGCGGCATAGTCTATAGCGCCGTTCTCCATCGGCAGCTGTTCGCTGGCGGCCTTGATGGCATCCTGCATGTCATAAAACTGTTTCGTGCGGTTGCCGTTATCGTCCCGCAGCCCGTTTACCTGCTTTGCCACGCCTTTCATGGCATCTTCCATGCTGGCGTAGCTCTTAACTGCCGCCACAACAGGCGCGCCCATTGCCACCCCTGCAGCCGTGGTGGTAGCCCCTGCCCCGGCGATGCGATCCCGCACTTCCAGACGGCGGGAATACTGATCGCGGATGGCGTTCATTCGCGCCTGCTGTTCGCCCAGGCGTTTGAGGGATTTCTGCTGCCGGTCCAGCGCCTGCCGGGTTTCGTCGGCATTCTGCCGCAATTCCCGCTGCGCACTACTGAGCTTTTTCGTGTCCAGTCCGGCTTCATTGAGCGCAAGACGCTGGCGCTGAACCGACTGACGCAAACCGTTATATTTGCTCTGCAACTCCGTAACGCGGTTTTTTGCCTGCTCAAGCAGTCGCGCCTGCGCAGCCGTCGGGCGGTTGGTGGCAGAGAATTGCGTGGCAAGTTTCGCCGCTTCTTCGCGTGCGGCTTTAAGGCTGTTACCGGTGACTGCTAACTGCGCGCTGGCCTTACGGAAACCGTCAATGCGGCCCGCCTGAGCATCTAACTCTTTTAAACGGACGCGGCTTAGCTGAATGGCTGCAGCCAGCTCTTTTGAGCTGGCCTGCGCGGATCGGAATGGGCGGGTGAGCTTGTCAACCGCATTAAGAATCACCTGCAGGCGCAGGTTATTGTCACTCATCGCTGGCCCCGCTTCTCTGAATCGCTTTATGCCGCCACTCCAGCACATCAGTCAGCGGCATAACGTCAGTGGTGGACGGCGACCAGTGAAAGATGGTGGCAATATCTGCCACCAGATCATCAACCGTCAGGCTGTCGGTAAACCGGCAAGCACCGACTTCTTCAACAAAAAAGTCACTACCTCAACCGACAACGCAGTGAGATCGGCAGGGTCCAGCTCTGCCATTTCCTGCGCGGTCAGCGTCGGGGTGGAGATACGCGGGATCACCGTCATCATTGCGCCCACGTCCATATCCATAATGGCCTGCAGACGGGTGCCACGCAGCGCGCCGGACTGCGGCTTGCGCAGCACAATTTCAGTAATTTCAGTTTTACCACGCTTGATCGGGGTATCCAGTTGCACGGTCTTTTCAGTCAGCTTGTCGCTCATGTTCGTTTCCTGTTAATGAATTACTGGCGCGGCTTCCCGCGCCTTTAAGGTTAATCAGAGGCCGAGGGCGTTACGGTGTTCTTCCATCAGGTCCACGCCGTCAACGATTTCAACCATGTTGACCAGATCGACCTCATAGAGCACTTCGCCGTTAATGGTCAACTTCGCGTAGCTGTTGGTGCTACTGACCTTGGTGCTGCTGCTCTCGCCGGTCTTCCACTCGCCGGAATCCACTTCTTTATGACGCCCGCGCACAACCAGCTCAACGGCCTGCACTTCGCCGGTATCGTCACGCTGAATGGAACCGGTGAAACGCAGCTGGATGCCGTCAACAGTTGCCTTGCCCATCTGCTTGAATAACAGCAGTTCGGTGCCGCCGATTGAAAATTCCGTGTCCAGTGCGCCGTCATCCAGCCCCATGTCCACGTCCACCGCGCCCGGCATACCGCCGCCGCGATACTTCTCAAACTTGCGGGTGAATTTCGGCAGGGTCAGGGACTCAACGATTCCCTGCCAGTTGTTCCCGTCGTTGAACAGGTTCAGGTGTTTTAACTTGCGTGGTAAAGCCATGGTGTCCCCTTACGCGCTGACCTGGCTGGAGAAATCCAGCAGGTACTGATCGGTGATGCGCTGGCGCAGCATCAGGTTTTCAAGCGGCGGCACCGGCGTGTAGTCGTAGTCGATAGTGAGCTTCCCGGCTTTCAGGGAGTCTTTATCGTTCACCGACTCATCCAGCCAGCAGTCTGCGCCGATAATGTAGCCCTGCGTTTTCAGGCTGCGCAGCTTGGCGCGGATACCTTCGATAATGTCACGAGCCAGCGACGGGTTAAGCACGCCATCCACCGCCCACATGTGCGCTTCTGCGATGGTGTCAGCCAGCACCTGCGCCGTGCGGGTGTAGTTCTCAAAGGCAAACAGCGGATCGTCACTGAGGCAGCGGGAACCCCAGAAGCGGAAGCCGTCTTTGCGGATAAGTGTGGTGACGTCATTCTGGTTGAGCAGTCCCGCATCGGTTGCCGGGTCCTGCAGATCCCAGAACACATCGGCGGAAATGCCGGTGACGCCGTTCACGCCCACGTTGGACAGGGTTTTGTGCCATCCGGTCTGTTCGTCAATTTTGGCGCGCAGACCAAGTGCACGGGCGGAGGCGTAAGCCGTCGCATCTGCATTCAGCACGGTGTCAAAGTTGATGAAGTCAGGCCAGATCAGCATCCCTTCGCGCTGGCTGAAATTGTCACGGTAGGCAATCGCTTCTTCCACCGTTTTACAGCCGTAGGCGGAGAGGTAGGCAAACCCGCGCAGACTCTGCGCCACGCTCAGCAGCTCAGTGGCAACCGCCTGCGTGTCATGCCCCGGCACGCCGAGAATGCGCGGCTTGACGCCCAGCTGCGACTGCGCCGAAAGCAGCGCTTTCATTCCCGTTTTTTTACCGTCAGCGGTCACGCCGCCGATAATGTTGGAGGTGGTTTCCGCTTCGGTTTCGCCCTGCGCCACGCGTACAACGACGGTCACGGGTTTAGCCTGGTCCGCAATCGCATCCAGCGAACGGGCCAGCGTGCCGGATTCGCCCGCTTTACCGCTGGCAGTCAGCACATCGGTCAGCAGGACCGGCTTGTTTAGGGGAAACATGGACGCATCAGCATCATCGCCGGTGCAGACCATGCCCACGATGGCGGTGCTCACCGTGGTAATGGATCGGGTGCCCTCGTTGACTTCAACAACGCGCACCCCGTGGTGGTAATCCTGAGCCATAAGGCAGTCTCTCCGGTTTACAGGGGTCTGCTTATGTTCTGAATGATGAGCGAATAACGCACGTAGCCTGCTATGTGCCAGACATGGCACAATAAGCGGAAAAACTACTGAGCAGAGGCTAAAGAAGTGGCAGGGAATTTTTTATAAAGCGAAGATACCCCCACATCAAAAATCAGGGCCACTCTTTTTCTAGTTTCACCTGCAGCAATTAACCTCCCGGCCTGCTCCCACTGTTCCGGCGTTAACTTAGGACGCCGTCCTCCTATTCTTCCTTGTGCTCTTGCAGCAGCTAATCCCGCACGAGTTCGCTCAACGATTAACTCACGTTCCATTTCAGCCAGGGCGCCCATGATGTGAAAGAAAAAGCGTCCCATAGGCGTTGAGGTATCAATGCTATCCGTCAGGCTGCGGAAATTAACGTTTCGCTGGCGCAACTCCTCAACGAGGATGACCAGATGCCGCATACTACGCCCAAGCCGGTCGAGCTTCCAGACAACCAGCGTGTCTCCAGGAGACAGAGTTTTCAGCAGCTTTTTTAATCCGGGACGGTCAGATGTTTTACCGCTCATTTTATCTTCAAAAATCAGTTCACATCCTGACCGCTCAAGCGCATCACGCTGCAGAGCGGTGTTTTGTTCATTTGTTGATACGCGCACATACCCTATATGCATCTGTTTTCTCTCATGCAAAAGCGTAGATAGTGCCCGCGATGAGTGAAAACTGCATTTTCTTAAACGTTGGTTTAGGAGAGGCAGCAAAAAGAAACGTCGGCGCAGGAGCAGGACAGATTCCTGATATGTCTTTTTTTTCCTCGTCAAGAGGAGGTAATGGATACTTTTCTTTACCTGACGACACTATCGTACAATATGGAAGTGCTACAACAATCAGAAATAATGAGGTTGGAATCGTAACTTTGCCATTCTCATTCCCTTCGAGATTCTCTCAGGTATTGATAACCCACGACGATGCTTCAACTACAGGTGCAATTGCTTTTGGCTCTGCCACACCAAAAACTGTTTCAACATTTCAGGTTGTTGTGCAGAAGCTAAATTTTAATACCTCCACAGGTGCTATCACCTTAAGAACCGAAGCTTCTCCGTGTTACGTTCGTTATATTGCAATTGGGAGCTAATTTCATGCTAAACAAATATAGCCCATCTTTAAATACGTTCTTCTTGGCTGGATTTATGCGCCGTTACGAACAAGCTGGCACATTACCTAGTGATTCAATAGATATCTCCGATGAGGTATTTAACGAATACGCGGGAGAACCGCCTGAAGGGATGATGAGAGTGGCGGGTAAGGATGGATTACCCACCTGGACGGAAATTATCTACTCATCATAATTTAGGATCAGTTAAACGCCTCGCTATAACTAGCTTATATTAATGGCGATGCGGGCCACACCGGTTCTGTTGTATCAACGCGCATCAGCAGAACCCGGTATTTTTTCCATTCAGCCAGCGCGGCTATTTCCTCTTCCGTCGCAATTCCTGCATCAATGGCATCCTGTCGCCACTCGATTTCTGAATCAGCGATAGCTCGTAGTTGCAGTTTTGTTCGCTCATTAGACGCAATAATATCATCGTCTGAAGGCGAAGGAATATCTCCCCACGCAGGAAGCCCATCATCTCCCGGAACTCTTATTTTATTTTCTGGTGGCGTGGATAACGCAAAAACTTCATACACGGAATATTCCACTGGTAACGCATCATCCGGCCATGAACCAGCAGATACATATTGTTCTTTCAATGCCAGCGAATAGAACGCGTTCTCAGATTTACTGTAATAGAAATTGTTCATAGTCATATCCATTTAATAACCAATTGCGAAGTAGCGCCCTGTCTCAACTGCTGCGCTATTGGTAACTGTGCGAGCAGCAACAATCGCAGTAAGCGTTGTTTTTGTTGTCTCTGAAACACCCCATGAGTTAACCCCGATGGGGCCGGTTGTTGTTGCTGTCAATTCCTGCACTAAAGCCAGTGAAGCACCGTTAGGAAATGCCATTGGGAATGATGCCGTTGCAATTCCAGTCGAGCTATCCGAGGGACCAATTAGGCCCCACTGAAATATCAGTGATTTATTCCCAGTAAGAGGGAAAATGGTATACCCGGTTTGTCCAAGCATGCCGCTTGGTGCAGCCAATTTCGCAGCCTCTCCTAAACCAAGGTTTTTGAGAAACTCTGCAACATCGGCAATATCTGAGCCATTCGCGGCTTTATCCATTTTACCGGAAAGCGCATTTGTCATTGTGGTGGCAAAATTTGGATCATTTCCCAATGCTGCCGCCAGCTCGTTAAGGGTATCGAGTGCCGCCGGTGAAGATGCAACCAGAGCAGCAATTGCCGCCTGCACAAATGCCGTGTTCGCAAGCTGCGTGGAATTATTGCCTGCAGCCGCCGTTGGTGCTTTTGGCGTGCCGGTGAATGTCGGACTGACTTTTGGTGCATATTGCGTATGCGGATCGTTAGCTGTGACGTGCTTCGCCATCAGGTCATCCACATACACCTTTAGCTCCAGCACCTTGTCATCCACATACTTACGGGTTGCCAGGACCACTGCAGGGTCAATTTTCAGGGTAATGTTTTCAGTGCTGCTGGTAATCAGTACCATGCGTACGGTCTGCGTGCGCCCACTCCCTTCAGCCAACTGGGGCTTGTAGCTCTCAGGGCAGTTGCCTACGGCAATCAGTGCGCCGGTTTCATCAAACAAACCAACCTCACGAATCCACCAACCGCCCTCAGTTTCAGGGATCACCTGTTCAGCAATAATCTGGCTGCTGTTCTGCGGATCGATATACAGCATATTCAATGCCGCACGGCGCTTTTCAGCAACCAGCGCTGTCTGCTGCGCGCTGGGCGTTGGCAACACGCCGCCACCGTCGCCCACCGCCATCTGGGTAATTTTCAACGGGACACCGAGCGCGGCGGCGCTTGCCAGTTTCGCCGCGCCGATATCCGTCAGCAGGGTATAAAATTTTGCGCTCATGGATTCACTCTCATTGTGTCAATAACATGGACCGCTCCGCCCTCATAAGCGGTGCCGCTGGAAATAATGGTTTCGTTGATGTACGGGTAAATCGTGATTTCTTCGCCGATATAGGAGGCTGCGCCCACAAAATAGGGACCGATGGTCTGCAGGTTTATGGACATGCCGATCAGATGGCGGCTACACGGCTTGGCATCCCCGATCAGGCGCTCCAGTTCCAGATAGGTTTCTTCCGTAATGCCCTGGTCCTGCACGCCAATGTCCAGGCGAAACGTCCCCGGCGTCTCGCCGGTCTGCCACCATTCAATGATGCGGATCAAAAAACCAAACGGCTCCACCACACGCCGCACGGCGCTGGTTGTCCCCTTATGCTGATGGATATAGAAAGCATCCTGCACCACACGGCGCTTGACGCTCTCCGTCCAGCTTTCGTCCCAGCGGTCAACGGAAAACGCCCACGCCAGATATGGCAGAAAGCTGACCGGACACGTTGCCGGGTTCCATAAATCGCGCAGCGGCACCTGCAGATCGGAAATGCCGCTGCAGGTCTGCGCTAACCGTCGCTCAAGCGGCGATGAACCGGGCGGCAGCAGGCTATTCATCCGTGCCCCCGTTGGTTACGCTCCATTCCGTACAGGATGCCGCCTGCGTCTTATCCAGCACCACATCATCCAACGGGGAGGCCAGCTCCACCCGCTGGACGCCCTCTACATGCAACGCGGCATAAATCGCGCTGCGACGGATATCACGGCCCAGCCGCGTCTGGCTGGCGATGTACTTCTGCAGGCTGGCTTTTGCTGCCGCCATCACCGGCTCAGCTTCCGGCCCCGGATAAAGAAAGATCGTTGCATCTACGCTATACGGGATTATTTCGGCGCTGCGCACCGTCAGGCGGTCTGCCACCGGGCGCACGTTCTCGCTGTTAAGCGCCTGCTCTACCACCGCCAGCAGATCAGCCCCTGCCGTACCGTCACCCTCACGACTCAGCACGGTAAGCACCACCTCCGCCGGTGCCGGACTGGTTGCGCTGGCGTCTGCCACGCGCCCGTCCGCGCTTTTAGCGTGAAACTCATAGGCCGCCGTCGGTCCCGCAACGGACAATCCCTCAAACGCAGCCGGAACACGCAGGCGCAGCGCATCATCGTTTTCCATGACGGCAGCAATCGGCGGCACCGCGTCGTTGTCGGCAGGCGTTACAGTCAGGCGTTTCACGTTGTAGTTGGCTGCCAGCTGATCGAGATCGCCGCCGATGGCATACGCCACCATGACCGCCTGCGCAGCCTCATTAATACGCTGGCGCAAAAGGATTTCACGGTAGGTGCTTTCCTGCAGCAGCTTGGTGACGGGTTCAGATTCCAGCGCCAGCGTGCGCCGCACCGCGTCCTGCTCATCCGCCGGATAAAGGGCCACAAATGCGGCCTTGCGCTCAGCCAGCAGCGTCTCAAAATCCGGCACGTCCACTATCTGCGGCGCGGGCAGCTGGGAAAGGTCAATCACTGCCATTGTCTGCTCCTGTAGATACCGAAAGGGAAACCGGTGCGCCGTTATTGCGCTGTCCGGTAAGCTCAACCACCATGGAGCCGTCAAAATTGCTGCTGATGGCGACGGAATCCAGCGTAAGTCGTGGCTCCCAGCGACTCAGCGCCACATAGACCGCAGACATGACCTGCAGGCGCAACGCCGGGTTCTGCGGCTGGTCAATCAGGGCGGACAGCAGGGAACCATATACCCGACGGGCAATCCGGCTACCCTGTGGGGTCAGCAGAATATCCCGCACTGACTGGCGCAGATGGTCAGTATCAGTAATGGCCTTGCCGTTGCCCTGGCTCATGCCGATATACAGCGTCATACCGGGCCTCCTGACGTATCGCCGCCGGACTTAACGCCGGAGTGACCGTGATTATCCACCACGATCCCGTTGGAACTCATCGCGCCGCCGCCCTGGGTGACGCCGCCATTGATCACCATCTCGCTGTTAATGCGCGTGGTGTCAGCCTCCACCACAAACTCAACGGTTTTGAGGGTGATATTATCCGCCGCCTCGATCACCATTGATTTGATACCCCGGACATGCCACCGCCCGGTGGCGGGTTCATACTCAAACCAGCCCCCGTCCGGGTACTCCGTCACGCAACCGTCCACGGAATCCGACGGCGGCGTAAACTGATTGGAGTAGATGGCAGGCAACGCAAAAGCAGTTTCCAGATTGCCGCCCATGCTCAGCACCACCACCTGCTCATCCGGCGACGGGCACCACCATGTACGGGCACCACCGGCACGCAGCGTCAGCCAGTTAATCCAGTTGGTTTCAAGCTCGCCCACTCTCACCCGGCACAGCCAGTTTTCCCGGTCCACTTCGGTCACGGTGCCGGTGCGGATCAGGTTGGTGATAAGGCGCATGATTTCGGTCAGTTGTGCGTTCATGTTGTCAGATTGCATGTGATGTCATTTTTTAAAAACAATGCTTCATTGTCTGGTCTTTGATACAAATACTCATGGACATTAAACTGTGAGGGAACTCGGAATGGAGTTTGATAAAATAAATGCATTCTTAGCCACAGCTATAGGTGGACTAATATTTAAATGGCTTGCGGGTGGAGTATCCTCTTTTTGGGCATGGCTAAATAAGTCCCATCCAGAAGAAGATTTTTTGGTGTCCAAAATCGGCATCACAAAACCAGTTATCAGGCTTAGTTTTTGCAAGTACAAACGAAACACTAAACCGCACACTAAGAACAATAAAATATTTCTCACCATATTTGGTTCTATAGTTATAGTCCTATCCGCTGTTGGTTTTTATCAATTCACGAAAATTGTTATTCAAGGACCAATACAGTGGATCGATTTTAAATATAAAGAAACAGGTGATTCGCTATGGATCAGACAGGATGAAGCGAGAAACAAGCCAAACAGTCCAAAATGGAATATATCTCCTGACACCTGCCTTAACCAAAAGGCATTAGATAAAATCACATCAATAAAACCCAAAACCATTGAATTCATTTGCGGTTACATGCTAGATCCAAAAAGGCGAGAAGAATTAGGTGTAGCAGCCAATAAAAACTCTCTCGGTCTAATGGTTATGATTCCTATAGCTTATTTATCTCTTCTATTTTTCCTCATGCTTGGCACAGCCGTGTTTATTGATTTATATATAAACGCAAAAATCACCTTATTCAATAAATCAGAAGCAGAGAAAAGTTATCAATACCTAACATGAACTAAAGCCTAACCAGCCAGCGCAGCAGAGTGTCACGGGTGATGGTTTCCACCTCATCATTCACGCCCAGCAGGCGGCGCTCTGCGTAGTGGATCTCCGGGCCTTTTCGGCTGACGCGATCCCGGAGGCCGTAGTGGTGAACACGGGCAATGCGCTGCACCTTGCCATCAAACTGCACGCTGGCGGAGTCCGCACTGGCGGCTGTTTTCAGGTATTTTGTGGTGCGAAGCTTTGCAAACATCTGGCGTTTGATGCGTCCCTTCTTGCTGCGAGCAGTCACCCGGCGCGGCTCATAGCCGCTGCCGTCAGGATTACGCTGCAGCCTGATGTTCTGCTGCTGCGTCCGGCGCAGCTGTTGCGCCAGTTGCCGCATCATACGGCTGCGCGCGGCAGGTTCCAGATTCGCCAGTAGCGCCGTCAGCCAGTCATCCACCCTCTGCAGTTCATCCACGTTTCACCGTCCACATTTCTTCGGGTTCGTCCGGCTCCGGCACCGCTTCAACGCTTGACACGCTGCCGTTAGTGCTGACCAGCACGCGCTCCGTCAGCTGCAGGTTCAGGCTGATATCGCACACATCGTTGCGCAGAATATCCACTTCAAAGGTGAACAGTTTTTCGCGCAGCTCCGGGTTATTGATAGCATCCGGCTGGTTGTCACTTAGCCACAGCAGCACAGGAGCCATCAGCAGATTCTGGTCGCCGCCGAAATCCTCGATCACCACGTTCAGGGTGTAGCGGTATTCCCATGACATGGAGCTGGCACCGGTTGCCACCAGTGAGCCGTTATCAACGAAAAGGTGCAGCTTGTCCGGGTTGTCCCGGACATAGGCAACCGCTTTATTCAGAGCGCTGCGTAAGGACTGCGGTTTGTTCACTGTCTCGCTCCTGGCATGACACTATGGTGTCCACTTTGTCTGCACAGACCGCCCAGGCGGCCTCCGTTTCATCCAGTAGGGCCAGCAGATCGCCGTTACTGCGCGGCGCTGACCTTTCCAGGCGGCATTGAGTCACCTTTGGACAGCCACTCACGGTAAGCTGCACCTCCGGTGATGGCTGGTCTTTCGCGCAGCCTGACAACATCAGGAGGCAAGATAGTGTCAGCCCAGCGGCGCAAATCATCGTTTTCACGTTTAAGCTCCTCGATCCGGTTCTGGCGCTGATGCAGCAGTGAGCGCGTATCTTCTGCCGCCGCATAAAGCCGCGTCTGCTCTCTGCTGTTGGTTTCGGTCAGAATGGACAGGCCGATCAGCTGGCTGTTTTTCTTCGTCAGTTCCTGATTTTTGCTGTTCAGATCCTTGCTCTGAGTTTCGATAGTGTGGCTGGCATTATTGAGCCGCCACGACTGCCAGCCCAGCGCCGCAAGTACCAGCGCCAGCACTACCGCCAGCGCACGCATCAGGCCGCCATCGGCTCATGAAGCTGCGCGCGGGCAATCTGATACAGAACCAGCGTCAGCAGGTAAAACATCAGGGTGATCACCCATCCCGAAAACGCCAGGCACAGAACAATAAGCATCCTGATTATCCATGTACGCACGGGTTTTACAGGGTGTGCCCTGAATTTCAGCAATGCCGCCCTGACCTCATCGCGCGCCCTCTCTCCGGCGAACCACCCGACAGCGCACAGCGCAGCAAGCAACCAGGCGAGGAAGCATGACACCCAGACAGACGCACCAACCAGAACCGGCGCACCGCTGCGCGGATACAGCAGGCTGATAACCAACAGCGCGGCCCATGCCAGCTGGAAAAAAACGCTCATGACTTTCTTTTTCATTCCGTTATGCTCCTTTTAAGCACCAGGCCATTTCCCGCGCGCGGCGGTTGTCCAGCCCCTGATTAAAAACACCTTTGACATATACCCAGCGCGGCAGCTGATGACAGGCATCCGCCCAGCGCCGCTGGTTCAGCAACTTAACTAGCGTGGAGCTGCAGGCGTTGCCGGTGCCCACGTTGAAAGCAAACGACACCACCGCGTCATAGACCTTTTGCGGCATCGGCTGCACCACACATTTATCCAGCGCCCTCTCTACGCGCAGCACATTGGTGATAAGTCCCTGCGCCGCCTGCCGTTCCGTGATGGTTTTGCCCGGCACCACACCAGATGTATTGCCGATCCCGTCGGTCCACACGCCCGCGCTGCACTGATAAGGCTGCAGGCGGCATCCCTCGTAATCGGCAATCAGTTTCAGCCCCTCGACGGAAGTATGAAGCGACTGGAAACCGGGCAGCGTGGCGGCGATAGCCAGCACCGCCCCGACAAGGCAGCGCTTAACGATTGAAGGATTCATATTCCCCCCGCGAAATTTTGCCGCCACGTAACAATTTGAAAGACTGGTGTTTGTAGTACCAGTTGATAGCCAGCATCAGCACACCAATCAGTACGCCGCCAACCGTTGACGCATCCTTGAGCGACAGATCGCCCAGCCATGCCAGCAGCACGGCGATGCAGTAAGTGATAAAGGCGCTGATTCGTTCAAGCGTCATAATTCAGTCCCATAGCTGGACGGTCTGCGCCGTGGTTGACGCCGTAATGTCCGGCAGCTCCACCTGCAGCCCGTGCGGTAAAAATGGGCCGTACTCAGCCAGCCCCGGATTTGCCTGCAGAACCTGCTCAGTGACACCCTGCGTGCGCCCGTAATGACGCCAGCAAAGCGCGTCCACCGTGTCATACTGATGCGCACGCACTTTCATCAGATAAGCTCCACCGTACAGTGCGGTGCATCCTGCACCCGGCTGATAGCCCAGCGGGCATCACGCCACAGATCACCGCTGGCCTCCTCCAACTCCTCCCCTCGCTTCACACCTGACGCAGTGGCGTCATAGTCCTGATAACGCTCATTGAGCACAGCGCGCGCCCAGCAAAAAACAGCGTTGTGGTAGTGCTGGATACGCTCGCTTTTGCCGTCCAGAATTTCTGCAGGAACGTCTGCAAGTGTCTGCCAGCCAAGCATCTGCTGACGCTTGCGGAAGTCGTACAGCTCAGCGTTAACCTCAGAGATCGCCGTCAGCACGACCTGCTTTAAACGCGGCTGCGTCACCGTTCCGTCAGTACGCATCACACTGCGAAATTCCGACAGGTCCACATCAGGCCAGAACGGCGTATTTTTGATGACCTCCGCCTGTTCCGGTGCCTGTTCGGGCGCAACAAACTTCATGCGGCTTTCTCCTGAAATAGTGGGCGGTGGACGGGGTTTTGATGTGGCAGTGCCTTTCGCCATCCCGTGCCGCCCGTGCGCGGGGCACGTTCTTTAACAGCTGTCCTTGCGCAGTCTGCGCTCCAGCTGTTGCTTTTCTTTTTTAACGCCACAGCGGGGATCGAGCTGCAGCGCATGGGTAAGGTGATTTAGGGCAGATGCCGGGTTGCTTTCGCTCAGTACAGCGCCGATGGCTTTATGCAGACGCGCCCGCGACTGGTCCGGCATATCCAGATCGGCTGTCAGGTCCAGCGTCTGCAAAAGCAGATCGACATCAAAACCGGCAGCGGCTAGCAGAGCGCTTTGCGCCGCGTCTGCCATTTCTTCTGCCAGCACGGTCTGCACGTTACGGTTGCCCAGCGGCATCACCCAGCCATGGCGCAGCGCATGACGCCCGATTTCCAGCGCACCGGCATAATCACCGGCGTCGATACGCCACAGCATCACGTACATCAGCACGTCATCCTGCTGCATACCTCCGGCAGACAGCACGCCCTCCGCCCAGGCGGAATATTTCGGCAGCAGCTCCACCTTGATTTCCGCCTTTTTCACCGTGGACTGGACGCCCTTGAGGCGGCGGCGGTCTTCTGCCAGCTGCAGCAGCATCAGGTCATAGCCCGACGCATGGCGAACACTGCCGCCCTCACGGGCGGCCTGTTCGGCCTGAATGCGCAGGCGATGCTGCCGTGCGGGACTCAGGCTCATGCGTTATTCCCCACCTTCCGGTGCGGCAGGCGCGCTGAAATCACCGATTTCGATGTTTTCTACCAGCGCCGCGCAGCGGTAGTCCTCGACCACATACGCCTCGTTGACGGATTCAAAGTTTTCAATCCGGTCACGTTTCGGGTTGTCGATAACAGAACGGCGGCGGGTGTCTTCCTGCCAGTAGATGGACAGGTTATCCAGACGGGTGATCAGCAGGGCATTTGCCGGGAAGAAAGGCGCGCGCACAGCCTGCAGGCCGCCCATGCGTTTCTGGCTGATGATCAGATCGGCGGCGATTTTCTCGCTGTTGTCCTGCTCTTTGTTGACCAGCGGGAAATACTTGTCAGACAGCAGTTCACGACCACAGACAACCACCAGATCGTCATCATCCTGATACTCCACATCGATCAGCTCGTTGACGGTATCCATCACCACCGCGTCAAGATTTACATACTTACCACCCGGACCTACTTTTACCGGTTCCGCAGTAGTGGTGCCGTCTTCTGCGGTTTTGCTGCCCATGACGTGATCCGGCGCGTCTTCGCGGATTTTCTGCAGCCAACCCTTATTTACATCCTGCAGCAGCGGGTTTTCAGCACGGTTGGAGGTTTTGGCGCGCTTCACGCCGTTAAAGCCGATCATGATGCGGTCCAGCGCCTGACGCTTGACGATGGCGTTGCGGATACGCACCTGGAAGTCCTGGAATTTCGCCCACAGATCCAGTTTTGCGTAGGTCAGCACCGTATCAAAGTTGGTCTGCTCGCATTTGTATTCCACGTCTTCCATCAGCGTCGGATCGGTAGGCTCGCGCTCTTTGGTGGTGGTATCGGTGGTTCCGGCAATGGTGCTGCCAACGCCCAGCCCCAGCAACTGACCGGACTGCTCAGTCACCGGCGTGATGTTAATCAGCGTCAGGAAAGCGGCGGACTGCTGGATCTGGTCTTCCAGCGTCTGCTGCACGGACGGCTCCACGGTAAACTTGCTGGACAGTTCTTCAACTTCCACACCGTTCAGGCGCGCCAGTTGCTGCAGGTAAGCGTTAAAGGCAAAGCGGGTTTTCTTTTTCATCGGGTTTTATGCTCCATCAGCAATTGGTCAGGGTGCCTGCCGGTGCGTCACCGCCCGGCGCGCGCTGGCGGTAATCTTTGCGGCTGTCTTCACGGCTCAGCTGCTGCTGTAATTCGGCAAAGGCGGTCTGCTGCTCCTGCAGGGAGGACTCCAGATCAGAAAGGCGCTGGTCCTGATCGGACAGGGATTTATCAGTGCGCTCGCTCAGGATCTGCTGCTCAGTAGCGACCAGCTCCACGGCTTTATGCACATCAGAGAATCGCGCATCGTCGGTCTGCTCTTTTTTGGTGAACAGCGCGGTGACGCGGGCAAAGAGGGACGGCTTTTCGTCCTGGGCTTCTTCCAGTTCAATCAGCGTTTCAACCGCTTCCGAAAACAGGTTTTCAGGGTTCAGCTTACGGTTTGCCAGCGGGTTATGTGCTGCACTGGCGCTGAACGCCAGCATTTCGGTGCCCAGGCTCGCCGGATCGTCCGTCGCACCCAGCCCCACAAGATAGGCTTTGCCGGTGTCGGCAAACTTCGTGCTGACCTCCATGGAGGTGAAAAGCTTCTGGCCTTTCTTCACCAGTTCCACCAGGGCGTCCGTGGGTTCGATATCGGCATAAAGCGCCATCTTGCCCGCCAGCGGGCCGTCCTGGATTTCTTCTGCAACCAGCCCCGTCACCCTGCCATAGCGGTTAAAAGTGCTCTCCGGCAGATAAGACTTGATGTGCTCAAGGTTAATCAGCGCGGTATAGACCGTCGGGTTGTAGCTGGCAGCCATCTGTACCAGCCATTCACGCTGGATCTCGCGCCCGTCAGTGGTGGCACCTTCCACCCCGATACGGAAACGCTTTGCTTTCACTGTCATGAGCCATGCTCCGTTAGAAATAACTTACTGGAGCCTTATGTTTGCGGTGATGGGGGAGTGAGACAACGCGCTGTATTTGTACGGTAAACCACACAAAACGCAGCCGGGGAAAGCCGCCATACAAGGCCGTATGTTTGGGCCATGAACACGACACTGACCCCCGCAGACCTCGATCCCCGTCGGCAGGCCATGCTGCTGTACTTTCAGGGATACCGCGTAGCCCGCATTGCTGAAATGCTGGGCGAAAAAGTTGCAACCGTTCACAGCTGGAAAAAACGCGACAAGTGGGGCGACTATGGGCCGCTGGATCAGATGCAGCTCACCACCGCCGCACGTTACTGCCAGCTCATCATGAAGGAGCAGAAAGAAGGGAAAGACTTCAAGGAAATTGACCTGCTGGCGCGCCAGTCAGAGCGCCATGCCCGGATCGGAAAATTTAACGATGGCGGGAACGAAGCTGATTTAAACCCGAAAGTTGCCAACCGTAACAAAGGGCCACGCCGCCAGCCCGAAAAGAATGTTTTCACTGATGAACAGACCGAAAAGCTGGAAGAAATCTTCCGCAACGGCATGTTTGAATATCAGCGCCACTGGTGGCAGGCAGGCGTAAAACACCGCATTCGCAACCTGCTTAAATCACGCCAGATCGGGGCAACATACTTTTTTGCCCGTGAGGCGCTGATTGACGCCATCACCACGGGGCGCAACCAGATTTTTCTCTCAGCCAGTAAGGCGCAGGCGCACGTCTTTAAGCAGTACATCATCGACTTTGCAAAAGAGGTGGATGTTGAGCTGAAAGGCGACCCGATGACCCTCAGCAACGGCGCGTGCCTGTACTTCCTCGGCACCAACGCCCGCACGGCGCAGAGCTACCACGGCAACCTGTACCTTGATGAATATTTCTGGATACCGAAATTTCAGGAGCTGCGTAAAGTTGCCTCCGGCATGGCCATTCACAAGAAATGGCGACAAACCTACTTCTCCACGCCGTCCAGCCTGACCCACAGCGCCTATCCGTTCTGGTCCGGCGCGCTGTTCAACCGGGGACGCGCCAAAGCAGACAAGGTGGACATTGACCTGACCCACAGCAACCTTGCGCGCGGCGTACTCTGCCCGGACGGACAGTATCGCCAGATCGTCACCGTGGAGGATGCGGTGCGCGGAGGCTGTAATCTGTTCGACCTCGACCAGCTGCGCATGGAGTACAGCCCGGACGAATACCAGAACTTGCTGATGTGCGAATTTATTGACGATCTGGCGTCAGTATTCCCGCTCAGTGAACTGCAGGCGTGCATGGTGGACAGCTGGGAAGTGTGGTCAGATTTTCAGGCCCTGGCCCTGCGCCCGTTTGGCTGGCGTGAAGTCTGGATCGGTTATGACCCGGCAAAGGGTACGCAGAACGGGGACAGCGCCGGGTGCGTGGTCATGGCTCCGCCGACGGTGCCAGGCGGCAAGTTCCGCATTCTGGAGCGCCACCAGTGGCGCGGGATGGACTTCCGCGCCCAGGCCGACGCCATCAAGCAACTCACCCAGCAGTACAACGTGACCTATATCGGCATTGACTCAACGGGCGTGGGTCATGGTGTTTATGAGAACGTGAAAGCGTTCTTCCCTGCCGTGCGTGAGTTCGTCTACAACCCGAACGTCAAAAACGCCCTGGTGCTCAAGGCGTACGACATTATCAGCCACCGCCGCCTGGAGTTCGACGCCGGGCACACCGACATTGCGCAGTCATTCATGGCTATCCGCCGGGCCACCACCGCCAGCGGCAACCGCCCAACCTACGAAGCCAGCCGCAGCGAAGAAGCCAGCCACGCAGATTTGGCCTGGGCAACGATGCACGCGCTGTTTAACGAACCGCTGCAGGGCGAGGCCGCCAATACCAGCAACATTGTGGAGATTTTTTAATGAGTGAACACGACGCTCTGTCCAGCACCGCGCCAGCGCTTGAAACCGCGCAGCAGAAGAACACAACTCACGCGGAAGCATTTAGCTTTGGCGACCCGATCCCGGTGCTGGACCGCCGCGAACTGCTGGACTACGTGGAATGCGTGCCGATGGATAAGTGGTATGAGCCGCCCGTGAGCTTTGACGGGCTGGCCCGCACCTACCGCGCCGCTGTGCATCACAGCTCGCCGATTGCCGTGAAGCGCAACATCCTGACCAGCACGTTTATCCCGCACCCGCTACTGAGCCAGCAGGCATTCAGCCGCTTTGTGCAGGACTATCTGGTGTTTGGTAACGCCTACCTGGAGAAACGGACGAACCGGCTAGGCGGCATTCTGTCGCTGGAGCCACCACTGGCGAAATATACCCGCCGCGGGATCGATCTCGACTCTTACTGGTTTGTGCAATACGGCATGACCACGCAGCCCTACGAGTTCACTAAAGGCAGCATCTTCCACCTGATGGAGCCGGACTTAAACCAGGAAATTTACGGCCTGCCGGAATACCTGTCCGCCATCCCTTCCGCCCTGCTGAATGAGTCCGCTACGCTGTTCCGCCGGAAGTATTACATTAACGGCAGCCACGCGGGCTTCATCATGTACATGACCGACGCCGCGCAGAACCAGGAGGACGTGAACAACATCCGCCAGGCAATGAAAAGCGCCAAAGGGCCGGGCAACTTCCGCAATCTTTTTATGTATTCACCCAACGGCAAAAAGGACGGTATTCAGATCATCCCGCTGTCAGAGGTAGCGGCAAAAGATGAGTTTCTGAACATCAAGAACGTGAGCCGCGACGACATGATGGCTGCACACCGCGTACCGCCGCAGATGATGGGAATTATGCCGAGTAATGTTGGGGGGTTTGGGGATGTGGAGAAGGCGAGTAAGGTGTTTGTCCGGAATGAGCTTTTGCCACTACAGAGAAGATTGGAAGAAGTTAATAATTGGTTAGAGCTTCCAATAATAAAGTTCTTTGAGTATGAAATGTAAATTTATGGTGCGCGGAATTGCGCACCATAATACTAAAAACCAAGTTCCGCTCTCAAATTTGGGAATCGTTGACTAAGCTGCACATCTTTTAATATATGCCACTTCCAGAATATTGAGAACGGATAATTGTCAGCACACATTATGGCCAAACTGTTTTTAGCTGACTGAATATCATCCTGAGTACTCAATCTGGTCGCAAGCACATCTCGAAGAGGAAGATAATTCCCCAACTCAATTAGTAATTTCTCCATCAAACTTTCTTTCGACACTTTCCTAAGGCTTGTATTATCCAGATTAAAGCACTTATTAATTAAATTAACTGTATTGATAACCTGCTGAGAGGGATTATCACTACTCGCTCGAATTAAAATTTCACCCACAGCTGCATTACCAGCAAAATGCACTATCTCACTGGAAACATTGCTATTGGACAATGTACAATCTAACAGATTCACATGCGAGTTACTTTTAATACCATTACATCGCCTGCAAGCATAAAAGAGATTCCCCCACCCAAATTTAAGTAAAGGGTCCTTATTATGTGGTACGAAGTGTTCGACCTCAGGATCTGCTAAAGAATCTTGTTCGCATAAGTAGCACTTATTGTGAAACATAACTCGCAATGCATCAATAACATCCTCGCTCTTATATGTCCTTTGTAAAGCCAAGCTTGGCGGCACCTGTAATGGACGGACGACATTAAACATTACCTTGCTCCTCCCGCCAATCAACCAACCGAGATTTGGCACCTAAATAAATAGCTTTAGCTCGAGGATCTAATACTCCAACCTTAGATTCAAGAATATTCATGACTTCTTTAAATCTATCACCAAAATTTTTATTTTTTGACAAATCACCGACCTCTAAAAGCAAGGCTTCTAAATCATCTGAGTTTGTTGTTTCTCCGAGCAACCCATTGACAATCGAGCTGTATGAATAAATTGACAAATTCTCCATCTGCTCGTTATTGCTTAGATTGTAAATAATAGCGTCAGAGACGGACTGAACAACAAAAGGTGAGTGTGTTGAAATTATAAACTGTACATTTGGAAAACTATTGGTAAAGAAGTTGAAAACTTTTTTCTGTAACGTTACGTGGAGATGTGCATCTATCTCATCAATTAAAACAATACCTTTTACTTCATCCTTATCCTGCTTACTCAATTCGGATAACATTATTAACTCAGAGTATACAGCTAGAATTGAGGCAAAACCGGAGGGTAGTTCATCTAAACCGAATGGATTTTTATGTTTTTGAACAATCTCCATCCTAAGTTTCTTTCTGTTAAAATTTAAAACCAAGTTTTCATCTTCGAACAAATCACGCAGATCAGATTGAATCTGATTAATAATGCTAGTTACTCTATTATACTCCTCAATCTCACCAGCTCCTTTCTCAAGCAACGCATAATTAGACATTGACACTAAATATGATTCGAAGTAATCACTTGTATTTTGATCATTAGCATTTGATGACTTAAACCTATCATATAAACTTTCAACACTTGTTAACAGATTTATATTAGCACTGACATACTCTCTTCCAGCTCTGAAAAACCTTAGTATGAGCTGTTGTTTTTTTATACTTTGGATAACATTAGTCGTAGAACCGAACAAAATATCAAATTTTTTCTTTTTTTCAATAATACCTTCAAAATAAGAAATTGAATTCATGAAGTTATTATAATCCTGGCTATCAACTTTATAAGTTTTTAATGCGTTATAATGATTGTCAAGATTTTTTTGAATATCAGATATCAATTCAACAGATTGATTCATGAATATTTCTTTTAAATGTAAATCCAATTTTTTAAGAAAAATAGTTTTCCCCGCACCATTATTACCAACTATAATTAGATTTTTTCCATCTAATTTAATGTTTCTTTTAACATCACCTACTAATTGGTTAATTCTTTTAATTAGATTTGCCATATTAGTCTCCTAAGAACTATTGATTTTCAATCATGATATTCGAAGTTTTTTAGTATGTCATCACACTTAGCGCGCGCTCGTATCCCCGCCACGCCTGCCCGCTTTATGTAGTGATTTTCATGCAACTGCATGACATAAGCAAAAGCCCGCCAGTTCTGGCGGGCCTCAGCAAAAACGATCCTCTAACGATCATGCGATTTCATGCGGCATAGGCATGCACCACAGAGCTAACGCCTCGCGTAGCTCGTTGTTCAACCTTACAGGCGTCAGAATCGTGTCCTAACGCCAGCAATGTTCCAGCGTCTAACTGGAGAGATCCATTGAACGGATGTACTCATGAGCACGGATTTTCGCCATTAGTTCATCGGTCAACTCTGATACCCACTGGATAGCAAGCCGCTTCTCTTCATCATCGCACTCACTAGCCGCTACAAGCTTCACAAAAAAATCAATGCGCTGGAGCTTCAACGACTCCAAAAAATAGTCCTGCATTTTCCCCTCCACTCAAAACAACTGTATATAAACACAGTATATAATTAACCGCTTAATGTAAAATGTTTTTTCTATCTTTCAAGCAGATGGCATAAGTGAGATGCTCTAAAGAAACAACGAAATGAGGAAATGATAATGCGCAAAGCATGTATTGAGCTTATGGCGGGGACTAATGCCGCATGCCTGGTTGCAGGCGAACTAGGTACTGGTCGCTGCCTTTACTTGGTTGTAGTAATGGAAGACATATTCGGTAAGCCTACAAAAGAACAATGGCTTAAATCTTTAAGGCTTTGCGAGGCCAAGGCTGTTGAACTCAAGTATGAAGTTGCCCGTATTCGCGGCATGAGCCTGGCCGGTTTGTGATCATTCAATTTATGGCGGCTTTAGTACCATTGCCGCCATTTATCATCTTCTTGTAGTCGTTGGTTCCGGTAGAAAAGACGCAGGCCAGCGCCGGATGGAATACTTCCACCACGCAGAAGCAAATCAATCTCCCGGTCGTCACCGTCGAAGCCCCTGGACCGTAGCTCATACTCCAGCTGTAGGCGCTGCTTATCATCAATTTCCTGTTTGTAACCTTTCCGGCGTTTAGGTTTTACCAAGCGCAATCGCGTATTTAGTTCCCGCAGTTCTTTTTTTCCCATCCCCTGCAGGTAATCCTGCAGTTCCTTCTCATCCATGGTGGTTATGTCAGGTGCTGTAGGTTCTTTATCTGATTCTGAATAGTTCATTTTTTCCACTAGGGGACAGTTATTGCCACGAGTCCAAGGGGCGCAAGCGCCCTGGTCGGCTACCGCCTCCTGAACGTCAACGGCCTTACGAACCTTTTTCCACTTCACCGCGTGCGTGCAAATCTTGCCCTCTGCAATCGGGGACCAGATGCCATATATACGGATACCGTGATCGCCGTAGGCGCTCGGTTCGTCGTTAAGCTCATAAGCCGTGCGGACAAGGTGATGTTTGCGGGGAACCAGCACGCCGCCCTGCTTCATGATGTAGGTGGCAAAGCAGCCCGCATCAGCCGCCGCCAGTACCGCATCCAGACGCGGATTATCCAGTACCGGCGCACCCGCTTTGCGTTCGCCCTGCACTCTCGCCGCCTGACCAGCCAGCAAGCGCAGCTCGCGGTATGCCTGACGCCCCGGAATACCAAAGAAGCGAAATTGCTGGACACGGTGCAGTGACGCCCAGGCGCTAACATGCTCGGCGCTGTCACGCAGTGATCTGCCTGTTTCTTTGCTGATTTCTTTAGCCAGCCCGCGCCCGTCGATGTTTTTGCTGATGTATTTAGCGATATAGCTGGTCGGCGTGCCCTTGCGCGGGTTGATAAGCTCTGACTTGAAGCGCGGCCCTGTATTGGTGCCCAGCTCCTCGCGGTCTTCACGGATGGCAAACTTACGCAGCAGTGCGGTGATGGAACGGCGGTCTTTTTTGCGCATGAAGCACAACAGATGCCAGTGCACGGTGCCGTCATGGTGCGGCTCTGCAACACGGACGCCATACCAGCGCAACCCGGCCTTGTGCATAGCCTTGCGGAAAGCGGCGAACGTATCAACCAGATAGTCACTGCTCTGACGGACGGTGGCGCTGGTCCACTTCGGATTAGGTCTGCCGTTGTTGAGGGTTGCGTGGAAGCGTGACGGGCAGGTGATGGTATAGAACACCGCACAGTCTCCGCGCATTTCCGCGATCAGCTCCAGTCCCTTAACACAGGCCATCATTTCATTACGGCGGTGTGCCGGGTTGCTGTTGCTGGCGTTCACCACATCTTCCATGTCCAGCGTGTCGCCGTCTTCGTTGACCAGCTCATGCGAACGGAAGAACTCCAGCGATTTGCGGCGCTGCTCGCGTTTGTGGATCACGGCTTCATAGCTGACATACGGGGACGCATTTTTGTTGACCAGGCAAACGGCACGCAGCTGTTCCTCCCGCCACTCGCAGCGCATCTGCCAAAGTTTGCGATACCACCAGTCCGCGCACAGCATACGCGCCAGCGACGGTGGGATCAGTTCATAAGGCACCGGCTTGCGGCGGCGCTTTTTGCGGCGCAACTGCTCAAAGGCAGGCGGGATTACCTCAAGGCGCATGGCTTCTGCGGCAACCCTTTCCCATGCCTGGCGGATTTCTTCTGGTTTAACATCGTCACAGACAAACAAATCACCGCAGGCCGCATCAAGACACATGCTCATATGTGCCGCAACCAGCGTGGAAAGGCGCTTGACCTGATCCTGACTCATTTCAGGCAGTACCAGCAGCCCCTCCAGCCCGTCATGGCTCGCCATGAACCGGAAAGACGCAGACACCTGACTGTCACGCACGCGCTCCAGCCGCTCAAGACACGGCCTGATGGTTTCGCGCAGGTAGCGGGAATAAGCCTTTGCCCTGCCCAGGCTGTGGAAATATTTAATCCGTTCCAGCAAAGGCTTGCTGATGTGTGACGGCGTGGCGCTAACGTCAGCCAGGATAATCAGATCAGGATTATGGCGCTGCTGTTCGCGTGCCATTTTGGCGTGGCTGATCAGCCGATCCTGCTCCATTTCACGCTGGACGGGATCGCGGGACTCATTGTAGAAATAACGTTCCCAGACCTCATCGCTCAGAGCCTCGCGGCGCAGCTGCTCCTGCTCGTTATCCGCAGCATAAAGAGTGATCAGGTTTGAAAGCGCAGACTCCGGAGCAACTCCCGCCGGTTCCAGATATGGGTTAACAGCTTTTTTAGGTTTATTCCAAGTAAAGGCCACGGCGGCCTCATTAGAGCCGCCGGTGGTTGGTGCATTATGAAATGCGAATTTACTCACTGCCACGCCCGCACCTCAGTTTCCACCGAGATATCAGGGCCGAACGCCAAATCGATACCAAACCAGCCTGCTGATTTTGTGGCAATGATTTCTGCTGCAGATTTACCATCACCCGCAGCCACACCCATGCTGCGCTTTGCAGTAATACGATGGCGGGTAAAGCTACGATACAGCGAACGGGTCAGTGAAGTGTCGCTGTTGGACACGATAACCGGATGACCTTCTGATGACCGGCGTTCCAGAATTGACGCCAGATGATGCTGATCGTCCTCTGTAAAACCAGCAGTGTGATAACCGCTAAATGTTCCATCGTATGGCGGATCACAATAAATAACATCACCAGCCTGCAGCATTGCCAGTGTTTCGTCATAGCTGGCGCAGATGAACGTGGCCCGGTGGGCCTTTTCTGCAAATACGAGTATTTCGTTTTCAGGGAAATACGGCTGCTTATAATTCCCATATGGAACGTTAAATCCACCTCTTTGGTTATAGCGGCACAACCCACGATAACAATGGCGATTAAGATAAATAAACATTGCAGCACGACAGTCTGCAGGCCAATCACGCCCATGGTTAAATTCTTTTCGAATATCGTAGTAATCTTCTGCCGTTTTGTTTTTAGCAAACAAGTCCTTGCCAATTGAGATTAATAATTCAGGACCGCTCTTAATGGCACTGTAAAGACTTATTAGGTCTGGATTAATATCCGCGACAAGATAATGAGGATAGTCTGTCGCCATCATCACAGCACAGGAACCCGCGAAAGGTTCAACCAGACGCGGGCCAGCGGGAAGGTGTTTTATCAGCTCCGGCATGATGGCGGTCTTATTTCCCGCCCATTTCAGGATAGTGCCCATTCGACACCTCCCGTCATCACATATGCCAACGCTTCAAATGGATGGAGCGTGCGAATTGATAACATCACCCAGTGGCCGGGTATCCAGTTACCTGGCATGGGAAGAATGTCATTAACAGGCAAAATATGGGTGATGAGTGCAGAATACTCTCTACCGGTGTACTTCCCATGGGAGCATTCACATAAAGAAAGAACATCGCCAACTCTGTAGCCACGGTCATCTTTCCTAAGTTCTGCGCGCTTTTCGCCAGCAACTACAGCTTTAAAATAAGCGGGGGCAATTTTTACCTGATGGATGCGCACTGTCATACGGCACCTCCTACGTAATGTTTGCCTTTCAGTTCTGCGATTTCCTGACAAGTGACGCAGCACTGCACGCCCGGAATAGCACGGCGGCGAGCTGGCGGAATTGGTGCGTCACAATCAATGCAGAGAACACGGGAAACACCAGGCACGCGGTTGCGGGCAGTGTGGATGTGGCGCTGCAGTTCTTCTTCAACGTGTTTCTGAACACGATCCATTGAGTCACCCATCAGTGGATCTCCTGCGCTTCGTTCTGGATATTTTCAGCCGCGACACGTAACAGTTCAGCGGCTTCAACGTGGTTAAGCTGGCGGGAAGTAATACGGCTAGCCAGATTATCGAGGTGTGTAGCCATAACTACTGCACGCGCACGGCGTTCTTCCATACGCGCTTCGGTCAGCAACTGATTAATGCCAGCATCATCTGGTCCGGTTTTGGTGGTACGTGTTTGAATGTTTCGCATAGTTGACTCTCCTGAATTTAGGCAAAGGGATGTCCGGCGGGTTTACGCCTTAATTTCTGTTGTTGGTTAATTCGGCATTGCTAGCCGATTAGGAAATAAACTCACCACTGTACGGAAATGGTTCATTGCTTTAATCAGCTCCCGCTTTTCGTCAGTCGTCAGTTCACTAACATTGACGCTATGACGCTCCGCCGGAATCTTTGCCATAAAGAATATTGCGGCTAGTGCGCGTTTATTCTGTTCATAGTTAATATCCCGTTGGTCTCGCATATCGCTAATAAAGCGCCCTAGTTCTGAATCTATATTTAAGCCAAACACTTTCGCTCTTAATTCCGCGATGTGGTTTAACCCATTAAGGCGGAGGCCAGCGCTTAGCGGAACATTCGCAGCATCACCTTCGATAGCCATGATTTCCCCTGTTTGGTTGTGGACAGGTCAGCCAGCAGAGCATCCTGACAGCGGCACGGATGCCAGCGCTTTCCATCCTTCCCCATGATCCAACCATAACCGTAGTGCATCGCCGGACTTTCCTTTACGAGAAGTGATGCAAAAGATGGTTCTTTAGTCAGCATAACTACCTCAGATAAGACCAAAAGAAGCACCGAGGCCCGTCACGGTATCTACCGCGCTTGCCATAGCCGGGTTAGCCTGCAAACGCGCCTGCATCGAAACGGCAGCCAATGCCATCAGACGAGTAACAGAGTTAATGCTGCTGATAACATCGCGGCGGCCTGCAGTGGTTTTCACATCACCAGATACGGCACCGGCAGCAACACGCCCAATCTCTGCTGTTGCGCTCATGACGTAGTGCGGCAGGTTCTCTTTTGCCACTTCATTCAATGGTACGCACGGCAGGCAGTGAATCTGAGCCAGAAACCCATCAACCAATGTTGAGTCCTCAGTCAGATCAGTAATCAGCCAGATTTCCGGCGGTGTAAGCTGATGCGGCTGATCCGGGTTCAGCTTGTTGCGCAGAGTCTGGACGTTCATTCCGGCGCGTTCTGCAAGCTTTGCCATGTTGTGACGCAGAGCGAAAGCGCGGCAGGCTTCGTCAAAATGTGGATGTTTGGAAATCTTATAATCAAACATGTTAGCCCCTTCAAAAGTTCTCATAATTGAACTTACTAACCGACAACAACGTTGTAGTTGAAGGCTGACTTGTCCATGTTTTTGCTCGCCTGGTCCTTTTTGTACTTGAGGTAAAGAATGAATACGCGGCCTTTGTTTTTCTCTTTCTTTTCAATGTAGTTAGCCAGCTTACCGTTATGAATCATCTGATAAACCGAGCCGCGGGAGTACCCCTCCCACTCAGCAAACTCAGCAGGAGTCGCTATCAGTTTTGGTACACGAATTGAAATATCAGTGCTCATAGTGCAGTATCTCTTTGTTTAGGTTTGTTTTACATCGTTTTATATCACTTTACGGGATTCCCATTACGGGAATGAACTGATACTACGATCACTTTAAGTGATCGTCAACGGAGTATTTGATGATTAGCATCCAAGCAGGTCCCAATACGGGAGGTCGCGAAGCTATTGAAAGATTGCTGAAAGCGTACGGATTCACTACTAAGCAAGCCCTTGCCGATCACTTAAAAATTTCGAAAAGCACTATGGCAAATAGAAACTTACGGGACAGTTTTCCTGCAGAATGGGTTATTCAGTGCGCCCTCGAAACAGGTGTATCCTTGCTATGGTTAGCGACAGGACAAGGCGAAATGTTCTCCTCGCAGGACCGTGATAAAAATCCCGTAAACGAATCAACGATCACACTTCGCCCGCTTTCCAAGATTGTTGCGCCTGGACTCAAGAAAGCAGAATTAAAAAATGGCGAGTTAATAACGGAAGGTGAGATTTTGCTTGATAGTAGCCTGCTAGATGCAGAACCAAGCGATTCATTATTCATCAAAACTCAAGCTGACAGCTTTGTTGTAGATACCTCAGTAAAACAAATCAGCAATGGCTATTGGCTTGTTGATATTGATGGGGTTAAAAGCATCGTAAAAATAGGCCGCATTCCTGGTAACAGAATCGTTGTCCATCAAGATGAATCTTCTTTTGAATGTTCAGTGGATGATATTGAAGCCATCGGACGTGCCGTTAAAGTGATCAAGAGCCTTTAGTTTATGACCATAAGAAAACAGCCAAACGGAAAATGGTTGTGCGAGTGCTACCCTAACGGGCGCGATGGCAAACGCGTGCGCAAACAATTTGTGACGAAAGGCGAGGCTATAGCATTCGAGAACTTCACAATGGATGAAGTGAACAAAAAGCCATGGCTAGGTGAAAAGGATGATCGGCGCCAATTGTCAGAAGTAATTGAGCAGTGGCATTCACTTTACGGACAGACTCTTGCTGACCCCAAGCGCCTCATGGCAAAACTTAACATTATTTGTAATGGCCTGGGTGATCCCATTGCCTCGGAGCTGACTGCCGGTGACTTTACAAAATACCGTGAAGCACGCCTGAAAGGTGAAGTCAAAAATGAAGATGGTTTGCCTATGTCGCCAGTTAAGCCCCGCACGGTAAACCTTGAACAACGCAACCTATCATCAGTTTTTGGCACGCTGAAAAAGCTGGGCCACTGGTCAGCCCCCAACCCACTCGCCGGGCTTCCAACATTTAAAATCGCAGAGGGTGAACTGGCGTTCCTGGCGCCGGAAGAAATTAAACGCCTGCTGGATGCTTGCGCTGATTCAGAAAACCCCAGCCTGCTCATGATTGCAAAAATCTGCTTAGCTACCGGCGCCCGCTGGAGTGAAGCCGAAAACCTGCAGGGCCATCAGTTATCTAAATACCGAATCACCTACACCAAAACAAAGGGCAAGAAAAACCGAACCGTGCCTATATCACAAGGTCTATATGACGAACTTCCTAAGAACCGAGGAAAATTATTCACTCCGTGCAGAAAAGCCTTTGAGCGTGCGGTAAAGCGGGCTGGTATCGATTTACCGGAGGGCCAATGCACTCACGTGTTACGACATACATTCGCCAGCCATTTTATGATGAACGGCGGAAACATACTGGTACTGCGCGATATCCTGGGTCATGCCGATATAAAAATGACAATGGTTTACGCACACTTTGCGCCCGACCATCTAGAAGATGCAGTAACCAAGAACCCACTTTTTAACTTAAATTGGCAAAAGTTCAGATGAAAAAATTAAACTCTGTTTCCGATGCAGTTATTCAGCTCAGGCTAAATGCTGTGAAAGCAAGTATCCAAAGAGTAAATCCTGATGCGTTCATAACTCACTGCCTCAACTACAACCTTCGGGAATTTAAAGACCAATTAGATATGCTACGACATTTACCGTGGGTAGTAAATTTATGCATAAAATGGTCAGCTATTACAATTGGTAAAAAACGCGACTTTAAGCAAATTGATGGCCCTGGTACAACAAGATTATTACAAAGGGCATACGAACAATTGAGCATAATACCAACAGGATTAGAAAACATTGATAATGGGGTTTACTTCTTTCTCAGAAATACATTATATCAACAAGAAATTTACCAAAGACTGGATGCTTTGAATACAGTCAGTCGGCAAGCCTTTCTTTTCTCTTCTTTAGACGAAAACAACAAAATAAAACGCCGATTTAAAGTGTTAACCGGCGTTGGTATAAACGATTTCTTAAAGTTATCTTTTGTTCTCGTATCAATGGTTACGTCTCAAGCACCAATACGAAAAATAAGTCCAGACACTTTCTCTGCTCTTTTTCCACTGATATCAAAAGACACTATAGAAAAATTCCTCAACACATTGTCATGTCCATATGAAGATCTTCCATCATTTTGCCATAGTAAAAATGACGATACGCCGTTGATTGAATATTTCTCATCATCTCCTTTCTTAGAGAAGCCATTTATAAGATATAAAAATGAATATTATCAGATTCACACACAACTAACATCCACTAGCATACAAACTTTTATATATGATTTACTTAGAAGAAATGATGCCGAATCATTCATGGACAACTTCGGTAATGTTTTTGAAGATGCAGTAAATCGACTTTTGAATGAAAGTGGAGTTAGTTATATCGCAGAAAATGAACTAAAAGAAATCCTCCCTAAAGAAAATAAAGTTGTTGATTTTCTCATCAAACATCCAGACGCCAATATTTTCATTGATGCAAAAGGTGTCGAAATACACCAAAAAGGAATGGTTACACTACGACCAGGAGACATTTCAGGGAAAATAAAAAGTTCCGTATTAAAAACGATAGAACAAGCCCACTCTGTAAATCGAGAATTAATAAAAAAAGAAAACCACGCAGCCCCCTTTAAAAAAGAGTCTTATATTTTATGTCTTACTTACAAAAACCTATTCCTTGGAAATGGTACATTTCTTAACAAGTCATTTGCAAACTTAGAGATGAAGAAAATTCGTGACAGACATAGCGAAGAATACCAAATATCTGATGAAAATATTTTCTGCATATCATTTGAAGAGTTCGAATACCTGCTCTCCTCCTGCAAGGAATACAATAAGCCTGTACATGAGGTACTTCGAGAAGCTGTAGTTAGAAACCAGTCACCCTCAAGTGCTGTTTTCCTTTTCGCACACCATATACGTGACACGTTCCCAAAAACGCGTTCATCTGAAATTGTGAACCAGGCTGGCCTGCATGAACTCGACCAGATCATTGAAAACTTACAGTAGATTATAACCTCATTGTGCAGATTCACGATGGCGGCAAAATGGCGGCGTAGACTTAAAATGACATAAAACCCGACAGATACAAAAAACAATAAGATTATGATTTAAAAAGTAAATACCTGTTTTTATTAGTCTGAAAATGGTATGTAGGAATTTCGGACGCGGGTTCAACTCCCGCCAGCTCCACCAAAATCTTTAGCGGCGATTCCAGAGTCGACCGCAGAAGTCGAAAGCCCGCAAGGCGTAAGTCTTGCGGGCTTTTTTGTTGATTTTTGTTTATGGATATCTTTATAAATCATACACCTAAAAGATAAGCCTCATCGCTACCCGGCGCGCTGGGTCGAAACCCTTTGCGATTTCATCGTCGCTTATCGCCGCCAGATGCGGCGGCCGCGCCTCCCCTTCCACAATTTCAAAACCTAACGTGGCGTAAAATCTGGCATTGAATGCTGCCATTTTGTCGGTGGTTAGCGTGGCACCTGTCAGGCCGCGTTGCTGCCCATTACGGAGCATCGCCTGCATAAGCTGTTTGCCGATCCCGCGGCGCTGCCAATTCGGATGCACATCCATTTCTGCGATATGCAGCCATTCACTTGCAATCTTACCGGCGATGAACCCTACGGGCGTAGAGTGTGGCGGACAAGCTGCAAGCAACACCCCGTTGCGATGAAAATCGGCGAGTTCTTCCAGACTATATGCTCCAGCCGGGCCGCTCATTGCACCCGCCTGGCGTAGCGTTTCAAAGGCAGCCAGTTCAATTGTGCGAAAGGTGACGAAATGCCAGGGTTGTGCAGGAATGATGGTGAAGTGTATGGGGGGATTCCTCAGTGTGATTGTCAGAAGCCTATTTATTATTCTGTGATATGGATGTTAACCATAAAAATACTGTGGACATCCATCCTCGATTTAGTAGGTATACGAATGTTATCATGAGGCTCGATTTTATTTCGCTAATGCGGTGGTTTTTCGTTCTATTTTGAGGAAAAAAAATGCAAACAGTGGGTATATTTTGTGGCTCATCTGAAGGTAGTTCACCAGCTTATATGGACGCTGCGCGCCATACGGGTAAATGGCTGGCAGAACAGGGAATACATATCGTTTATGGCGGCGGACGTGTTGGCCTAATGGGCGCCGTAGCGGACTCAGCGTTGGCTCATGGCGGGCGTGTCACGGGTGTCATTCCTAAGTCTTTACTGGAGCGCGAGATTGCTCACACCGGATTATCCGACCTTCAGGTTGTGGATAATATGCATCAAAGAAAAAATGTGATGGCAGATTTATCCTCTGGTTTTATCGCATTGCCAGGAGGTGCAGGAACCGCAGAAGAAATATTTGAGCAATGGACCTGGGCACAGCTCGGTATACATAATAAACCTTGCGCATTTCTCAACGTTAATCACTTTTATGATCCGCTAAAAGTGATGGTACAACAAATGGTTAGTGAAGGTTTTATGAAACAGGAATATGCAGACATGCTACTGTTTTCTGAGAATTTACCCGATATTCTCGAGGCCTTTAACGCATACACGCCTCCCATTTCAAAGTGGACTGCGCCAAAAGGAAATCAACATGCCTGAACTGAATACCATCCATATCGCTGCAGCTATCATCATGGATGAAGAGGATAGATTACTGCTGGTGAGGAAAAGAGGTACCGCATTTTATATGCAACCGGGTGGAAAGATAGAGCAAGGCGAAGATGCTCAGTCTGCGTTAATTCGAGAGCTTAAGGAAGAACTCAATCTTGAATTCATCAACGAGGAACTTACACCGGTTGGTGAATTCACAGAGGTTGCAGCGAATGAACCCGACCATCAGGTGCATGCTTGCATGTTCAGTATTAAAAAATGCATGCTGAAGGTGCAACCCGCAGCTGAAATCGAAGAATTTATCTGGCTCACTCCTTCTGACATCACGTCCCGGCAACTGGCACCGCTAACAGCCAATAAAATTATTCCCCACGTTTGGCCATTATAGCCATAGAAAACGCATTGCCTTCACTCCTGAACCACCCTCTGTTCGAGAGCGGGTGGTTGCGTTTTTCCTCATCGCCAGGGAAACGTTTTTACGGCTCGATAGTGCTGCTTTCTATACCTGCCAATACCCCATCCCATAAACCACACCCACCAGCACCGCTACATTCACCACCACGCTCCCCACAAACCAGCGTTTAAACGGCTGTTTCTGCGTTTTATGTCTGAACAACTGCTGAGCGGCTAACCCTCCTGGCCATCCACCCACAAGGCCAAAGGCCAGCAATGTCTTTTCCGGTACGCGCTGCCAGCTTCGTCGTGCAGCAAATTTATCCGCACCATAGATGAAAAAGGTCAAAACATTGACCATCAAAAACCACGCCCAAGCGGGATGCAAAAACCAGAAGCTGGCAATGAATGATGCGGCTAGCAAGCCATAACAAACTTGATTGAGTTTCACTTGGCTAATCTGCTTATGAAAGGAAAAAGTAACACGCTGCTTTTATGCATCGCCGTCAAAATCGAAAAGCCCTTTCATCTCTTTACCCAAACCTTTGGCTAAAACGTGAATGACTTCAAGAGTAGGATTCCGGACACCTCGTTCAATACCACTGACGTAAGTGCGATCAAGGCCGCATTTATCCGCAAAGGCTTCCTGAGATAACCCGGCTTCAAGCCGTAATTTTTTTAGATTCGCGCCAAAACGCGACTGAATGCTGGACATGTTTTTCATCATGCCAGCATGACTTTATGTCGTTTATCAGACCACGGACTATAAGTCACATAACGAAAGTGCTAGCATCATAAAACCGTGACTTATATTCTACAAAGGTGATAAGTATGCCCCCAAAAAACTGGCACCCCGCCGACATCATCGCCGCACTGCGCAAGCGCGGTACCAATCTGGCACGCGTATCCCGCGAAGCCGGGCTGGCGTCCTCTACGCTAGCCAATACGCTAAATCGACCATGGCCAAAAGGCGAGTGGCTCATTGCTAACGCGCTTAATCTGCATCCTTCGGTGATTTGGCCTGAACGCTATCAAAACTGTCACGATACGCGCCTGCCCAGAGAAACGATCGCCCCTGAAAAATAGCGTCTGGCGTTGGGGCCTGGAATATTATTCCGTCCAGGCGCCCAGCCAGCTCAATCGGGCAGTCGACAAAAGAGATTATCTTATTGATTTGTTGAATACATAACTCAGTAAATCCGGGATCTGCGCCAGTGCGCCCTTTTCAGCCTGCTCACGGCCGGGATGGGTTTTATCAACGCCCTCGGCGGGAAGAACATGTACGTCTTCAATACCCATCAGTTTCAAGGTGGAGATCAAATAACTCTCCTGATGATCCATCGCGCGACTCTCCTCCGAGGAATACACGCCACCGCGCGTCGAGACAATAAACGTCGGCTTGTTCTTCACCAACCCCTGCGCCCCTTCCGGCGTAAAACGAAACGTCATTCGCGCCTGGCAAACCTGATCAATCCAGGTTTTTAGCGCCGATGAGACGCTATGGTTGATCATCGGCGCGCCAATCACCAACGCATCGCAGTCATTCAGTTCGCGAATCGCAGAATAAATATCGCTCACTTCTTTACGTGTCTGCTCGTTTGACGCCTCTATTTTTCCGGTCAGCGCCAGAAACGTCTCTTCGCGTAGATGAGGCGGTGGATTACGCCCAAGATCGCGGGCAATGACCGTCGCATCAGGATAACGCTGGCAGATGGCATCAATGAGCGCCTGGCTTAACTTACGGGAACTGGAGACCTGCAGCATTGGGCTGCTGTCGATGTGCAAAATTCTCATCATTATTCTCTCATTAACTGGAATACGGCCATTTTAACCGTTGCAGTTTTGACGATTAAATAGACAAAAATGCACTTCACTGTTGCATTAAAAGAACAATAAGCAGACATACAGCGCTTGCGTTGGTCTTTGCGTCAACGCTTTTAACGCCAGACGAATGGGGCGTTCCAGGATGTTTCACGGATGATTTTTCACTGGCAAACGACCTCTCTACAGAACATCCTTACCCAAATACAGTTTTTTCCTAAAGCATCACCCGCTTCGCTCTGCCATGCTGAATACAGCTCATACAGCCATAACGATAGATGAGGATATTATGAAAAAAACAATGATCGCATTATCTGCCCTGCTGCTGGCTTCTCCTGTTTTTGCCGCAACCACCCACGCGACGGACGATACCGTTGCCGCGGCGCATGAGAATGCAAACACCGCCAAAGAAAAGCTGCATCAGTCGCAGCATGAAGGCGAAGAGCTGAAGCTGAAATCTAAACACGCTGCTGAAGGTAAAGCAGACAGCACCGGGAGCAAAGTGAGCGAAGGCTCGCAAAAAGCCTGGAATAAAACCAAAGAAGGTACTGAAAAAGGCTGGAACGCCACGAAAGAAGGTACCGAGAAAGGTTGGAATAAAACCAAAGAAGGTGCTGAGTCGCTGAAAAATAAAGTGACCGAGTAATTTCTCAGAGTAATAAAAAGGCCGCTTTAGCGGCCTTTTTGCTTTGGTGCTTATGCCGGATGCGCTTCGCTCATCCGGCCTACAGGTTATCTGCTTGCGGCCAACAACTCAGTTATACACCAGCGCAAACGTCACAATACTGTTTGCTTTCCCTGCCGTTACGCTGCCTTCCGTCTGAACGTACTGCGCCGAAAAATTCACGTTCTCCGCATTCCCCGCACTTGCCGCTGTCACATGCTTCAATATGGGCAGGTTAGTCGCTTCGTTAATTTTTACCGATGTGCCAGCTGACGGTGCAGAGGCATCGTTGTTGCCATAAGTCAGCTTAACGCCCACTCCCGTTGCCGCATCACCACTTTTGGTCAGCGCCAGCGTATCTGGAGCATCGCTGGCGGCGAGAATACCGAAAAAGCCCACTCGAACATCGCTGGGTGCCGTGCAGTAAACCGGAATATCAAACGAACGGGAGGAGCCTGCCGTCAGCCCCTTCCCCTTAAATTCAGCGCGATTAACGGACCCCAGGTTCACCTGAATGCTGGAGGTGCTGACCTGACAGCTGCCGCTAGCGCCGATATCCACGTTGAGCGCCGCCAGATCAATGGACACCGGGTTACTTTTCACACTGCTCGCGCCATCGGCGTGTTCCTCTATATAGAGTTCCCCGAAATGCGGCTGCGATTCAACGTTGGTGTGGTTGCCGCCGCTCATCGTCACCTCACCGGTTTTGTAAAAGGTGATATACATTTTAACAATAGGTTCGCGCTCGCTAAGCAGGTCAGGCAGTTCATCACTGTCGCAAATGGTCACGGATTCACCGCCGTCCGGAGCCGTGCTGTCGCCAATATAACGAATCGGCCCGCCGTTACACTGAAATCCCGCCGAATAGCTCACGCCATCCAGCTTCGAGGCAAACACATGATGTCCGTTGATCACCGTCCCGGCACCCGTGGTCTCTTTTTGTTGATAAACGATGCGTTTCTCTTTCGCCAGCGGTGCCTGCAAATCACAGGTAAAGTGAATACCATTGCCGTTGTCCGCTATCTGGTTAGCCATTTGCGTATCCACTGGCAGAGTCGGAAGGTAGGTCAGATTCTGCGTATTCAGCGTCATCTGCCCGACGCTTGCCATGCAGGTTTCAGCGTGCGAAGCGAGGCTATAACAACCGGCAATCAACAGGATAAAGAAAAAAAGCGCGTGGTCGCGATGGCGCATATCGCCTCTCTTACAAGCACTGCCCGGCCACCGTTTTCACCGGGTTCTGCTGTGGATTATTGGAAATATGAAAATGCAGCGTACAGTGATGCGAAACGTTTTCGGTTTCCCATTTCGCCTCCAGCGTGCCGTCATCCGGCACGCCACTCAGATACACTTGCCCTTGTTCGGTGACAATACCGCTGGCAGGCGTTGCTTCATCTTCACGGGTTTTACGTACCTGAGCACTGGCGCCAAAGGGCAAAGGCCCGCGGTTATCATGGAGCGTAAACAGAACGCGGTTACCGATATGCGTTTGGTAATTTGCCATCACTACTGCGCCGCCGCCGGGGATCACCGTCTGTCCCTGAAGATCGACATCGGTGTCATCTTTAAGCGATTCCGTATCAAGGGTGATGTAGTTTTTGCGGTACGCCGTTAAGGTTGGCACCACCGCATAGCCGCGCCCATCGGTATGCACGTTCGTGCCATTCTGAATGGCGACATCCGAAGCGCCTGGTGCGCGAACAATCGCAAAACTGTCGCCTGTACTCTGCCCAAGCGTAATGCCATGAGGATGAGCAACGATCACCCCTGAAGCGCCCCAGGTCAGTTGGTTACTCTGCTTATCATGACGATAGCCAAGCTGAGTGCTGCCATAACCGCCACGGTAATCGAGTGCGACGCTGCTGTTCGCGCCCTGACCGTTATTGCCGTAGCCCTGCTGCACGGTGTAGTAAAGATTCTGGTTATCCGGCACCGAGCCGTACAACGAAACCTGCTGTGAGGTGTAGCCGTTGTTATCCGAGGTGGTGTTATAGCTTACCGTACTGTTCGGCAGCCACTGGCCGAGTGGGATCGTGACGTTAAATGACAGTGAACGATCGGATTTATTCTGCGCGGAAGATTTGGTGTAGTAATACCCCACGCCCCACGACACGCCCTGCCAGGTGTTGTAAAACCCAAAATGCACCGTTTCGTCGTGCCGCCCGGTGCGCCAGTATCGTTGTGAATAGGCAGATGCCGTCAGGCTGGCGCTGCCGCCGATGGGTTGCGAAAGCGAAATCTCTTCGCGGCTACGTTTGTTATCCACCAGGCCGTTGTCACTCTCCAGCGCATTGGCTTCGCTAAAGTCATAAAACCCGCTGGACGAATAGCGATAGCTGGCAAGATTAAAGGTCGTGCCTGTCAGGCTCACATCTTTCTGATACTGCACACGCACGGAGTGACCAGAATAGCGTTTGTCCGACGGCGCGCGCGTATTAGCCCAGGTAACATCCGCCCCCAGTGAGCCAAAATCGCCAAATCCGTGCCCCACGCCGCCCGCCCAGGATTGATAATCCTGCGCCAGTTGGCTGCCGCCATAGAGTGTGAAACTCGCCGGCAAACCATAGAAAAGCGTCGACTGAATAAACTGCGGGGAGCGATTACCCTCCAGGCCTGAATGATAGTGGCCTGCGCTGATGCTGTATTTTGTGCGCCCTTCACGCAGCATAAACGGAATCGCGGAATAGGGTTGGGTAAACTTGCGCTCGGAACCGTCGCTCTCTTTTACCGTGACCTCAAGATCGCCGCTTTGTGCAGTTGGATAGAGATCTTTCAGCGCAAAGGCCCCCGGCGCGACATAGGTTTCATAAATCACATAGCCATGCTGCGAGACGGTAACTTTGGCGTTGCTGTGGGCCATTCCGCGGATCACCGGCGCAAAGCCGCGCATACTGTCCGGCAGCATCTCTTCATCAGAGGAGAGCTGCGCTCCACGAAACTGTACGCTATCGAAAACATCGCCCGAGGTATAGGTATCCCCCACACGCAGCAGGCTTTTTAAAGACTTCACGTCGCGCTGTAAATAGGTGCTTTGCGAACGCCATTGGCTTTTTTTGTCATATTGCATCGAGGAGACGTTGCGCAGCCGCCACGCCCCCATGTTGATACCGCTACGTAAGCTTAAATAGTTCGCATTATGTTCGCCGTCGCGATATCGCGATTGCGCGCCGGTCAGATTGTAATTCACAAAGGCGGCGGGCACGCCATCATCCCAGCGCGCAGGGTCAACATAGCCGCGGCTTTGCAGGTTCATCGCCGCCTGCGGAATACTGAGATTCAGCTGCTGTTCGTTGAAATCGAATACACTGCTGGCATCGGGAATGTAGCGGCCAATCTGGGTGAATGTGTCTCCCTCATGTAGCGTATCAAAAGAAGAAAAGGCGCTGACGTTTACGCCATATTCTGCCAGCTGTGCCGTCGTCAGTTGCGGTTGCAGCGTGCCGTTGTCCTCGACAAAGGTCACATTCCCCTGCCCGACCGGCTGATTGTTGACCCAAATAGCCACCGGATAGGTGCCGGGCTGTTGGCCGCCATTTTTTTCAAAATAATGGAGATCGGCGGTTTTCTGCTGAGGATCGGTCACCTCCAGCGCGGCCGGGTCGAAATAATCGTCAGCCAACGCCAGGCGATGATGGCACAACAGAAACAGTGCGGTCGGAACCGTCGCCAGCAGCAGCATCGTGCCCGTCGGCGTCGGCGAATGGCAGCGAGGGAACGGGCGCATCACTGCTGCGCAACGTCAGTGATGCCGCCGAAATCATTTATCGCGCGCCACTTTATCGTACCACTGCCGCTAACCGGCCACGTCAAAGATGACATCGGCGCGACCATTCCTGGCTCATCAACCTCTTTCCCGGCAACGGAAACGGAAAATAAAGACACAAAATAGGGCGTCGGGTTATTTACCACTAAATGATTACCCTCCGTATGAAATTGCAACTGCTGCCAGGCTTTATCCGGGTCACCTGCCAAATCGCTCGGACGATAAAAAATCTTAAATTTAGATTTAATATTTACCTGTAATTTATTCACATCCCCTTTCTGAGAAGGCGATATAGTCTTAACATTCAACCAAAATACGGATTCACGGTCGTCTGGCAGCTCCATTCCTGTAAAGCTGATGCGCAGCATGTTTCTTTTTTCAGGGTCGAGGCGAAACAGCGGTGGCGTGACAATAAAAGGCACCGGACGTTTATCATTCTCGTTAAAATTCTCAGCCCAGGATTGCACCAGATACGGAGTATGCGTATCTGCATTAGTAACCGAAATAGATGCCTCGCGCTTCCCTTCTTCATATATTACGCGGGTTCCCCCCACGACGACGCCCGCCTTAGCAGCAGTAACCAGTAACAACGAAAGAGCAACGCCAACGATTATACGTTTCATAAATAGCGATCATCAGTCAGGAAAGACGAAGAAAGGAAATGAGCAGGATAATTCTCCTGCTCAGATTCGACTTAGTTGTAAACCATTTCGAAGTTAGTCACGCCATCGGCGCTACCTGCAGTCACCTTATCAGCGGTTGCACGGTAATCAGCATAGAACACGAGATCGGCGCTACCATCCTCGCCGTTGCTGCCTGCATCAATGGGGTACTCGTCAGAAATCGTCCCCAGTTTCACCGGTGTGCTTTGATCCGCTTCAATTAACTTGATGCCCACACCTGTCGCAGCGCCCTGAATTGCCAGCAGATCGGATTCATTGGCGTCATGCTTGCCGTCGAACAACACAGCAACTTTGGTGACCGAAGATGGGCAGTCTTTGACATTAATATGGAAAGGGGTTTTGGTGGTTTCAGTGCCGGCTGTTTTAAAGTAATTGCTCGCCCATTTGCCCAGATCGACCACCTGATTCGTGCTGTTGGTGTCGATGTCACATGCGGCGTCAGTAATTTCCCCAGTAAATTTCACCTGGCCGCCAGCGCCCTGAGTACCCGCGGTAGCGGGCAGTGTGGTGCTCACACCGCTAGTTGTAGCGCTGGAACTGTTGGCGGCGATCGCGGAAAGCGTGGTACCCGCTGCCAGAGCCGCGATGACCACGGCCATAATACGGAACTGCGATTTCATTGTTATTTCTCTCTTCTTTTACGGCTATCCAATGCGGTATACGCGCGGCAGCAACGTGCCGGGCGATATCGCCAGCTCTTCCGTGTTGAAGTTAATCGTCGTTCCATCGGTAGGATATTGTGCACAGTCTTTTATCTCAGTTTTATCAACCGAATAATATCGACTTAATTGAGCGTCAGGCCCTGTGAACATATTAGGCTTGCGAATAAATAATATCGGCAGTAGCACGAATTGCAACAAAAAATTATGTGGCTGATGAGTTGCGGAATTTAAACTTCCCCAGGTTATTCGGCAAATAAAAACAACATGTTGAATTATGGATATCAGCGAATGTTACGCAGACCACATCTCGCGCCACAAAAATTAACACTATGGTCAACAAAAGCCAGCAATTAACAAAAACGTGATCTTTCTGATGAATAATATTCATCAGCAAGCTTTTAATATTTACATTAAGTAAGAATATTCCTATTAGGATTATTAGCCATACCTATAACGTGGATAAATCATTATCCTTCTAACCGTTCAAATTCAAACAATGATTATTTTAGATTTTGATTAATCATTAAGTCTGAATAATTACCCGCTATATTGTCGTTATTTATCAGCATATACATTAAGATAGGAACCTCCGGCATAAGGTACCAGGATAATGACAACAGAGACGATCTCTCCCCAGCAGACGTTAGAGTATCTTCAGGAAGGCGCGAAGCTGATTGATATCCGAGATTGCGATGAATATGCCCGCGAACACATTGCTCAGGCGCACCTGTTGCCGTTAAGCGCTATTGAGCGGGGAGCGACGCTCACCACCCGCGTCGATGACATTGTTATCTTTCACTGTCAGTCCGGAAACCGTACCCGTAATAATCAGACCCGTTTAGTGGCCGCTGCTGCACCGGCTCAGGTGAAACTGCTGGAGGGCGGTATTCAGGCCTGGAAAGCCGCCGGGCTGGAAACAATAGAAGATAAAAAGCAGCCATTACCGCTTATGCGACAGGTGCAAATTGCTGCCGGTGGGTTAATCCTGCTGGGCTGCATATTGGGATACACCGTGTCTGACGCCTTCTTCCTGCTGAGCGCCTTTGTCGGTGCTGGTCTTACCTTCGCTGGCATCAGTGGTTTTTGTGGGATGGCCAGGCTGTTAGCCGTTATGCCATGGAACCGTCGTAAAGGGTAACGCATCCCTACATTTACTATTTCGTTACATCAGCTTAATCTTAAAGCACGTTAACAAAGAGAGCAGGAGTGTCACGATGTATTCACCAGGTGATTTTGTACAGCCGAAAATGGGTGGCCCTAAACTCAAAGTTCTGGAAGCGCACCACGATCATATTGTGGCGGTACAGGCGAATAACGATCAGGGAGAGAAGTATACGTTGAAGCTGGAGGACGTCACGCCCTATACCGAAGAAGGCGACTTTGGCGTTTGCTAAACAATTCGCGGTGAGGATCGTCTCACCGCTTTTTCCGACGAATTAAATCAAAAAATCATCCAGAGTTTTACCGCTCGCCAGCGCCTGTGCGATAGGTTTCGGCGTGCGTCCCTGGCCAGTCCAGGTTTTTACCTCACCGTTAAAGTCGGTAAAGCGATATTTTGCTGGACGCGTTGCGCGTTTTTTCGGCGCACCTGCCATTGCGGCTTTTGCGGCTTTTGCGGCTTTCATATCCGCCAGCTCTTCTGGTGAAATGCCGTCAGCCTGCATCAACTCCAGCCAGGTATTAATTTTTTCTTGCAGCTCTGCGCGTTGTTGCATCGCTAACTGCTCTTCATTTCTCTTTTCTTCAGTGACGATCCTGACTTTTTCCAGCATTTCTTCAAGAACGTCAATGGAGAAATCTCGCGCCATTGCACGCAAAGAACGGATATTATTCAATTTTTGTAACATAACAGACATAGGGCTATAAAATTCCTTATTCAATATTAATACTCGACTACAGCCGCTAATTATATTGTATTTGACTATATATTGCCACACTCGAAATATTACTGAATATATCCCCGTTGTGTTCTTACATTATATTTAAATATATTCACGAATAATCAAATTATTATTCCCCGAACAGATGCGCTTTTGCAGCACATTGTAACATTTTGTTAACAGTTAAATAATGTGAATAAAAACCCATTTCTATTGCATAAAGACAAAAGAAAGCAATCAGAATTTATCTCTACCAAAATGCATTAACCAGTATAAAAAACACCAAAATCGCTAAAGATCACACTTTTCATCCTAACTGATACCTTACGGAACGCATATGTGAATATTCAGCAATCTACAGCGCTAAAGCACCACTAATAACCAATTGATTTTCAATAACTAAATGCAAATCATAACCAAAAATAATGCCAAGGGTTAAAATCATCCGCTAACAGAGTATTTTATTGACAAAAGGCGCATAAATAAAAATATTTCACTAGTTGTTAGTTTTAACGCAGATGGATAATCTATACACGGCGACAAAGCCAACCCAAAACGCCTTTAAACATCACTTTAATGACGGTTTTCGTTACTTTTCGAGGAGCACACCGATGTTCTCTGCGCAGTCACGCCTGCGTCACGCAGCAGCAGACACTTTCGCCATGGTTGTCTACTGTTCCGTCGTGAACATGATGATTGAAATTTTCCTCTCCGGAATGACCTTTGAGCAGTCGCTTTCTTCTCGTCTGTTAGCGGTGCCGGTAAACATTCTTATTGCATGGCCATACGGTATTTACCGTGACGCCATTATGCGTCAGGCGCGCCGCATTAGCCCCGCAGGCTGGGTGAAGAACCTTGCCGATACGCTGGCCTATGTGACGTTCCAGTCACCGGTGTATGTGGTTATTCTGCTGACCATCGGCGCAGACTGGCACCAAATTGCCGCCGCCGTAAGCTCAAATATAGTGGTCTCAATGGTAATGGGTGCGGTGTACGGCTATTTCCTCGATTTCTGCCGCCGTCTGTTCCGTGTTAGCCAATACAGCCAGGCAAAAGCATGATGCACAGCGACTGGCCAGTGCCAGTCGCTCGCTTAGTGAAACTCGCCAAATAAACCATTCAGATACCGCTCCAGCGCAATACGCGAACTGAAGCCATGCGGAATACCGTAATGCTGCTGTTCATCTCCGCCCAAATAGAGAGGAAATTGCTGGTAGTGATCGCAGGTTTTGATTTCAGAAGCGGGTTCCGCTAACGAATTGCTGCGCTCTTTTAACGCCGGATGGATAATCAATGCCGTGCGTCCCATCCGCGCTTCACGATTGACATAAACATAATTCTCGCCACGGCGATAGCCGTACGCTTTTTGCGTTACTACATCCACAGTGAAGCCCACTTTTTCAAGAACGCGCGCCACCTCATCAGGTCGTAAATACATTATTTTTTTCCTCGTCATCTTTTACTGCATCGCCACCTTACAGTAATCAGCATTAACCTCGCTTTCAGAAAAATCCACAAACGCGTCGATTCGCTGTGATTCGCCCCAAAGGATAAAAATTTTGCCTACACTTAATTCCGTCCCCACTTAAAAAGGAGAAACACATGCCTAATCGATTTGGCCGCAATGATGTAGTTGATGAGACTCAGGATATTCAGGATCAAGTCAATGAGTTAGCCGACAGCCTTGAGGATGTATTGAAAAGCTGGGGTAGCGATGCAAAAGGCGAAGCTGATGCCGCGCGTCGCAAAGCACAGGCGCTGCTAAAAGAGTCCCGCGCCCGTTTGCATGGCCGCAGCCGTTCACAGCAGGCCGCCTGCGATTACCTGAACTGCGCCAGCACCTACGTGCGTGAAAAGCCCTGGCAGAGTTTAGGCGCAGTCGCCGCCGTTGGGATCTTTGTTGGCGCATTATTGAGTTTGCGCCGATAATTGAAGTGAAACAGTGAAGATAATAAATGCGCCGTATCAGGAAAAATTAAGATTAGTTTCTGAACGGCTACGCGTCTGTACCCCGGCTCTACGCCGGGGTTTTTACTCTAAAGCCCGCTTTAACGCAACAACCTGCTCGTTTGCCATCGCCTGCGACGTAATATTGGTAAAGCTCATGATGAGCCCTGACGCCCCCGTTTCCACCATTCGCCAGTCATTCACCGCCTGCACGGCCAGCCCGGCATCACGCGCCCGACGCGCCTGTCGCCTGTCGTCACCGGCAATATTGACCACCAGTTGAATACCGCCCTGCTGCGCCGCCACCTCAAAACCCTGCGACCGTAAGGCTTCCTCCAGCCAGCGACGCCGCTCGGCGTAATGCACCCGCATCTTTTTCAGATGACGCCAGAAGTGACCTTCATGGATAAAATCACCCAACGTTTGCTGCCACAGCAACGGCACCGGGCAGGCAATTTTTTGTACGTGACTGCGAAACTTCGCCACCAGCGGCAAAGGTACCACCAGCCACGCAGTGCGCAGCGACGGGAACATCGCTTTACTGAAAGTGCCGGCGTAAATGACGCGCTGCGGCGCATCCAGGCTTTTCAGCGGCGGCAGCGGTTTTCCCTGGTAGCGAAACTCACTGTCGTAATCATCTTCAATGATCCACGCCTGCTGACGCGTTGCCCAATCGAGCAACTGTCGGCGACGTGGCAGCGAGAGCGCCACGCCTAAGGGGCTTTGATGTGCCGGAGTGAGCAGCGCAAAACGCGCCTCTGGCACGTTAGCAAGTGCCCACTCCACATTCATTCCTTCACCATCTACTGGCACAGGCAATAGGTTCACCCGCTCCTGCGCAATCACCGGGCGGATTAACGGAAAGCCAGGATCCTCCACCCACATGCCTTGCCCATCGGCATCAAGCGCGCGCAGAATCAGACTCATCGACGCCGCATAGCCGGAAGTAATAATGACCTGCTCTGGCTGGCACTCAATGCTTCGCGACAGCCGCAGATACTCCACTATCGCCTGACGTAGCCCCATCTCGCCGCACACATCGCCCAGCGCCAGATCAAAGCGCGTTTGCGTACGCAACCGCCGCCCCATCACTTTTGCCCATAATGCACGCGGGAAGAGATCCAGCGCTGGCAGCCCTAGCTGAAAAGGTTGCGGATGCGGTTCCTCGCCGCCAAACCAGGTTGGCTGTGCCACCACGGGTTTAATCGTGAGATGTTCACTGACAAACGTCCCGGCCTGGCCGCGCCGCTCAAGCCATCCCTGCGCCACCAGCTCGCCGTATGCATTCTCCACCGTTACGCGCGACACGCCCAACTCCTGGGCATACACCCGGCTGGACGGCAATCGCCTGCCAGCCGTGAGTTTTCCCTCCTCAATTGCGGTTTTTAACTGCCTGGCAATCTGCCGATAACGTGGGCCATCACTTTGCATCATGGTCTGCTTTTTTACTCATAATATGGCTATCTGATGCAGACCATTATAGTGCTACTTTTATGCACATCGACAACGAGGAGAGACAATATGACCCTGCTGCGCCAACCCTATAACGAATTAAGCCCGGACGTGTACAAAGGTATGGTTCAGGCAAGCCTGGCCCTGGAAAAGAGTTCGCTGGATCGCACTCTGCTGGAACTCGTCTACCTGCGCGTTTCACAGATTAACGGCTGCGCCTTTTGCCTGGAGATGCACAGTAAAGCGCTGCGCAAGGCGGGTGTGGATCAGACCAAGCTGGACGCCCTGGCTGGCTGGAGAGTGAGTAATCACTTCACTGAAGCGGAAGCCGCTGCGCTGGCCTGGGCGGAAGACGTGACGCACATCGCCGAGCATCATGCGGAAGATAGCGTCTATCAACCCCTGCTAGCGCACTTTAGCGCCGAGCAAATCAGCGATCTGACCTTCGCCATCAGCCTGATGAACGCCTTTAACCGTCTGGCCATCGCTATGCGTATGTAATTTTTAGGCAAACATCCCCGGCCTCTACCGCATTGCGCGTCGGGGGCTTTTTTTGTTCAAACATCTATATATTGTATGGTTGAAGTTTTCAAAAACTACATCTAGTATTCCTCTCAGGTAACCACTCCCGGACCGACGCTCTTAACTGCGCCCTATTGTCATTTTAAATGGAAATACGAATCATGCGCATTACTATTTACACTCGTAATAACTGCATCCAGTGCCACGCTACCAAACGGGCAATGGAGAGTCGTGGCTTTGATTTCGAGATGGTCAATCTCGACCAGCATCCTGAAATGGCCGACACCCTGCGTGAACAGGGCTTTCGCCAGCTTCCGGTGGTGATCGCGGGGGAAACCCGCTGGTCCGGCTTCCGCCCGGATATGATCAATCGCCTGCGCCCCGATGCCATTGCCGCTCACGCATGAGCCGCCTCGTCTACTTCTCCAGCAGCTCTGAGAACACGCACCGCTTTATGGTGCGCCTCGGGCTGCCTGCTGTACGTATTCCGCTGAATGAGCGAGAGCGTATCCAGGTCGAGGAGCCGTACATTCTGGTGGTACCCAGCTATGGCGGCGGCGGTACGGCGGGCGCGGTTCCGCGTCAGGTGATCCGCTTTTTAAACGACCCGCAGAACCGCTCGCTGATTCGCGGCGTGATTGCCGCGGGAAACCGAAACTTTGGCGACGCCTACGGCCGCGCAGGCGCGGTAATCGCCGAAAAATGTCACGTTCCCTGGCTTTACCGTTTTGAGCTGATGGGCACGCAACACGATATCGACACCGTGCGAAAAGGAGTGAGCGAATTTTGGCAACGACAACCGCAGAACGTGTAACCCAGGCCATGCCTGACTATCATGCGCTAAACGCGATGCTGAATCTGTATGACCGGAACGGGCAAATTCAGTTTGAAAAAGACAGCGAGGCCGTAGATGCCTTTATGGTCGCCCATGTTCAGCCGAATAGCGTCACGTTTGATGACGCAGACGCGCGTCTGCGCTGGCTGGTCGCTGAAGGCTATTACGATGATGCCGTGCTTAAACGTTATCCCCCCGCGTTTGTCACTGCGCTGATTAATCACGCACACGCCAGCGGTTTTCGTTTTCAGACCTTCCTCGGAGCATGGAAGTTTTACACCAGCTACGCGCTGAAAACCTTCGACGGCAAACGCTATCTGGAACATTTCGCCGACCGCGTTTGTATGGTGGCGCTAACGCTCGCCCAGGGCGACGAAGCGCTGGCCTGCCAGCTTACCGATGAGATGCTCTCTGGTCGTTTTCAGCCCGCGACGCCGACCTTCCTCAACTGTGGTAAACAGCAGCGCGGCGAGCTGGTTTCCTGCTTCCTGCTGCGTATCGAAGACAATATGGAGTCGATTGGCCGCGCGGTTAACTCGGCGCTTCAGCTTTCCAAACGCGGCGGCGGCGTGGCCTTTTTACTGTCGAATCTGCGTGAATTCGGTGCGCCAATTAAGCGCATTGAAAACCAGTCATCCGGCGTGATTCCGGTGATGAAAATGCTGGAAGATGCTTTTTCCTACGCCAACCAACTCGGCGCGCGTCAGGGCGCGGGGGCCGTATATTTACATGCACATCACCCGGATATTCTGCGTTTCCTGGATACCAAGCGGGAAAATGCCGACGAGAAAATTCGCATCAAAACGCTCTCGCTTGGCGTGGTGATCCCCGATATCACGTTCCAACTAGCGAAAGGGAATGCCGACATGGCGCTCTTCTCGCCCTATGATGTGGAACGTCTGTACGGCAAACCGTTTGGTGATATCGCCATCAGCGAAATGTATGCCGAGCTGGAAGCAGACACGCGCGTGCGCAAAAAATATATTAAAGCGCGTGATTTCTTCCAGACGCTGGCCGAGATCCAGTTTGAATCCGGTTATCCGTACATCATGTACGAAGATACGGTGAACCGCGCGAACCCAATTGCCGGGCGCATCAACATGAGCAACCTGTGCTCGGAGATTTTGCAGGTTAATAGCGCCTCAACCTACGATGAGAATCTCGATTATGCCGCCACCGGGCAGGATATCTCCTGCAACCTCGGCTCGCTGAACATCGCGCATACCATGGATTCGCCCAACTTTGGCCTGACCATTGCCACCGCGATACGCGGGCTAACGGCGGTGTCCGATATGAGCCATATCCGTTCGGTGCCGTCGATTGAAGCAGGTAACGCCGCCTCGCACGCCATCGGGCTTGGACAGATGAATTTGCATGGTTATCTGGCGCGGGAAGGCATCGCCTACGGTAGCCCGGAAGCACTGGAATTTACCAACCTCTATTTCTATACCGTCACCTGGCATGCTCTGCATACGTCAATGCTGCTGGCGCGCGAGCGCGGGCAACGCTTCGTCGGGTTTGAGCAATCGCGCTACGCCAGCGGTGAGTACTTTACGCAATATCTGGAAGGCGACTGGCAACCAAAACACGATCGTGTTCGCGCCCTCTTCCAGCGTTCAGGCATTACCTTACCGAGCCACGAAAACTGGCGGCAGCTGCGCGAAGCGGTGATGTGCTATGGCATCTATAACCAGAATTTGCAGGCGGTACCGCCGACGGGGTCGATTTCCTATATCAACCACGCCACCTCAAGCATTCACCCGATAGTCTCGAAGGTGGAGATTCGCAAAGAGGGGAAAACCGGGCGTGTTTACTACCCTGCGCCGTTTATGAATAACGACAATCTGGCGCTCTATCAGGACGCCTACGAGATTGGCCCGCAGGCGATTATCGACACCTACGCTGAAGCGACGCGTCATGTCGATCAGGGGCTGTCGCTGACGTTGTTTTTCCCCGATACCGCCACCACGCGCGATATCAATAAGGCGCAAATTTACGCCTGGAAGAAAGGCATCAAAACCCTCTACTACATTCGCCTGCGCCAGCTTGCGCTGGAAGGCACTGAAATTGAAGGCTGCGTGTCCTGCGCGCTGTAAGGAGAAAAGGATGAACCGTTTATCGCACATCAGCGCCGTCAACTGGAACAAGATTCAGGACGATAAAGATCTGGAGGTGTGGAACCGCCTGACCAGCAACTTCTGGCTGCCGGAAAAAGTGCCGCTTTCCAATGATATCCCCGCGTGGCAGGGCCTGACACCCGCCCAGCAGCAGCTGACCATCCGCGTATTTACCGGCCTGACGCTGCTGGATACGATTCAGAATACAGTGGGCGCGCCATCGTTGATGCCTGATTCGCTCACGCCGCACGAAGAAGCGGTGATGTCGAATATCAGCTTTATGGAGGCGGTGCACGCTCGCTCCTACAGCTCGATTTTCTCCACGCTATGCCAGACCAAAGACGTGGATGCCGCCTACGCCTGGAGCGAGGAAAATGCGCCATTGCAGAAAAAAGCGCACCTGATGCTGGCGCGTTATCAGGCCGATGAGCCGCTGAAGAAGAAAATCGCCAGCGTATTTCTGGAGTCGTTCCTCTTCTACTCTGGCTTTTGGTTGCCGATGTACTGGTCGAGCCGGGGTAAGCTGACCAATACCGCCGACCTCATCCGCCTGATTATTCGCGATGAAGCCGTACACGGTTACTACATCGGTTATAAATATCAGAAAGGGCTGGAGAAAGTGAGCGAAGCAGAACGTGAAGCGCTGAAAGATTTTGCCTTCGATTTGCTGATGGATCTCTATGATAACGAGCTGGCTTACACCGAAGCGCTTTATGCCGACAGCGGTTGGGTTGATGAGGTAAAAGCGTTTCTCTGCTACAACGCCAATAAGGCGCTGATGAACCTGGGTTACGAGGCGCTGTTCCCGGCAGAAATGGCCGAGGTCAACCCGGCTATTCTCGCGGCGCTGTCACCTAATGCCGATGAAAACCACGATTTTTTCTCCGGTTCAGGTTCCTCCTATGTGATGGGAAAAGCGGTCGAAACCACCGACGACGACTGGGATTTTTAGTCATATTTTCCGGCAAAAATAACCCTCACTTTTTGCCGGATTATTTTGCGAATATCCCAATTAATCACACAAATAATATCAAGTCATCTATACTGATATTTACAACCCCATTTCACCTGAATCTATCGCTTTCAGGTGAAATTTGTGGTGGGAAAACACAAAAATATCAGAAAATTTCAGATCGCCCTCAGCCCTTATATCATGGGAAGCCCCGGCCGTTCGCCCGTCATAATTTTGCAAGCAGAATCCTCCCAAGGGTTGTCACAGAATCTCAGTATGTTAGGGTATACCCGTGTAATTATTTCCATCAGGAATCATATCGATATAAATAAATAACGGGAATTCTTTTATTGCATGGCAATTAAATTAGAAGTTAAAAATCTTTATAAAGTATTTGGTGAGCATCCACAACGCGCATTCAAATATATTGAAAAAGGCCTCAGCAAAGAACAAATTCTGGAGAAAACAGGATTATCGCTTGGCGTTAAAGACGCCAGTCTGGCCATTGAAGAAGGCGAGATATTTGTCATCATGGGATTATCCGGTTCCGGCAAATCCACCATGGTACGCCTTCTCAATCGCCTGATTGAACCAACCCGCGGGCAGGTGCTGATTGATGGCGTAGATATCGCCAAAATCTCTGACGCCGAGCTTCGCGAGGTGCGCAGAAAGAAAATCGCGATGGTCTTTCAGTCGTTCGCCCTGATGCCGCATATGACCGTGGTCGACAACGCCGCCTTCGGTATGGAGCTGGCGGGCATTCCAACCGCCGAGCGTCAGGAGAAAGCGCTGGACGCACTGCGTCAGGTCGGGCTGGAAAATTATGCCCACTCTTACCCGGACGAGCTTTCTGGCGGTATGCGTCAGCGCGTTGGTTTAGCCCGTGCGCTGGCGATCAACCCCGATATCTTATTAATGGATGAAGCCTTCTCGGCACTCGATCCATTAATTCGAACGGAAATGCAGGATGAGCTGGTAAAATTACAGGCCAAACATCAGCGCACCATCGTATTTATTTCTCACGATCTCGACGAAGCCATGCGAATTGGCGATCGCATCGCTATTATGCAAAATGGTGAAGTGGTACAGGTTGGCACACCGGATGAAATTCTCAATAATCCGGCCAATGATTATGTGCGCACCTTCTTCCGTGGTGTCGATATCAGCCAGGTATTTAGCGCGAAAGATATCGCCCGTCGAAGCCCGGCTGGGATTATCCGAAAAACGCCAGGATTCGGCCCGCGTTCCGCACTGAAATTATTGCAGGATGATGACCGTGAATATGGTTATGTCATCGAACGTGGAAATAAGTTTGTTGGAATTGTCTCAATCGATACGCTGAAAGCCGCCCTGAGCGCAGGTCAGGGAATTGAAAGCGCCTTGTTGGATCCGCCATTAGTGGTTGACGCAGAAACACCGCTCAGCGAATTGCTCTCTCACGTCGGCCAGGCACCGTGCGCGGTTCCGGTTGTTGGGGAAGAACAGCAGTACGTTGGCGTTATTTCTAAACGCATGCTTCTTCAGGCTTTAGATCGCGAGGTGACAAACAATGGCTGATCAATCCAATCCGTGGGATACCGCACCGGCGGCCGATAACGCCGCACAATCCGCCGACGCCTGGGGCAGCGCGCCTGCCGACGGCGGTGGCGGCGCAGACTGGCTGACCAGCGCCCCCGCGCCGCAGCCGGAACATTTCAACATTATGGATCCGTTCCATAAGACGCTGATCCCGCTCGATAGCTGGGTAACGCACGGGATCGACTGGGTGGTGCTGCACTTCCGCCCGGTATTCCAGGGGATCCGCGTACCGATCGATTACATTCTTAGCGCCTTCCAGCAGTTGCTGTTGGGGATGCCCGCGCCGGTCGCAATTCTCGTTTTCGCGCTGATTGCCTGGCAGATGTCGAGCCTCAGCATGGGTGTCGCCACGCTGGTGTCGCTGATTGCCATTGGCGCAATTGGTGCCTGGTCGCAGGCGATGGTTACCCTGGCGCTGGTTCTGACCGCCTTGCTGTTCTGTATCATCATCGGGCTACCGTTGGGGATATGGCTGGCGCGAAGCCCGCGAGCAGCGAAAATCATTCGCCCATTGCTGGATGCCATGCAGACCACGCCTGCGTTTGTGTACCTTGTGCCAATCGTGATGCTGTTCGGTATCGGTAATGTGCCGGGCGTGGTGGTGACGATTATATTCGCCCTGCCGCCGATTGTGCGTCTGACCATTCTGGGAATTAACCAGGTGCCGGCGGATCTGATTGAAGCGTCGCGCTCATTCGGTGCCAGCCCGCGCCAGATGCTGTTTAAAGTGCAGTTGCCGCTGGCGATGCCCACCATTATGGCGGGTGTGAACCAGACGCTGATGCTGGCGCTCTCTATGGTGGTTATCGCCTCGATGATCGCTGTGGGCGGCCTGGGGCAGATGGTTCTGCGCGGTATTGGCCGTCTTGATATGGGCCTCGCTACCGTGGGCGGCGTCGGGATCGTTATTCTGGCGATTATCCTCGACCGCCTGACGCAAGCCGTGGGCCGCGATTCCCGCAGCCGTGGTAACCGCCGCTGGTACACCACCGGCCCGCTGGGTCTGCTGACCCGTCCTTTCAGTAAGTAATCCTGTTTTTACCCGGCGCATCGCGCGCCGGGCACTGCAAACCTTATTCATCATAAAAAAGGAACAACGATGCGACATAGCGTAATGTTAGCCACAGCCTTCGCCACCCTTGTTTCCACCAGCACCTTTGCGGCGGATTTACCGGGCAAAGGTATTACCGTTCAGCCGATTCAGAGCACCATCACCGAAGAAACTTTCCAGACTCTGCTGGTCAGCCGTGCGCTGGAAAAGCTGGGCTACACCGTTAATAAGCCCGATGAAGTCGACTACAACGTCGCGTACACCTCGCTGGCGTCCGGCGATTCCACCTTTACCGCCGTTAACTGGCAGCCGCTGCACGACGATATGTATGCCGCCGCCGGGGGCGATAAGAAATTCTACCGTGAAGGCGTATTTGTAAACGGTGCGGCTCAGGGTTATCTGATCGACAAGAAAACCGCTGAACAGTACCACATCACCAATATCGAGCAGCTAAAAGATCCGAAAATCGCCAAACTGTTCGACAGCAATGGCGACGGCAAAGCGGACTTAACCGGCTGTAACCCTGGCTGGGGCTGTGAAGCGGCGATTAACCACCAACTGGACGCCTATGGTCTGACCAAAACCGTCACCCACAATCAGGGTAACTATGCGGCGATGATGGCCGATACCATCACCCGTTATAAAGAAGGCAAACCGGTGCTCTATTACACCTGGACGCCGTACTGGGTAAGCGACGTGATGAACCCGGGTAAAGAT
>CAJYVI010000025.1 GCA_913778145.1 uncultured Pseudocitrobacter sp.
CCAAAAACCGCAAACGCGCCATCTGGCTGCCGCTGCTGATCCTCGTGACGCTCGCCGCCATAGCGACCGCCGGTTACAGCTACTGGCGGATGCAGCAACACAACGCCACGGAAAGCAAGGCCGAGACGCCGCCCCCTGCCGCGCCGGTCTTTTTCGCGCTGGATACCTTTACGCTAAATCTCGGCGATGCGGATCGCGTGCTTTATCTCGGCATTACCTTGCGTCTAAAAGACGAAGCGACGCGCGCACGTCTGAATGAGTATCTGCCGGAAGTGCGCAGCCGACTGTTACTGCTGCTTTCTCGCCAGGACGCCGCGCAGCTGGCGACCGACGCCGGGAAGCAAAAACTGGCTGCCGCCATTAAAGAGACGCTGAGCACGCCGTTAATTGCCGGGCATCCGAAACAGGACGTGACTGACGTTCTCTACACCGCCTTTATTCTGCGATAACCTCATGGGCGATAGCATTCTTTCACAGGCCGAAATCGACGCGCTGCTCAACGGCGACAGCGATAATCGCGATGAGCCGCAGGCTGGCGTGGCGGGCGAAAACGACATTCGTCCTTACGATCCCAACACCCAGCGTCGCGTGGTGCGCGAGCGTTTGCAGGCGCTGGAAATCATCAACGAACGCTTTGCGCGTCAGTTCCGTATGGGGCTGTTTAACCTGCTGCGTCGCAGCCCGGACATTACCGTCGGGGCGATTAAAATTCAGCCGTATCACGAGTTTGCGCGCAATCTTCCCGTGCCGACCAACCTGAATCTGATTCACCTGAAACCACTGCGCGGCACCGGGCTGTTCGTGTTCTCACCGAGCCTTGTGTTTATCGCCGTGGATAACCTGTTTGGCGGCGATGGCCGTTTCCCGACCAAGGTAGAAGGCCGCGAGTTTACCCATACGGAACAACGCGTCATTAACCGCATGCTGAAGCTGGCACTCGAAGGCTACAGCGATGCGTGGAAAGCGATTAACCCGCTTGAAGTCGAATATGTACGTTCCGAGATGCAGGTGAAATTCACCAATATCACTACGTCGCCCAACGACATTGTGGTCAATACGCCCTTCCACGTTGAAATCGGCAACCTGACCGGCGAGTTCAATATCTGCCTGCCGTTCAGCATGATCGAACCGTTGCGTGAACTGCTGGTAAACCCGCCGCTGGAAAACTCGCGCAGCGAAGACCAGAACTGGCGCGAAAATCTGGTGCGTCAGGTGCAGCATTCCGAACTCGAACTGGTGGCGAACTTTGCCGACATCTCCCTGCGATTGTCACAGATCCTGAAGCTAAAACCCGGCGATGTGCTGCCCATTGAGAAGCCCGATCGTATTATCGCGCACGTCGATGGCGTGCCGGTGCTGACCAGCCAGTACGGTACGGTAAAAGGACAATATGCGTTACGCGTCGAACACCTGATTAACCCGATTTTGAATTCGTTGAATGAGGAACAGCCCAAATGAGTGATATGAATAACCCGTCCGACGAGAATGGCGGCGCAATGGACGATCTGTGGGCTGAAGCGTTGAATGAACAACAATCCAACAGCGGCAAAAGCGCAGCGGATGCCGTGTTCCAGCAGTTGGGCGGCGGCGACGTCAGCGGTACGTTGCAGGATATCGATTTGATTATGGATATCCCGGTCAAGCTGACCGTTGAGTTGGGCCGCACCCGCATGACCATCAAAGAACTGCTGCGTCTGACACAGGGGTCCGTGGTGGCACTGGACGGTCTGGCGGGCGAACCGCTGGATATCCTGATCAACGGCTATCTGATTGCCCAGGGCGAAGTGGTGGTCGTGGCCGACAAATATGGCGTGCGCATCACCGACATTATTACGCCGTCCGAGCGTATGCGTCGCCTGAGCCGCTAAACATGAAAACACAGCCCCACGCCACCGTCACGCATGCGTCTGCGCCCGATGCCTCACCGCTGATTCAGGTGAGCGGCGCGCTGCTCGGCATTATTCTGCTGATTCTCGCAGGAGCATGGATTGCCAAACGGTTTGGCGTCGGCGGCAATAGTGTTCGAGGATCGCAGGGCCTGAAAGTCAGCGCCAGCGCCTCGCTCGGCCCACGCGAGCGCGTGGTGGTGGTGAACGTAGAGGATGCGCGACTGGTACTGGGCGTCACTGCGCAGCAGGTCACCCTGCTGCACACGTTGCCGCCCGCGTCACCGGATGCTCACCCTGTGCAGCCTGTTGCCGCCGATTTTTCATCATTGATGAAAAGCGTTCTTAAGCGTTCCGGGAGATCCTGATGCGCCGCTTTTTTGCTGTCTTCATCCCCGCGTTGTTATTACTCTCGCCCGCCGCATACGCGCAATTACCGGGGCTGGTCAGCCAGCCGTTACCGGGCGGCGGTCAAAGCTGGTCGCTGCCGGTACAGACGCTGGTGTTTATCACCTCGCTGACGTTTATTCCGGCGATTTTGCTGATGATGACCAGTTTTACCCGCATCATTATCGTCTTCGGCCTGCTGCGTAACGCGCTGGGAACGCCCTCTGCACCGCCGAATCAGGTGCTGCTTGGGCTGGCCCTGTTTCTGACCTTTTTTATTATGTCGCCGGTCATCGATAAGATTTACACCGATGCCTATCAGCCTTTCAGCGAAGACAAAATTTCGTTGCAGGAAGCAATGGATAAAGGTTCGCAGCCGCTGCGCGAGTTTATGTTGCGCCAGACGCGCGAGGCCGATTTGGCGCTGTTTGCGCGTCTCGCGAACAGTGCCCCCATTGAAGGCCCGGAAGCGGTGCCGCTGCGCATTCTTCTGCCTGCTTACGTGACCAGCGAGCTGAAAACCGCCTTCCAGATTGGCTTCACCATTTTTATTCCGTTCCTGATTATCGATCTGGTGATCGCCAGCGTGTTAATGGCGCTGGGGATGATGATGGTGCCACCCGCCACGATTGCCCTGCCGTTTAAGCTGATGCTGTTCGTGCTCGTCGACGGCTGGCAACTGCTGGTTGGTTCGCTGGCGCAAAGTTTTTACAGTTAACAGGAGCCCGCCATGACACCGGAATCTGTGATGATGATGGGCACCGAAGCGATGAAAGTCGCCCTGGCGCTGGCCGCGCCGCTGCTGCTGGTGGCGTTGATAACGGGGCTGGTTATCAGCATTTTGCAGGCGGCGACGCAGATCAACGAAATGACGCTGTCGTTTATTCCCAAGATCATCGCCGTGTTTATCGCCATCGTGGTCGCCGGGCCGTGGATGCTTAACCTGCTGCTTGATTACGTTCGCACCCTGTTCACAAACATTCCGTATATCATCGGCTAATCGAATGCTTAACATTACCAGCGATCAGTGGATCCACTGGATAAGCCTCTACTTTTGGCCGTTATTGCGCGTGCTGGCATTGATTTCAACCGCCCCCATTCTCAGCGAACGTACAGTGCCCAAACGCGTCAAACTGGGGCTTGGGCTAGTGATAACCGTGGTTATCGCCCCCGCCATCCCGGTGCCAGACGTCCCGCTTTTCTCGCCGAATGCGCTTTGGCTGGCGCTACAGCAAATACTGATCGGCATCGCGCTGGGCTTTACCATGCAGTTTGCCTTTGCTGCCGTGCGTACCGCAGGGGAAATTATCGGCCTGCAAATGGGGCTGTCGTTTGCGACCTTTGTCGACCCTGGCAGCAACCTGAATATGCCCGTACTGGCACGAATTATGGATATGCTCGCTATGCTGTTATTTCTGGTTTTTAACGGCCATTTGTGGCTCATATCCCTGCTGGTCGATACGTTTCACACCCTGCCCATTGGCGGCGAGCCGCTTAACAGCAATGCCTTTCTGGCCCTTTCACGGGCTGGCGGTCTTATCTTCCTTAATGGCCTGATGTTGGCCTTACCGGTGATTACGCTGCTGCTCACGGTAAACCTTGCGTTGGGGATGCTTAATCGAATGGCACCACAATTATCCGTATTCGTTATCGGCTTCCCGGTCACATTAACTGTAGGGATATTATTAATGGCGGCGCTAATGCCGCTTATTGCTCCGTTTTGTGAACATTTATTTAGCGAAATATTTGACCTTTTAGCTGATATTATCAGCGAGTTACCCCGCTTCAATTCCCCATAATTTTACTGTTCTTATTGTAAGGAAATTCCTAAAAAGAAATTTATAAAACATCAACCAGGATATATCTGGCGCGGATTATTTGTTTTTACTCTACTCACAGATCATAACATTTACTTTACTTTAAGAAGATTCCTGGCAAATTATACGTAACTTTACGGGATAGTTTAGGCCGCCTGATCGTCTTCGCTTGGTTGTTAGTTTTATAAATTTGCTCAGTACGTTATGAAGCGCTCAGGCAAGGGGTTAATTATCGTTACGCATTGAGTGAGGGTATGCCATGTCAACGATTATTATGGATCTATGCAGTTACACCCGGCTAGGATTGATAGGGTACTTGACGAGTCGAGGGGTTAAAAAACGCGATATTGATAACATCAGCGACGTCGACGGACTTGCGGCTCTATGTTTGGCCCGCAACCCGTCTGTTGTGTTCATTAATGAAGACTGTTTTATCCACGATGCACAGAGCAGTCAGCATATTAAAGAAATCATTAATCAACACCCCAGAACGCTGTTTATTGTTTTTATGGCGATTGCGAATATCCATTTTGATGAATATTTACTGGTTAGGAGTAATCTGTTAATTAGTTCCAAATCGATAAAACCAGAGACATTAGATGATATTTTAGGGAATTATCTGAAAAAAGAAACTGACAACGTAAAACAGATCAACATGTCGACATTATCGTTAAGTCGAACGGAATCGAGCATGTTAAGGATGTGGATGTCGGGACAGGGAACGATACAGATATCAGATCAAATGAATATTAAGGCCAAGACGGTATCGTCACACAAGGGTAATATCAAGAGGAAAATTAAAACGCATAATAAGCAAGTGATCTATCACGTTGTGCGTTTAGCGGATAATGTCACCTCCGGCATTTACGTGAATATGCGTTAATGACGACTTGCTGGCGGATAACACCGCCAGTCAATTTGTTCTCGTTTTAGTCTACTTTCTCGACAAAAATACCGTCCGGGTGGCCATTTTCATTGAAAAACCAGATTCCGAGCGGATAATCTTCCAGCGAGACCAGATACATCGTTCCTTCACTGAACTGCTCAATCGCCAGTACCACGCCCGAACGGCGCGGGCCGCCATCCGTTTTGACCGTAACACGATCGTTTACCTGCATACGCAATCTCCTCAACGTTTTTGCCAGTGTAGAACAAAACTCCCCCGCTGACAGCGCTTTACTGCATAACTGCTGCTTTCTTCGCCAGCCACATAGGTGCTCACAAAACGAGCACATTAATAAATGCCGGATATACTTATTATTGCACGGGCGGTAAGAGGTAGTCATGATGAACAATGCCAAAGCGACCCACGGCGTTAACGTTGATGCGCTGCTGGCTGCAATCAATGAAATCAGCGAAAGCGAAATCCATCGTGCCGCTGACGACCCCTATCATGTGAGTGTCGATGGCCGTGAATACCATACGTGGAGAGAACTGGCTGAAGCGTTTGAGCTGGATATTCACGACTTTAGCGTGACCGAAATAAATCGTTGAAGACGGGGATAAAAAAATCCCGACGCTTGAGGAGTCGGGATCAAACTTGCATCTGCAAGAAGTCATCGAAAATTCGTTACACCAGGAAATCTGATGTGGATGAAACATTATCTGCGTTTATATCCAATGACAAGATTTATTCACCAAAGCCATCACTCCTCTCACAGACAATGCATCGGTGAAGGAGACTGGAGCCAGCATTCGACGCGGGTTGCGGTCAGTTTTATCTCAATTATACCGTTTTATTATTTTGAGATTTTTCTTAATAACCCTTGTGTGCATAAGGAGATCTTATGTTTGATCGGCAACAACCGCTGGTTATCTTCACCGATTTGGACGGCACCTTGCTGGATAATCACACTTATGACTGGCAACCTGCCGCCTCCTGGCTGATGCGTCTAAAACAGCGGGATGTTCCGGTTATCCTCTGTAGCAGCAAAACTGCCGCCGAAATGATGCTTATTCAGAAAGAAATTGGTCTGGAAGGCCGCCCGTTTATTGCTGAAAACGGCGCGGTTATCCAGCTTGATGCAAAATGGCAGGATGACGAATCGTGGCCACGCATTATTTGCGGGGCAACACATGACGATATTGTTGGCGTCCTGCACCATCTTCGCGAACGCGAGGGTTATAAATTTACCGCTATTTCTGATGTCGACGCGCAGGTACTCAGTGAATGGTCAGGCCTGAATGACAAACATGCGGCGCTTGCGCGCCTTCAGGAGGCTTCTGAGACGCTTATCTGGCGCGATACGGATGAACGCATGGCAGCGTTTTCTGCGGCGCTACATCAGCTTGGGCTGCGTTTTATTCAGGGTGCGCGCTTCTGGCACGTGCTCGATGAGCAAAGCGGTAAGGCCCAGGCAGTGAGTTTTCTGCGCCGCAGAATGTTACAACGTGAAGGCCACAGCCGTCTTTCTCTTGGCCTGGGCGATGGCCCTAACGATGCGGATCTGCTGGATAGCACCGATTATGCCGTTGTCGTAAAAAGCCTGAGCCGCGAAGGCATTCATTTGAAAAATGACGATCCGCAACGGGTCTATTATACGCAGCGGCATGGCCCGAGTGGCTGGGACGAAGGCCTCAGCCACTTTCTTGGCGCTTAGTCTTCGGCGCGTACCTGATTACGTCCGGCTTCTTTCGCCTGATAGAGGCGACGATCGGCCACCGATTGCAGATAGGCAAAATCGTAACGACTTAGCTCATCGTCGCTGGCAGAAACCCCAACGGAGGCGCTCACGCGGAGGATTTGCCCTTTCGAGACCAGAATCTCGCGGCGGTTGATACATTCACGGATCCGCTCCGCTATCTCCCGCCCCTGCGCCAGCGTGGCGTTTGGCAGGACAACGCAGAACTCCTCTCCACCTACGCGCCCGGCAATATCTCCTTCACGTATTTTATTGGCAATTAAGCGGGCGATATGCGCCAGCACGCGGTCTCCCGCCTGATGGCCGTAGCGATCGTTAATCGATTTAAAGTGATCGAGATCGAGTTGCAGAACGGCCAGCGGTTTTCCCGCCTCGCGGCATTGCGCCGATGCCGTAGCGGCACGTTCGAACAATGCACCACGGTTATATAAACGCGTCAGAGCATCGTACCAGGCGCGCCACTGGAGGGACTCCTGTAAGGTAGACATATTGCTGACCATCTGGCGGATAACCACCCACGAGAGAATCAGCATGGCGGTGAACAGCACCCACAGTAGCGTCAGCGCGATACTGATACGCCCGAAATCGCCTTTCAGCCCCTCTTCCAGGCTGTGTATACGCAACAGGACGCCGTCGAAATTACGCAGCTTTTCCCAGCTAATGTAGCGCGTCATGTCGCGCAAACTGCCGCGATTATTGTCTTCATAGGCGCGCGCAAGCTGGGCCTGCACTTCCTGCGTAAGCGGCGTTATTTGTGGGTCAGATGAGGCAATCAGGTTCATTCGGCTGTCGTAAAGCTGATACTCCCCTTCCGTCTCGCCCTCCACGGCACGCAGTAAAAAATCGCCCATTTCCCTGACCGAAAGCTGTGCGGCCAGCACGCCAAACCAATAGTGCTGATAATTCAGCGGCACCGATGCCGTGACCATCTGCGCTTCGTGCTGCTTATCGCTGGAGAATGACGTGTACCAGCGTACGCCGCGCCCTGGATTCAAGCGTTCAGATTGCTGTATGAACCATGGGCTGGTCACCAGCTCATAAAACTGCTCGGTAATATTGCGGGTCACCGGTTCGCTGCTCAGGAAGAATCCGGCCCGCGATACATACAGCATGCGCGGCGAAAAGCGCGAAAGGTGATTTTTAGTAATCGTAGAAAGTCGTAACAGATAGCCCAACTCAAGCGTCGCGGTGAACTCGTTGGTGACCATAGGGTTATCACGCGATAAAAGCGCTGACTGATCCACAAAAGCATCCGACACGCCATTGAGCGGCAGGGTTCGGCGATTTTCCAGCGCGATATGCCAGTCTGGCTGATGCCGCTTTCGGGCGAATTCGTCTTCAGCGTTGCGCAGAACTTCAAACGCCAGCGGTGCCTGGAGCGCAGCCTGCATGCCATGACGAAAAAAAAGCAGACGGTCGACATTGAACTGCAACTGCCCGTCCATTTCGCGGGCAACGTTTTCCAGATTATTACGCTGGCTGGAGATATACGCTTCTTCCAGCACGACCGTTTCACGCCACGTCAGTAACGTCGAAAACAGCAACACAACGCAAAAGCAGAGGTTTACCACTCTGTCGGGTCTGGAGTGTTGGCCAAGCTTTCTCAACCAACCGGGGGATTTTTCGGGGGCTACAGGATGCACAAAGGCTCCCGGCAAAACTCCTGGTGCGAAGACAACGTACTCACTCCTGAACGGAAAAACAGCTTAGAATTCATGATGTACAACAATCTAAGTATCGAGTCAAAAACGCAACATCGCCTGATGCGCTACGCTTATCCGGCCTACAAGGGGTCTGCAATATAGTGAATTTCCAGTACCTTGTAGGCCGGACACGCGTTTTCGCTATGCTTTCTCTTGCGCGCGATCGCCGCCGGGCATCAGCTCATCTTCACGGAAGGCTTCCCGCTTGACGCCAAAACCATCATACCAGCGGCACTCAACCATTCCACTGGCATAGCCCGTCACGACCATACGCTGACCGCCGTTTTTAGACCGAACTTCATCACTGACCAAAAAGACCATCGTTGCCTCCGGTATCAGGGTGAAACAATTTCACATTAGTCGATCGCGAACGGGTTTGCGTAGTCGACGCGCACTTTTTATCCTTCGCGCTGGCGCAGGCGATTAATGCCATTCACCACCGCAACGACCACTGCGCCGATAATAAAACCAAGTACCAGATTGGCCACCGTCGGCAGCAGCGTTGCGACCAGCGCCCCTTGCTGCGCGGCAAACCCTTCAATGGCATGATGCAACGGCGCAACGCCGTGAACCACAATCCCACCGCCAACCAAAAACATCGCCAGCGTACCGACCACTGACAATATTTTCATCAACCACGGCGCGATAAAAAGTAAGCCTTTGCCCATACCCTGCGCCAGCGCATTCTTTTTGTCGGCCAGCCAGTAGCCCATATCATCGAGTTTAACGATAACGCCGACCAGCCCGTAAACGCCGAGGGTGACCAGCACGGCGATACCGGACAGTATCAAGATCTGATTCAGCAGTGGGGCTTCTGCCACGATACCGAGCGTAATAGCGACGATTTCGGCGGAAAGAATAAAGTCGGTGCGAATTGCGCCTTTTACTTTATCGCGCTCATACACCATCGGATCCTGGTTGGCGATGGCATCTAAGCGCTGCTGCCGCGCGGCATCATCCTCTTTGTGCTTACGCGCATGCAGCGTATGCACTACTTTCTCAACCCCCTCGAAGCACAGAAATGCCCCGCCGACCATTAACAACGGGGTGACGGCCCAGGGAATAAACGCGCTGATCAACAACGCCAGCGGTACAAGGATCACTTTATTGAGCAGCGAACCTTTCGCCACGCTCCAGACCACCGGCAGTTCACGATTCGCGCGTACGCCAGAAACCTGCTGCGCATTCAGCGACAGATCGTCGCCCAGCACGCCCGCCGTCTTCTTCGCCGCCAGCTTGCCCATCATCGAGATGTCATCCAGCAGCGTGGCAATATCATCCAGTAAGGTTAATAAACTACTTCCCGCCACAATTCATTCCTTTCAATTTTTGTTTATTAATCACACAGTATGGAGCAAATGTACGGGTTACACACGTCATACATTTTACATACATAAATTCAACATAACACAACGAATAAAAGCACTCGCAGAGAATCATTTTGCCGCTTACTATATCCCGCCTTTGTGTTTTCCCGTGAGAAATTATGCGTATCAAACAGCTGTTACCGCTTATCGGTGCATTATTTGCGCTCTACATTATCTGGGGCTCGACCTACTTCGCCATCAGCATCGGCGTGGCCAGTTGGCCCCCGTTTATGATGGCAGGCGTGCGATTTCTTTCAGCGGGAACGTTGCTGCTGGGCTATCTGCTCCTTACCGGCCATCGCCTCCCCGCCTGGCGTCCATTATTGAATGCCGCATTGATTGGCGTCCTGCTGCTTTCAGTGGGTAACGGCCTGGTGACCGTCGCCGAACATCAAAATGTGCCTTCCGGTATTGCTGCCGTCATGGTCGCGACGGTGCCGCTGTTTACACTCTGCTTCAGCCGCTTTTTTGGTATCGCAACGCGGAAACTCGAATGGTTGGGGATCGCCATCGGTCTTGCCGGGATCATTCTCCTCAATAGCGGCGGCAACCTCAGCGGTAATCCGTGGGGCGCGGTATTAATCTTGATAGGTTCGATGAGCTGGGCTTTTGGTTCTGTTTACGGATCGCGCATCGAATTACCCGTCGGCATGATGGCCGGTGCGATTGAAATGCTGGCGGCAGGTATCGTGCTGATGAGCGCCTCGTTACTGACGGGCGAGCGTCTGACGACCATGCCGGATACCTCTGGCTTTCTGGCGGTGGCATATCTGGCCGTTTTCGGCTCCATCATTGCCATTAACGCGTATATGTTTTTGATCCGCAACGTGTCGCCTGCGGTCGCTACCAGCTATGCCTATGTTAACCCGGTGGTGGCGGTACTGCTGGGTACCGGGTTTAACGGCGAGCGGTTGTCTGGCATCGAGTGGCTGGCGCTGGTGATTATCATCGCCGCGGTGGTGCTGGTGACGTTAGGAAAGTATTTGGTGGGCGCGAAAAGCAGCGTTACATCGTGTCAGGTTGACAAGTAACCGTCAGCTGCGACATTCCCTGAGTGCCGATCTGCGCGCTACCCTCGCTGGCGCAGATCCACTCTTCCAGCCGTTCCTTCAGGTCGTTATCAGCCAGTTTTTCACGCCCGCGCAGGGCGCACTCCCAGATAATCAATACCCGCCAACCCATCTGATGCAATCGGGCAACATCACGGCTATCGCGCGCCACATTACTGGCGATTTTTGCCAGCCAGAACTCGGTTCGGGTAGCCGGAATTTTAAACAAATAGCAGTCGTGGTGATGCCAGAAGCAGCCGTGGGTGAAAATAACGCAGCGGTAATCCTCCAGTGCAAAGTCAGGCCGGCCGGGTAGGTTTTTCTCCTGCGCCGTCCAGGTAAAGCCGCACTCGGCAAGCAGCGAGGCGACGCGTTTTTCAATCGCCGTATCACGCGTGCCGATTGCCCGCATGTTTTTGCTGCGGATGGCTTTATCGTGAACGTCCGCCATTTTTCTCTCGCATTGTGACGGCCTGGAGAATGCGTGAACGCAATAGACGCGCTACGGCAGCAAAGACCGGCACCACCACCGAGTTGCCAAACTGGCGGTAGGCCTGCGTATCAGAAACCGGAATACGGAACTGATGCCCCTGCGGTTTTTCAAAGCCCATCAGGCGCGCGCATTCCCGTGGGGTTAAGCGGCGTGGGCGATGCAGCTGATTTTGTGGATCGTCGAAATCCTTCTCGCCCAGCGCTTTATCCCAGCCGCGATCGATAAGGATCTCCGCACCATCTTTGTAATAACGCGCAGAGAGAGTACGTGCCACGCTGCCGGGGCACGTCGGGTCAACCATGCCGTAACCAAAGCCGTTGCCTTTCGCCTGGTGCTTACGTGCGTAGCGGTAAAGATATTTCCACAGTACCGGGGTCAGGATGAATTTCTCATCTACTTGCGGGTCAAGCAGTTCGCCAAATTCAGGACGACGCGCCGGGTAGTAATGAGGTATATCGCGCAGGGTAAACCCTTTATGCAGGCCGAGATCGCGACGAAAGCCCACCAGTACGATGCGTTCGCGGTGCTGCGGTAAAAAGTGCTGCCCGTCGATAATTTTCGGGTCATCCGCGCCCATATCCGCCGCATCAGAGACTTCGTATCCCAGTTCATCCAGGGTTTGCATAATAATGCGGAAGGTTTTGCCGCCGTCGTGGCTTTTCAGATTTTTGACGTTCTCCAGCACAAAGATGGGCGGGCGGCGGGCGTCGATGATGCGGACCACGTCAAAAAACAGCGTGCCCTGCGTATCGCAGGCAAAACCGTGCGCGCGACCTAATGCATTTTTCTTGGAGACGCCCGCCAGCGAGAATGGCTGGCACGGGAAACCTGCGAGCAAAACATCGTGCTGGGGAATGTGTTGCCGAATATGCGCCTGGGCTTCGCTATCGCTGATATCAGTGTGATGACTTAAGGTGATATCACGAATATCGGCGTTGAACTGGTGCTCGTTCGGATCGCAGTACCAGTTCGCTTTATAGGTACGCACCGCATGTTTGTTCCATTCACTGGTAAACACGCACTTCCCGCCGATGGCTTCAAACCCATAACGAATACCGCCGATACCGGCAAACAGGTCAACAAAACGAAACGCGTAATGGGGATGATGCGCAGGCGGTTTGGGCAGTAACGCCGCCAGCTGTGCTATCTCATTTTCACCTAAACGCGTATTGGCACGCGCAAGCGTCACCATGCGTTTAACGATGGCCGGGCTCCAGTGCTGTTCGCCTACCGCATTCAACTGCGCGACAACGGTTTTCAGATCGTAAATTTCCAGCACATGTTCAAGCAGTGCCTGAGCATCCGTTTCAACCGCCCGATGCGGGGCCGCGCTCAGTGACTCACTCTGTTGCATAGATTCAACCAGACCAGACAAATAAGCGTGAGATTACCATACTTTGCCGCAGGAAATTCATTCCAGCGGCGCAAATCGGCGCACTACCGACTCATCGCTCCCCAGCGGGTCGCCACGCAGCTCGGCGCTTAATTTCGCCATAAACTGCACCAGATAATCAGCGTTATGCCTGGCAAGCCTACGCCCGCTTGCCGTTTGCATGGTTTGCGGTAAACGTAACAGTTTGGTCTGGAAGTGATCCAGCGCCCAGCGTTTGTCGTCTAAGGGTCGAGCATCGGCAAACGGGTCGTCCGCGTTAAACAGCGGCGTGTTCATGGCACCCGATACGGCAAACACGCGCGCAAGGCCAATTGCGCCCAACGCCTCAAGACGGTCGGCATCCTGCACAATTTTCGCTTCCAGCGTCAGCGGCGGTATCTGTGCGCTATAACTGTGCGCTTCAATGGCATGGGCTAAAGCAGCAAAGTGTTCATCCGGGAAGTCGGGGAAATCCTCCCGCAGAATAGCCAGCGTGCGTTCGGCGGATAACCGCGACGCGCGGGAACGATCGGGATGATTTTTGGGCGGGCTGATGATGTCGTGAAAATAGCAGGCGGTGAGTAGCACCAGTAAGTTGACCGGCTCGTCTGCGGCAATGTGTCTGGCTGTATGCCAGACACGGCGGAAATGGGAAATATCGTGGGCGGCGTCGCCACCGGGGTAATGTTGAGCGAACCAGCGTTCGAAACGCTGCTGCCAGGCATCGATTGTCATACGTAGGCTCTTTATTCCCTTTAAAGGCCATGAGCATAACAAGTTTCGCTCAGCGCATCATTCCTGAATCTGGCGCGGACGGGTATACCAGGCAATGCCGCCGAGGATCAACCCGACGATGCCCAGCACGATAAAACCGGCCAGGGCACCCAGTAGCTTGCCAGAGGTTGATGCGATTTCACCGTCCAGCGTTGCGCCGGGAATGGATTCCACGTCGCTTATCACCCAAAAGTAACGCCCCATCGCCCAAATAAAATAGCCACAGAACGCATAAAAAACCCATAACGCCAGCTTTCCGCCAGGGCCACGCGTCATTGTTTCTTCCATATAACACTCTCATTTAACGAGAAAAACCGTTGTTGCCGCAATTCCACTTAAGGAACAAATGTGATTGCGGTCACATTATAGCGACTCTTTGCGCGCTGAGTAGTACTGGTCGGTCCTGCCGGTATGCAAAATGCCGATCGTTTGATCTTCGGCAATTTTGTGGGGTAGCGCACAATTCTCACCCAGCGCAGGGGCCGAAAGGCGATGTTCAGGCGTAAATAAATAGTTTTGTTATATGTTTTAATATTTCAAATTCATTCATTAAATATTCCACAATCCGTTTTCAGACTTTCTTTTTTATTCGGTTCATGCAACTATAAAACCGTTATTAGCCTTTTGTTGTTTTACACTGCACTCGTTAATTTTTTCATCTAAAGCAGGCCCGATAAACTTTTTTATCGGGCTTTTTTTTTGTTCCTCGCTTTTGAAAACCTCTCATCTTATAAATATAACCGTTACAAATACCACCACTACAAAACAACGCTAAATCAATGAAATCAATGCATTATATCAAAACGGAAAATATTAACCACACTATAAATACACCCTTAAAATGATTGAAACATTTTGCAATGTTTAATATAAAATAGTTACATCTTTACTTTAAAATAAAATGAACTCTATAGATAATATCGCCGCTGCAATGCTGACATTTCTAAAAGCATTCATAAACATTATTATTTAAAGGAAATAAATAATGAAAAGAAAAGTATTGGCAATTATTGTTCCGGCATTATTGGTGGCTGGTGCAGCAAATGCAGCGGAAATCTACAATAAAGACGGTAACAAACTGGATCTCTACGGGAAAGTCGATGCACGTCATACTTTCTCTGACAATCCGGGTGACGATGGTGATGAATCTATCGTAGAGCTGGGATTCAGAGGTGAAACTCAAATTACTCCAGAGCTGACTGGTTATGGGCAGGCGCTGGGTAAAATGATTGCGAATGACACTGAATCTGCTGGCGGCAATGGTTACATGAAACTCGCTTTCGCTGGTCTGAAGTATGCAGATGCCGGTTCATTTGACTATGGTCGTAACTATGGCGTCGTTTACGACGTTGAAGCCTGGACAGATATGTTGCCGGTGTTTGGCGGTGACTCTTATACCTGGACAGATAACTACATGACAGGCCGTGCCAACGGCGTTGCGACTTATAGAAATACTGACTTCTTCGGTCAGGTAGAAGGATTGAATTTCGCACTGCAGTATCAAGGCAATAACGAAAGCGGCGGCACCGATGACGGCCAAAATGAAGGCACTAAAAACCGCCATGATGGTGATGATTTCCGACTGGACAACGGTGATGGCTTTGGTATTTCTACAACCTATGACTTTGGCGACGTACTGGAAGGCCTGAGTGTAGGTGCGGCATATTCTTCCTCTGACCGTACCAACGATCAAGTAGCTGCTGGCACTATTCACAACCGTTATAGCAAATACGCAGGCGGGGATGAGGCAGAAGCCTGGACCATTGGTATGAAATATGATGGTGCTGTTTCCGGTACAAATGGCGCTTACTTAGCGTTAATGTATGCTGAAACCCGTAATATGACCCCTTATGGCAATGACGGTATTGCCAACAAAACTCAGAACTTTGAAGCGGTTGCACAATACCAGTTCGACTTCGGTCTGCGTCCGTCTTTAGCGTGGGTTTACTCTAAAGGTAAGGATATGGGCGGCTATGATGGCTTCAACGGCCAGCATCACGTCACTGAATACACCGACAAAACGCTGGTGAACTATATCTCTGTCGCAGCAACCTACTACTTCAACAAAAACATGTCTGCTTATGTTGATTACAAAATCAACATGCTGGATAACAACGTTGAGTTCTACCATGACAACGGCATCTCTACCGATGACGTTGTGGGTGTTGGCTTAACCTATCAGTTCTAAGCCCTATTTATAACAAAGCCCGCATTGCGGGCTTTTTTCATTTATAAATCCAGACAACCTTACGGCGCTTCCTGCAACGCCACCCGCACAAAACCATTGTTCTGCGCCAGCAACGCATTAGCGTCCTGTACCTCCATACCGGTAAGCACCATCAGAATTGCGGTTTTACAGTGATGATCGCAGCGTTCCAGCGCGGCCTTCGCCATGGCGCGTGAACAACTTCCCGCTTCCATCACAATCGCAATCTGACGCTCGCACCACTGAGTTGTATCTCCGTCGAGATCGACGCGCAGGTTGCTGTAAACCCGACCGCTGCGAATTGCCAGACCGGTGGTCAGCATATTCAGAACCAGCTTCTGCGCGGCGTTGGCTTTCGGATTACCATAGCCTGCCACCACTTCTGCTCCGGTTTGCGGCGCGATAACCAGCGACGCCAGCTGCGCGGCTTCGCTTTGTGGATTACGCGTCAGCACGGCAACCGGCGCGCCCAGCGACCATGCGTGACGTATAGCGCCCCACACCCAGGGCGTTTTGCCGCCAACGGTCAAAGCAAGCAGCATATCTTTGTCATTAAAGCCAATCGCCTGGAGATCCAGCACGCCACGATCATAATCGTACGCGGCTTCGCTTTTTTCATTCAGCATCGCCTGCGGCCCGCCGGCGATAAGCCCAATAACCGGGCCGTGGCCCTGCGGCGTAAACTCACTGGCGGCCAGCATCCCGGCTCGCCCCGACGCGCCTGCGCCGACGATAACTAAACGCCCACCGCGGCTTAGCGCCGCCGCAGCTTGATCCACTAAACGGGTAATTTCATCCAGACAAGGCGTGATGGCATCGGCAATACGTTTATCTTCCTGATTGATAACGTTAAGCATGTCCTCGGTGGACAATCTGTCGATATCGGCGGTAACAGCACTGCGTCGTTCCATGACTGCATCGGTAAGCTTAATGCTCATAAACTGCCTCCTTATTATGAGTTGTCTCTCAATATAAAGTGTTTCATATGTATAGCCTGAGAGAGGTGTCACAAAGAGAGGTTTGTTTTCGTGAGGCTGACACCGCTTTAAGAAATCGGGCTTATCAGCGATAATGCTTGTTTATGATTGATAACAGGGATCCCGATGCACGATTTTCAGCAGCCTCAACGCGCGACAAAACGCCCGATGAAGCTCAGCACGCTGGTCACCTTAATGGTCTGCGGCGTTATCGGAGCCGTTCTGCTGGTTATCTACACCTTTTATCTTGCGCAAATTGCCAAAGCCACGCGGACGGGTTTGCAGGACACCGCCTTCGCCATCGCCCGTACCCTTGCGAATTCACCGGAAATAAAACGTGGCCTGACCTCGCCTTCTTACAGCGATATCATTCAGCCGATTTCAACCGCCGTGGAACAGCGTAATCACCTGCTCTACGCGGTGGTGACCGATATGCACGGCATTCGCTACTCGCATCCCGATCCGCGCCGCGTCGGTCAGCGCTTCATCGGGGAAGATTTGCAGCCCGCCCTGCTCGGTCAGGAGAACGTGTCGGTGAACCACGGCGTGCTGGAAGAGGCTTTGCGCGTCTTTACCCCAATTTATGATGCGCAACATCGACAAATTGGCGTGGTAATTGTCGGCATCTCAATGAATGACGTTCAGGCACAAATCAACGCCAGCCGCTGGAATGCCATCTGGTTTGTGCTCTTCAGCGTGATTATCGGCAGCTTCGGAACCTGGGGGCTGGTACGGGTTCTGAAAAACATTCTGTTTGGTCTTGAACCCTATGAGATCTCTACGCTGTTTGAGCAGCGTCAGGCAATGCTGCAATCATTGAAAGAAGGCGTCATTGCGGTCGATAGCCATGGGAGCGTCACGCTCATTAACCACACCGCGAGGCAAATTCTGCTCTCCGCCAACAATCGTCAGCCCGGCGAACCGCCGCATGCGCCGTTACAGGGCAACCTGCAACAGGTTCTGTCCACCGGGGTAGCGATTCAGGATCAGGAGGTGGGCTGCAATGGGCGTCTGCTATTGACGAACACCGTGCCGGTTCGTAGCCAGAATCAGGTGATTGGCGCAATTTGTACGTTCCGCGATAAAACCGAAGTCAGTCAGTTGATGCAGCGTATGGACGGTATGGTTAACTACGTCGATGCTCTGCGTGCACAGTCGCACGAGTTTATGAATAAACTGCACGTGATCCTCGGGCTGTTGAACATTAAGCGCTATGACAAGCTGGAAGAATACATTCTGCAAACCGCGCAAAATTATCAGACCGACATCGGCGAAATTCAGCATAAAATTAAGTCACCGATTGTGGCCGGTTTTCTGCTTGGCAAAATCAATCGCGCCAAAGACGCCGGGGTTACGTTGACGCTTGCCGAAGAGTCGCGGGTGCCGGATAACCCCAACGAGCAGCAGGTGGCGGTACTGGTCACCGTGCTGGGTAACCTGATTGAAAATGCGCTGGATGCCATGTCCGGCCAGACGGAAGGCGAAATAAGCCTGCTGCTGCACTATCATAATGGCTGGCTTTCCAGTGAAGTCAGTGATGACGGGCCAGGCATCGCCCCGGACAAAATTGATGCTATTTTTACCAAAGGTTTTTCGACGAAAGGCGAGAATCGCGGCGTCGGGCTGTTTCTGGCCCGTCAGCAAACTGAAAACCTCGGCGGCAGTATTGTCGTGGAATCAGAGCCGGGCGTCTTTACGCAATTTTTTGTACAAATCCCCTGGGACAGCGAGAGGAATGCCGAGTGATTAATGTGTTAATTGTTGATGATGATGCCATGGTGGCCGACCTGAACCGTCTCTATATCGAACGTGTAGAGGGTTTTAGCTGCTGTGGTATCGCCTCAACCCTCAGCCAGGCTCGCGAATTTATTGAAGAGAGTTTGCAGCCCATCGACCTGGTGCTGCTGGATGTTTATATGCAACAGGATAATGGCCTGGATCTGCTGCCGATCATTCGCGCATCGGGCCGGGCGATCGACGTTATCATGATCTCTTCCGCTTCAGATGCGGAAACTATTCAAACGTCGATGCATTACGGTGTGGTGGATTACCTGATCAAACCGTTCCAGTTCCCGCGCTTTGAAGAGGCCTTAACCGGCTGGCGCGAGAAAAAACAGTTGATGGGTAACCATAAGTATTACGAACAGGCCGATGTCGATCGTCTGCTGCACGGCGGTGCGCCGGAACTGGCTGACAGCAAACGCCTGCCGAAAGGTTTGACGCCGCAGACGCTGCGCACCATTTGCCAGTGGATTGACGCGCATCCGGAAACCGAATTCTCCACCGACGATCTGGCGAATGCGGTCAATATCTCACGCGTTTCATGCCGTAAGTATCTGATATGGCTGGCACAAATTAATATTCTGTTTACCAGTATTCACTATGGCGCAACCGGCCGCCCGGTGTATCGCTATCACCTGCTGCCGGAGCAGTATGGCCTGCTTAAGCAGTACGCACAGTAAGCCGGTAATCGTCATCAAGCAGCGTAAATCGGTAATGTCTGGCCGATGAGAGAATAATCTCCCGCTGCTTGGTGACAAAAATTGCTTCAATGTCCGGACGCGCACGCAGCGCTTCGACGCCCTTCTCAACGCCCATACCGTAAATCAGCGTGGTCCAGATATCGCAATCGAGAGATTCGCTGGTGATAATAGTGACGCTATCGAGTTCGTTATCCAGCGGATACCCGGTGCGCGGGTCAAGAATATGGTGATAGCGGCGTCCGTCCAGCTCGAAAAAGCGCTCGTAGATGCCAGAGGTCACCACCGACTTGTTCTCCACTTCAATGGCCCCGAGCAACGCGTTATCCTGCGCAAAGGGCTTTTTCAGGCCGATCGACCAACCGCCCTCCGGCGAGCCCAGCGTTTGAACATTGCCGCCGAGATTAATCAGCCCCAGCGTCATACCCTGCTGGCGCAAATAGTCACGCACGCGGTCGGCGATGTAACCTTTTGCAATCGCGCCCAGATCGATTTCCATTCCCGCACGCGTCAAAAATACGCTGCTTTGGGCCTCATCCAGCACCACATTATGCGGGTCGGTTAACGTCAGCAACTGCGCGATATCATCGGCGGGCGGCACGCTGTCGCCCTTAAAACCGATTTTCCAGCGTTTTACCAGCGGGCCGATGGCCAGATTAAACGCGCCGCCGGGTACAAGGCTTGCGGCTTTGGCACATTTGATCAACTCATAGACCGGACGGCTGACGCTGACGGGGTTTAATCCTGCGGCGTGATTGATGTCCATGACCTGCGATTGCGCGCGGTTCACGGTGAAGAGGTCTTCGTATTGCTTGATGAGGTGAAAAACGCGGGAGGCGAGCGGTTCGTTGTGTTCGAAGAGTTTAAGCAGAATGGGCGAGCCCATCAGGACCGCGGAATAACTGTATACGCGTGCATCGTCTGACATTCCAGCCTCCTTTCACAAAAGAGAACCCGGCAGCCTGGGCTACCGGGATTTCATGGGCTGCTAGCTGCGTTTTGCGCGCATCGCGGCCTGATGACCGGCGAGTGTACCAAAGATAATGATATCGGCGACAGCGTTACCGCCGATACGGTTGCCACCGTGGATACCGCCAACCACTTCACCTGCGGCATACGCCCCGGCGATCACCTTGTGCGCTTTATCCAGCACGCAGGTATCGGTGTTGATGGTCACGCCACCCATGGTGTGGTGCACACCCGGTGCAATCTGAATCGCGTGGAACGGGCCTTCGTTGATTGGCGCACGCAGTGCAGTGGTACGACCGAAATCTTCATCGTGCTGTTTTTCAACAAAAACGTTATAGCGTTCCAGGGTTGCCAGGAAAGCATCTTCGTTAAGCCCCAGTTTTTTCGCCAGGTCGCGCGGGGAGCTGGCGCTGGTGACAAAGCCACGGCCAATGTACTCATCAGCGGCTTTGTTTTTCGCCCGAACATGCTCATCAAATACGATGTAAGCATATTTTTCCGGCAGCGCGATGATTTGCGCAGAGACTTTGTCGCGGGTTTCCATTTCATTGAAGAAGCGGTTGCCCTGCTGATTGACCAGAATCGCCCCGCCGCCGCGGATAGATTCTGAAATCAGATACGATGTTTTCTGCTCAACGGTCGGGTGAATCTGAATTTCGCCCATATCGACCGTGCCTGCGCCAATATTTTCCAGAAGCGAGATACCGCCGCCGGTTGCGCCTTTATGGTTGGTGGTGACGAAGCCTGCCAGATCCGGGCGGTATTTCACCACCATCGCGCTGTTGGCGCTAAAGCCACCGGTCGCCACGATAATGCTTTTGGTTGCAACGGTGAGCGTCTCTTTATCTTCGGTCAGCAGGCGGACTGCGGAAACTTCGCCGCCGTCCATCACGATATCCACCACCGACGTATCGAGCATCACGTCAATATTGCGTTTATTGACGTTACGCACCAGGCCGCTGATCAGATAGCCGCCCACAGCCGATCCGTCACGCGGACGGTGAGTACGGTCGATGCTCATCCCACCGGTGGTGGTGATGTCGTTCAGCATAATGCCACGCGTCGCCAGCCATTCGATGGCTTCCGGTGCGTTTTCGACAAAGCGACGCAGCAGTTCCGGGTTATTTTTGTTTTTCCCACCTTTCAGGGTTTCCTGGTAGAACAGCTCTTTGCTGTCCTGAATCCCTTTCACGCGCTGGAAGCGAGTTTCCGCCGCGTTCATCCCGGCAGACGCTTTGATGGTGTTCCCGCCGATGGTTGGCATTTTTTCGACAATCAGCACGCTCGCGCCTTCGTCGTGCGCCTGAATCGCCGCCGCCAGACCCGCGCCGCCGCTACCGACAACCACAACGTCGTAATTTTTCACTTCCTCGACGTCGCCGCCTTCTTCCGCCACCAGCGCTTTACTTGATTTCAGCATCGCTTTGGAAACCGCTTTTTTCACCGCTTCACTCTGACTGGTTGCGCCAGAAATAGCATCAACGTGCGGCGTGTTGGCGTCGAGAATACGAGAGCGAATCTCTTCAAAACTGGTGGTAAATTCCACGCTCTGATCCGGCGCGCTCGCCAGTTCGATATCCGCAATGCGATCCGTATCCAGGCTGACGTTGATAACCAGCTCGTTGGTATCGTCCATCACGGTTTCCACAAAGGTACCCGCTTTGAATTTGGACTCGCCCATGCTCATGTCGCGAATCATCGCTTCCACCAGGAAGAAACGCCACAGCGGTTCTGGAATACATAAGGCTTCACGCTGAGTGCTATCGATGAACAGTTCCGGCGCTTCGCCACGTGCGATGCGATCGGTCCAGTCCGGATATGCGATGCAGGCGCGACCCACGGCGACCAGGTCATAACCGTTATCCAGCGCGGTATCCACATCCGCTTCGTTCACGACGCCGCCCACGCCCATGACAGGAACCTGAGCCAGTGTTTCAGAACGCATGGCGACATATTTTTGAATCAGCGGCGTCGGATCGTTGGTCTCAACGATAGAAGGACGCAGCGTCGCACCTACCGAGAAGTGCAGGTAATCCACTCCGCGTTCCGCCAGTTTTTCCAGCAGATACATCGTGTCGTCAAAGCGAATACCGGGGACTTCCATCTCTTCCGGCGAGAAGCGATAGCCGACAATGAAGGAGTCATCAGCATACTGGCGCACCATTTTATGGGTGATATCCAGCACCGCCAGCGGGAATTTCGCGCGATTGTCGCGGCTACCGCCCCACTCATCGTCACGCTGGTTGGAGTTCGGCGAGTAGAATTGTTGAATCAGATAGGTGTTGGCGCCGTGAATTTCCACGCCGTCGAAACCGGCCTGAATGGCACGTCGGACCGCATCGCCGAATTTACCGACCATGCCATACACCTCTTCGGTGGTCAGGGCGACCGGGGTTGCGGCGCCGTCACGCGGTGCAGCAACGGCGCTTGGGCCTACCGGCGTACGGCCACCGATCAGTTTCGGATCGACCATACGGCCGCCGTGGTAGATCTGCAGCAGCGCTTTAGAACCTTTAGATTTGATCGCTTCCGCGATTTTTGCCAGGCCGGCGATTTTGTCGTCGTTGTCGATACCGAGCGCGCCAGGGAAGGCAAGACCGAGAGAGTCAACGAAGCAGCACTCGACGATGATGGTACCGATGCTGCCGGAACGGGCACGATAGTACTCAATCAGCTCGCTGCTGACTGAACCGTCGTAATACCCTGAACAGGTGGTCATCGGGGCCATAAACAAACGGTTTTTAATTTCAGTGCCGTTCGGTAAGGTGAATGCCTCAAGTATGCGATGGTTTGCGTTCATCATATAAAACTCCAAACTTTAAAAATTGAAATCTGCGAATTCTGTATCGGTGTGTATTTGAGTTATTTTTTCTTGCCGATGTTGATGCTACTAATATAATGGTATTTTTAGTTACAAAAGCAATTACGTTAGTTAAAAAACTAATTAAGCACCGCTATAACACCAATACCTCCATAGTGTTATTAATTAAAAAATATTCCATTCACAATTATTTAAATATTTATTACGTTTATGCTACCTATAAAGTTGAATCAACGACAAAACAACGACATAAAAACAACATAAAAAACAGAAGGTTAGACAAAAACGAGCTTGTATTCTATATTTATTAGAGATGTACACTTACAAACGACAAGCAAAAAATAACCTTATAGTCCTATAGGGTTATTTGAAAATAATAAAAAACGTATTATCGGCCTATTTTTTTGATCGAGATCAATTGCCTTATTCTTTAAAAGAGCATTAAATAAATATAAAGAATTCCTGATTTATCGCTGACAAATTAGCGTTAAATTTCCATGTCAGTAATACAAAAAGCCGCATTTAATAATTAAATAAAGTAAAAAAACTAAAGTAAGCAGAGATTCATTACTGGCATAACCGAATTATTAACAACTTAAGACGCAAAACTATGAAAGAGAAAACCGCCGTAACGCCCCCCGTGGCGAGCAAGCCAAAAGACGGAAAGAAAAACCGTCTGATGATGATGGCACTGCCGATTATCGTCGCCGTGCTGTTGCTGTTTGTGCCGGTTCCTGAAGGGCTGCCGCCATATGCCTGGCACTACTTCGCCATCTTTGTCGGCGTGATCGTCGGCCTGATTTTCGAACCCCTGCCGGGTGCGGTGATCGGTCTGACGGGCGTCGTCGCCATCGCATTATGCAGCCAGTGGGTGCTTTTCAGCCCGGAACAGCTGGCCGATCCGAAATTCAAACTGGCAGGCGCGTCCTTCAAATGGGCGGTGAGTGGCTTCGGTAACTCCACCGTTTGGCTGATTTTCGGTGCCTTTATGTTTGCCGCCGGTTATGACAAAACCCGTTTCGGTCGCCGCCTGGCGCTGATTCTGGTGAAATACCTGGGGCGTCGCAGCCTGACGCTCGGGTATGCCATTACCTTTGCAGACCTGCTGCTGGCGCCGTTTACCCCGTCCAACACCGCGCGTAGCGGCGGGACAATCTACCCGATTATTGCCAACCTGCCGCCGCTGTACGGTTCAAAACCGAACGACCCGAGCGCGCGTAAAATTGGTTCTTACCTGATGTGGGTGGCAATTACCGCCGCGTGTATCACCAGTTCTATGTTCCTTTCCGCACTGGCACCAAACCTGCTGGCGCTGGCGCTGGTGAAAAGTATTCTCGGTATCACCATCTCCTGGGGCACCTGGTTCATCGCCTTCCTGCCGCTAGGTATCCTGCTGATTCTGACCATGCCGCTTCTGGCTTACTGGTTCTATCCGCCGGAAGTGAAAGTGAACGACGAAGTGCCGCTGTGGGCGAGCCGTGAACTGGAAAAACTGGGCAAACTGTCACGTAACGAAATTCTGCTGCTGGTCTTCGTGTGCTGTGCGCTGCTGATGTGGATCTTCGCTGCGGCGTGGATTGAACCGGCAATGGCGGCCCTGTTAATCGTTGGCCTGATGCTGTGGACCGGCGTGCTGGAATGGAACGATATCACCGGTAACAAAGCTGCGTGGAACACCTTTGTATGGTTCGCAACGCTGGTTGCGCTGGCCGACGGCCTCTCCTCAACTGGCTTTATCAGCTGGTTAGGTAAAGAAGGCGGCCTGTTGATGAGCGGTATTTCTCCGGGTGTTGCCACCATCGTTCTGCTGCTGGCGTTCTACCTGCTGCACTACCTGTTTGCCAGCACCACCGCACACACCACGGCGCTGCTGCCAGCGATGCTGACCATCGCCGCGACTATCCCAGGCATGAACATGGAAGTGTTCGTCCTGCTGATGGTGACTTCACTGGGTATCATGGGGATCATTACCCCGTACGGTACTGGCCCAAGCCCGATTTACTACGGGAGCGGCTACCTGCCGACCAAAGATTACTGGCGGTTGGGCACCATCTTCGGTGCCATCTTCCTGGCGGCGCTGCTGCTGATTGGTTACCCGTGGATGTCCATGATGTTCTGATTCTCAACCGCCGGAGGATAACGTCCGGCGGTTTTATTTTATGGAGCAATAGCAATGTCGAATAAACCTTTTGTTTACCAGAACCCCTTCCCGCTTGGCAAAGATGACACCGAATACTACCTGCTGAGCCGCGAGCACGTTTCCGTCGCCGAATTTGAAGGCCAGGAAATTCTCAAAGTTGAACCTGAAGCGCTGACGCTGCTGGCACAGCAAGCTTTCCACGATGCCTCTTTCATGCTGCGCCCTTCCCACCAGAAACAGGTTGCCGCCATCCTGAATGACCCGCAAGCCAGCGAAAACGATAAATACGTTGCGTTGCAATTCCTGCGCAACTCGGAAATCGCCGCCAAAGGCGTGTTGCCGACCTGTCAGGATACCGGTACTGCCATCATCATGGGTAAAAAAGGCCAGCGCGTATGGACCGGCGGCGGCGATGAAGCCGCTCTGGCGCGCGGTGTTTACAACACATATACCGAAGATAACCTGCGCTACTCGCAGAACGCCCCGCTGGATATGTACAACGAGGTGAACACCAAAACCAACCTGCCTGCGCAGATTGACCTCTACAGCGTTGATGGCGACGAGTACAAGTTCCTGTGCGTCGCCAAAGGCGGCGGTTCCGCCAACAAAACCTATCTCTACCAGGAAACCAAAGCGCTGATCACCCCGGCGAAACTGAAAAACTATCTGGTTGAGAAAATGCGTACGCTGGGTACGGCGGCCTGCCCTCCTTACCACATCGCATTTGTGATCGGCGGTACCTCCGCTGAAAGCACGCTGAAAACCGTTAAGCTGGCGTCAACCCGCTACTATGACAGCCTGCCAACCGAAGGCAACGAACACGGCCAGGCGTTCCGCGACGTTAAGCTGGAGCAAGAGCTGTTGCAGGAAGCGCAGAATCTGGGCCTCGGCGCACAGTTCGGCGGCAAATATTTCGCGCACGACATCCGCGTGATCCGTCTGCCGCGTCACGGCGCATCCTGCCCGGTCGGCATGGGCGTTTCCTGCTCGGCGGACCGTAACATCAAAGCCAAGATTAACCGCGACGGTATCTGGATCGAGAAGATGGAGCACAATCCGGCGCAGTACATCCCGGAAGCGCTGCGTCAGCAGGGTGAAGGCGACGCAATTGCTATCAATCTGAACCAGCCGATGAGTGAAATTCTGGCACAGCTTTCAGCACATCCGGTCTCTACCCGCCTGTCGCTGAACGGGACGATTATCGTTGCCCGCGATATCGCGCACGCTAAACTGAAAGAGCTGATTGATAACGGTGAAGAACTGCCGCAGTACGTGAAAGATCACCCGATCTACTACGCTGGCCCGGCTAAAACGCCGGAAGGTTATGCCTCTGGTTCCCTCGGCCCAACCACCGCAGGCCGTATGGACAGCTATGTGGATCTGCTGCAGTCGCACGGCGCAAGCATGGTGATGCTGGCAAAAGGCAACCGCAGCCAACAGGTTACCGATGCCTGTAAACAGCACGGTGGTTTCTACCTCGGCAGCATCGGTGGCCCGGCAGCGATTCTGGCACAGGACAGCATTAAGAGTCTGGAATGTGTGGCGTATCCTGAACTGGGTATGGAAGCTATCTGGAAAATTGAAGTTGAGAACTTCCCGGCCTTTATCCTGGTGGATGATAAAGGGAATGACTTCTTCCAGCAGATCCAGAACAAGCAGTGTTCAGGCTGTTCACAGCGTTAATTACATAGCGCTTATCACGCCACTATGACGAAGCCAGGCATCCGCCTGGCTTTTTTGTTTGTATCAATAAAACGATGCTTGCGTATACACTTTCAACCGAAGCGGCTTTTTACCACGTTTATCGTACTGACAGACGCAGTTGGTGGCATAATTTTCTGAACGAGATCAACGCTAAAAAGAAGAAATAGCATTTACTCGACGATTTCAATGAAATTGCCATCGGGATCTTTGATAACCGCTTCGTAGTAACCGTCCCCCGTCGTACGCGGTGCGGAAACCAAAATCCCCTGCGCCTGCGCTTTCTGCGCCAGCGCATCTACTTTCGCCTTCTCGCCGACAGCAATCGCCAGGTGCGCCCAGCCGCAGGTGTTGTTATCCGGCGTATACGCGGCTAAACCCGGCTTAGTCATCAACTCAATGGCAACGTTCTCACCCATTGTAACAAAATAGGATTCGAAGCCTGGATTGGTTTTACTGCAATACTTTTCGTTGATTGAGCCTTCAAAAAAATCGACCCAGAAGCGAGCCTGCGCTTCAAGCTGTTTTGTCCATAAAGCCATGTGGGCAACTTTCATTTTTTACCTCTTTTCTCGGATTTGGAACGGTTAAAAATTGTCTGTTCTGCTTATTTTTCATCACTATGCCAGTAATCCTCGCAAAAATCGTCATCCCGAAATCGCAATTTTACATTTACACATTTAAATTTATAAATATAATAATCCCCACCTTTTGTAGCAGAAGAACGCTTTATTATGAAAAACAACACTCTCTTCAGCCCTCTTTCTTTGGGCGGCCTGACGTTACGCAACCGTGTGATCCTGCCGCCGCTGACTCGCTGTCGCAGCGAACAACCAGGGAATGTGCCAGGCCCGCTGATGGTTGAATATTATCGCCAGCGCGGGGCTGCTGATCACCGAAGGTACGCAGATTGAACCTCGTGGCCAGGGCTACGCCTGGACGCCAGGCATTCACAGCGATGCGCAGGTTGAAGGCTGGAAAAAAGTTACAGAGGCCGTCCACCAGCAAGGCGGCGTGATTTTCTGCCAGCTGTGGCACGTCGGGCGCGTATCGCATACTTCGCTTCAGCCGAATCAACAGCCGCCAGTCGCACCGTCGGCCATCGCCGCCACGAATGTGCGCGTCTTTATTGAAACCGCGCCCGGTGAAGGCATGCTTACAGCCCCAAGCCAGCCGCGCGAGCTGAGTACGGCAGAGGTCAAAGAACTCGTCGAGCTCTACCGCCAGGCCGCTATTAACGCTAAACGCGCTGGTTTCGACGGCGTGGAACTGCATGCGGCGAACGGATATCTGATCAATCAGTTTATTTCTGAGCACACCAACCAGCGTACGGATGAATATGGTGGCAACCTGACAAACCGTCTGCGATTCTTAAAAGACGTCACCGATGCAGTGAGTGATGTATTTGGCAGCCAGCGCATCGGGGTGCGTTTTTCGCCGCTATTCACCACCACCGACGAAGACAGGGTATATCTCGGCCTGGTCGAATCTGACCCGCATGAAACGTGGACCACCGCTGCCCGCCTGCTGAACGATGCCGGTGTGGGTTATCTCTCCATTGCAGAAGCGGACTGGAACAACAGCCCGGACCTGCCGGAAGATTTCCGCGCCGCGCTGCGTGTCGCATTCCGCAACCCTATAATGTACGCAGGCCGCTACACAGCAGAAAAAGCGCAGCGTATGCTGGATAACAACTGGGGTGATATGTTTGGTTTTGGTCGCCCGTTTATCGCCAACCCGGACCTTCCGGCGCGCCTGAAAAACAGCTTCCCGCTGAATGCCGTTGATGAATCATCCATGTATGGCGGCGGAAGTAACGGGTATACTGATTACCCGGTTTATTCATAAACAGAGTAATGAGGTTGCATGACACCTGAAAACGCCATGAAGTTACTGTCGAATCCCACGCGCGTTGCCATTCTGAAATGGCTAAAAAATCCGCATGAGTCATTCGCCGATTACAGCCAACTTTATGACTATGATGTCTATGGTGTCTGTGCCAGTCTGATTCAGGACAAAGCCGGGCTCTCGCAGCCCGCTACGTCTCTGTGTCTGAAAGCAATGCAGGAAGCAGGTCTACTTGAGGCCAGTAAGGTCGGGAAATGGACCTACTATCGCCGCGTTGAATCGGGCATCGAGACAATGGCGCACAATGTTGCTGAGTTTCTGGAACACCTCTGATCCCTCGGGCGGCACTTCGTCGCCCATTTTGCCCCACCGTAACATAGACACCGCCCCGCCCAGCCGCTAGCATTCCATAACTATTCTTATCGTACCGTGATACTTACATTATGAATAATGATATCAGATCGCTGGATCTCAACCTGCTAAAGGCGCTCGACGCTTTAATTGACGAAGGCAGCGTCACCCGCGCCGCGCAGCGGCTTTCGCTCACGCAACCCGCCGTCAGCGGCATGTTGACGCGTTTGCGCGACTACTTTGGCGACCCGCTGTTTGTTCGTGCCCAGCGCGGGATGGTGCCAACCGCACGAGCCAGCGAACTTGCCGCGCCGGTGAAGCAGATCCTGACCGATATCGCTGTTCTGTTAAAGCCCGCCCATTTCGACCCGCTTACCGCCGACATGACCTGCTCAATTATGGCCACCGATTACGCGTTGAAAGCGGTAATAGTGCCGCTGATGAGTGCGCTAAAAAAACGCGCGCCGGGGATCCGCGTCGCCGTGCGCCCGGTGGATGACGAGCGTTTATTCTCTCTACTGGAGCGCGGTGACGTTGACCTGGCGCTGGTCACGCCCGCCACCACGCCCGGCGATCTTCACGGACGTGCACTTTATGAAGAAGAGTACGTCTGCATGATGCGTGCCGATCATCCCATCGCAGCCTCAGGTAAACTCAGTCTCGACCAGTTTTGCGAACAGGACCATATTCTCGTCTCCTCAGAAGGTGGTTTCTGGGGCGTGACGGATGAAGCGCTGGCAAAGCTTGGCCGCACGCGTCACGTGGGTATGTCGGTCAATAGCTTCCTGGTATTACCGGAGATTTTACGCATGACGGATATGATTGCCGTCGTACCGCGCCGCCTCGCGTTGCAGCATGAAAACCTGACGCTTATGCCGCCGCCGCTGGACGTGCCTGGCTTTATCAAAAGTATGGCATGGCACGAACGTAGCCATCGTGACCCTGCGCATCAATGGATCCGCGCGCTTTGCGTCGAGGTGAGCCAGAAGGCCTCTTCCTGATATAAGTTATCTTATGAATTATATCGCAATTGCTAATTTGTCTTATAAGTGAATCTGCCGATAATAACTTCATACCGCTGAGACATACGCCGTCAGCGCCATTGATATGATTTGAGGAGATTCTTTATGAACGCAATTAACTGGCCAGAAGGTTTTGTTCCAGGCTTTACCGATAACTTCGTCTCGAATGAAATGATTATTGCCGGGCTTAGCGTAAGCGACGTGTGGCCGTTCCTGAACCAGCCATTCCTGTGGCCGGACTACTACAAAAATTCCGCTGATGTTCGTTTCTACGATAATAAAGGCCCGGAACTGGAAAATGGTGTTCGTTTTTACTTCAGCACTTTCGGTTTTCCGGTGGAATCTCAGATTGTCGAATACGTTCCGCCAGCAGATGGAAAACCTGCACGCGTCGCCTGGCACGGTTGGTCTGGTGAAGAGCATGCTGCAGATCGTCTCGACGTGCACCATGCGTGGTTGCTGGAAGACTTGCCGGGTAACCGCGTGCGCATTCTGACGCAGGAAACACAGAACGGTCAGCCAGCAAAAGCGCTGGCCGTCACACGCCCTAACCCAATGCTTAACGGGCACCAGGAGTGGCTGGACGGATTGGTTGCTGCGGCGATGAGCGCGAAGAAAGCGTGATGAATTCGCGTCAGGGGCCACGCCCCTGACGCGGGTTATTTATGGCCTTGCCGTAGTAATAAAATGCCGCACTTTTGGCGGTTCATCACCCGTGTGATATTGCAGCAGTTCTGCCTGGATATCCGCATCAGCCTTCGACACCCTTCTGTGCTGGCGTAAATGTTCTGCCCAGGACTCAACCATAAACCACTCCAGCAAAATGCGCGGATTGGCAGAATCTTCAGTGATCCCCCAGTTATAGGCGCCATCCCGTCGACGTTCGTAAGCCAGTTTATAAATGGCTTTCAGGAAAGGCGCGCGATGCTGCGGATCGACATCGTACTCAATCTGAATCAACACCGGCCCGCGATCGTGTTCAACCACCTCCGCCGTCAGGGGCTCTGGCCAATGGTTTGAAGGCAGCAGATCCGATTCCCCTTTCGGCAGGCGCAGGCGATAACTGACAACGCCGATAACAATAATGCCAATAGCGCCAATGAACAGGGTTTCCTGCACGCCAGCCGATTGCGCCAGCGTACCCCAGGCGAGACTGCCCGCCGTCATCGCCCCATTAAAGACGGTCAGATAGACCGCCAGCGAGCGTCCGCGAACCCAGTTCGGTAAAATCGACTGCGCTACGCCGTTGAACGTGGTTAGCGCAATAATCCAGCCACAGCCCAGCACCACCAGTGCCACTACCGCCAGCCATTGCGGCGGTGCAATCGACAACAGCGCCATTACGGAAGCAGTAATGATCGATGCCAGTAAAAGCAGGCCATCCGCACTGCATTTTTGCCGCAGCGTTGGCAACAGAAAGGCACCGGCAATCGCCCCTACGCCTACCGCGCCCAGCAAAATCCCGTAGAAGCCCGCATCACCGCCCAGCACACGGCGCGCGACCAGCGGCAGCAACGCCCAGACAGAGCTGCAAAACGCGAAGAACAGAAATGTGCGTAGCAGCACAACATGCAGCTCACGGCTGGCCATGGTGTAACGCAGGCCGGCACGAAACGCACCGAGGAATTTTTCCGCCAGCGCATCGCTATCGGTTTTCGCTCTCTTCCACCACAGTAGGGCCGCAATGACAAAAAGATAGCTTATAACATCTACGCCATAGGTCACTGACGTACCAAAGGTCGCCAGCACAATGCCGCCCAGCGCCGGGCCGATCGCACGAGCGATGTTAATCCCCAGCGAATTCAGCGCGACGGCATCGCGCAGATCTTGCTTCTTGACTAATTCCGGCACAATCGCCTGCCAGGTCGGCCCCATAAGCGCCGCACCAACCCCACCTACAAAGGTCAGCGCCACCAGCGAAAGAATAGTTTGCAGCCCTGTCGCGGAAAGCAACAACAGGCAAATACTGACGCTTGCCATCAACAACTGAATACCGATTAAGAACTTGCGCCGGTCAAGAATATCCGAGAGTACGCCGGCAGGGATGGCGAGCAGGAATACCGGCAACGTCGCCGCCGCCTGTACCATTGCAACGGCCAGTGGTGATGAAGAGAGATCGGTGACTAACCACGAGCTGGCAATATCTCGTGCGAAAGAACCTATGTTGCCAATAATGGTTGCTACCCACAGAACCGCGAATACAGTCTGGCGTAGTGGGCCAAAGCCGCTGGAGGCGGTAGTCGTCATTATTTATCCTCAACAAAATGTCGTGGATTAAATTTAGCCTATGGCAATGTATCCCACACGTCACAAAATAAAAACGCCCCAAATTATCATCCGGGGCGTACAAGAAGGTTTAACGGAAGTCGAGGACATCAGGCTTAGAAGATGAATGCCGCTCGATATGTTGTAGTGCAACATCCTTTAGCTGTTCTCGATAAAACCGCAAACGCTGTTGGAAGTGCTCAGACATGTCTAACGGCATATTACCCACGACAGCACGTGCGCACAGGCCACGTTGTTCATACTCCATTTTCGCAACGGTAAAGGCAATGAAATCTACGTTAGTTTTCATAGACTTTGGACAAAACTCAAACATATAAGCTCCTTTATTGTTTGTTTTCTCCACCCGACATACAGTCGGCCTTTTAAGCATAGCCTGTTTTCTGAGCACTTAGTTAAATACACCTGAAACAAACAGGGTTAATTGCTCATGTTTTAATTTTTGCAGATATCTATATGCCGATTTCACATCAACCAAATAGCCGACCATTCATCTTCTTTGGTGAACACTTCATGCTTTCGCATAGTTTATCGTCATCGCATCTCCCTGCCCCCTGCACAGTGGACATGCGGCAAAAGTAGTTGCTATGTAATCATTTAATCCTATTTAAGTTAACTCAATGAAAAAACCTTGCTACACGCGGTTTAAATTACGCCTAAAAATAAAATTTCTTCAGTTTAATCTTTTAAGCACAGATAGGTTGTGGTAATAAAATAATACACGAGATTATACTTAATAACTTCATATTACAGATTTAAGCATCATCTCTCTTTCACACATTGTTCACATTACGAGCAATATGCGGAATTGCGACAGGTAACAAATGGAACTGTTATTTATATGTAAATGGACATCAACATAGCATTTATATTTTGACAGTTACGAGCCTTAATAATAAAAATGGTTACCAATACAATAAGCAACATTACAACATCAGATTCATCGTGGAATTTTAAAGATACTATCTGGTCCATGGGTGTCTATGGCGCAACCGTCGGCGCTGGGGTTTTGTTCCTTCCGGTTGAAATAGGCATGCGCGGCCCGTTGGTCTATTTGCTGCTGGTTATACTTAGCCTGCCGCTTTCGATGATTCCGCATATGCTGATTTGTCGCGTATTTATGCGTGAAGAAGGCCCAAAGGATAAATCACTTCCCCTTTTCAATAGTTTCTTTGACCATCGAGGGAAAAAGGCGATAAAAGTCTTTTACTGTTTTTCTAACTTCCCGGTCACCCTGGTTTATGGTATTTCGCTGGTTAACGCCATTAATAGCTATGTGATAACGCATTTGCATTTACCGGGAATTAACCGCGCGGTACTGTCGTTTATCGTTGTAGCGATTTTATTCCTGCTTTTAAGCCGGGGCCGCGATAAAGTCGTCGGCATGATGTCGGTACTCGTTTTACCCTTCGCCGTCACCGTCACGCTTATCGCAGCTTTTCAAATCCCCCAATGGCACCTCGCTAACGTGATGCCCGCGATTCATAACGTCGGGCAGCAGTCTGTTGGAAACTCGCTTAAAAATATCTGGCTTACCATCCCCTTGATCACCTTTGCCTTCTGCTCCGTGCCTTTGATGTCGCCTCTGGCGTCGTTCTACCGAGAAGGTGGACACGGCGGCGAAACGAAATCCGTACGCGTTATAAAAGTCGCCTATTTCAGCATCTACGCCAGCATTCTCTTCTTTGTTACCAGTTGCCTGCTAAGCATCCCCCACGATGTGTTCGCCCTCGCCAAAGCGCAGAATTTGAACGTGCTTTCTGTGCTGCAAAAAGATAACAGTAATATCGTTCTTTTTTACGTTGCGCCGTTTATCGCCATCATTGGTATGACTAAATCCTTTTTAGGCATTTGCTTATCGGTAGCTGAAACCTTCGCTCGCATGGTCAGCGATGCGCTTGGTGAAAAAGAAGATACGCCGCATAAAAAAGGGAAACTGATTGCGTGGCTTATCATGTTCGGCATCTCTTATGCCATCGTGTATATTAACCCTGATGTTATCGAACTGATTGAGAAGTTCTGCGGGCCGCTTCAGGCTATCTTTCTGTTCCTGATCCCTGTTTATTTAATCTACAGCCGAAGTGCGCTCCAAAGTTTGCGCGGTATCCGCCCGATGATCGTATTGATTGGTGGTATTCTGACCGTATCTGCACTTTTTTATTCCCTGTTCTAAGAGGAAAATAACGCTGCCTGGATAAGTTAAATTATGTACAGCAGCGTTAATAATAACGATGAAAACACTATCCACACGCGACATTATCTCCCTGGGCTGCATGGCTTTTGCGCTATTTATGGGGGCGGGCAATATCATTTTTCCGCCCATCATTGGTCTGCATTCCGGTGAAAACATTCTCTTTTCCGGGGCCGGTTTTCTGATTTCCGCTGTAGGTTTGCCGGTGGTCACGATCGTTGCACTGGCACGGGTAGGCGGAAAGATGGATCACCTAAGCAAGCATCTTGGCCCAGCCACCGGTTTGATTCTGGCACTGGTGTGCTACCTTTGCCTCGGGCCTTTGTTCGTGGTTCCCCGCACCACCACCGTTTCGTTTGAAGTGGGCATCTCACCGTTGATCGGCAACGATGACCACCAGTTGGCGATGTATAGCCTTATCTACTTTGCGCTGGTTTATCTGCTTTCGCTCTATCCCGGTAAACTCCTTGACCTGATCGGCGGCGTTCTGGCACCGATCAAAATCGTCGCGCTAATTATTCTTGGCGCATCCGCCTTTTTCGTCGTCTGGCATTATCATCTGGGGTCAGTTTCAGAGGCGTACCATTCACATCCCTTTTCCAACGGCTTCGTTAATGGCTATCTGACCATGGATACGCTCAGCGCATTGGTGTTTGGCGGCGTTATCGTCAATGCTATCCATTCGCGCGGCGTCAGTGAGAGCACACTGATCACTCGCTACACTATTATCGCCGGGTTAATAGCCGGATGTGGATTAGTGCTGGTCTATATCGCGCTGTTCCGTCTGGGCCTGGTGAGCTATGAGTTTGTCCCCGATGCAACCAACGGTGCTGAAGTGTTGCACGCGTTTGTACAGCACACCTTCGGCGATACCGGCAGCCTGTTTCTGGCATTGCTCATATTCATTGCCTGCCTGGTTACAGCGATCGGCCTTACCAGCGCCTGTGCCAGCTGGTTCAGCAACCTGATTCCGCTGTCATACAAAACGATGGTATTGCTCATTTCCGCCCTGTCATTTTGCATTTCAAACCTGGGGCTTACGCGTTTAATCACCGTCTCCGTTCCACTGCTGACGGCAGTTTATCCACCCTGTATCGCCATCGTATTGTTGAGTTTTACTACCTCATACTGGAAAAACCCGGCTCGCGTCTTTACGCCTGTGGTAGCAGTGGCCTGCGTATTCGGCCTGATTGACGGCATCGTCGCCAGCCCGCTCAATGAGATACTTAATCAGCTACCTGCACGGCTGTTGAAGCCGCTACCGCTGTTTAGCCAGAGCCTTGAATGGTTACTGCCCTGTCTTGCAGTGTTTGTAATCGCCTCTGCCATTAACGGAAAAAAACGGCAGGAAGCATGCGAGGATTAATTCGCTTTTAAGCCAGTTAAGGATGTGCGCAATGCGCGCATCTTTTTTTGCGAATACGGGCCATCGGCGAAAGATTTTATATATGGATTGACTCTATGCGAGTTGAGTCACTGAAAATCAGGGGGGTAAGTGCTTGAATAGTGGCGGAGAGAGGGGGATTTGAACCCCCGGTAGAGTTGCCCCTACTCCGGTTTTCGAGACCGGTCCGTTCAGCCGCTCCGGCATCTCTCCGTTTTATGGTTGCCATGATGCCAGGTTATTTGGCATTTTAACAGACCCAGTCTCTTCAATTGCGTTCAAGTGACGAGTTTGCGAGCAAAATGATGATTAAATGGCCGTGGAAGGCAGATGATTCTGCTGTAAAAATCGACATTCCGTGGGAGCAGGCGTTCTCTGTTCCCCTATTAGCCAATCTCAGTGCAGATGAGCAGGCCAAACTCCGCATTCTTGCCGATCGTTTTTTGCAGCAAAAGCGACTGGTTCCCCTTCAGGGACTAGCGCTGGAACCCATCACTCAGGCCCGCATTGCACTTTTGTTTTGTCTGCCGGTCATGGAACTGGGCCTTGAATGGCTTGATGGCTTCCATGAAGTGCTTATCTACCCTGCCCCCTTCGTGGTGGACGATGAATGGGAAGATGATATTGGTTTGGTTCATAATCAGCGCGTAGTGCAGTCCGGACAAAGCTGGCAGCAGGGGCCGATTATCCTCAACTGGCTCGATATTCAGGACTCCTTCGATGCCTCCGGTTTCAACCTGGTTATCCATGAAGTCGCGCATAAACTCGATACCCGCAACGGCGATCGTGCCAGCGGGATTCCGCTGATCCCCCTGCGGGAAGTGGCAGGCTGGGAGCACGATCTCCATGCCGCGATGGACAATATTCAGGATGAGATTGATTTAGTTGGTGAAAGCGCTGCCAGCATTGATGCTTACGCGGCAACCGACCCGGCAGAGTGTTTTGCTGTTCTGTCTGAGTACTTTTTCAGCGCGCCCGAGCTTTTCGCACCACGCTTCCCCGCGCTATGGCAACGATTTTGCCAGTTCTACCGTCAGGACCCACTTACGCGCATGCGCGATAACGACACGCCGGAATATATTTCACCTATAGTTCATTAAAACAACAGCTTGCATTAAATTCATGCAATTGAATCAGACAGTTAAATTTAGTGTTGACACAATATTCCAGGGCCAGTAGTATTCGCCTCGTTCACACGATTCCTCTGTAGTTCAGTCGGTAGAACGGCGGACTGTTAATCCGTATGTCACTGGTTCGAGTCCAGTCAGAGGAGCCAAATTTAGAAAAGCCCGCTTTTTAGCGGGCTTTTTGCTTT
>CAJYVI010000026.1 GCA_913778145.1 uncultured Pseudocitrobacter sp.
CCTGGGCATGCGCGATGTACACCAACAATGTGGCCTACGCATTTCAGCTGGCGGGGTATACCTGCGCCATTATCGCGTTTCCGGTTATCAACGTCGCCGATGCAACCGAACTGTGGACTATCGCTCAGGCGCGTGTTTGCGAAGTGATTGTCGGGATTTTATGCGGTGGGTTGATGATGATGATCCTGCCTAGCACGTCAGATGGCACGGCATTGCTCACCGCGCTGAAAAATATGCATGCGCGCCTGCTGGAGCACGCCAGCCTGCTCTGGCAACCGGTCACAACAGATGCCATTCGAACCGCGCATGAAAGCGTTATTGGCCAAATTCTTACCATGAATCTGCTGCGTATTCAGGCGTTCTGGAGCCACTACCGTTTTCGTCAGCAAAACTCGCTGTTGAATGCGCTTCTCCACCAGCAACTACGTCTAACCAGCGTGATCTCCAGCCTGCGCCGTATGCTGCTCAACTGGCCTAATCCCCCGGAAAACATTCGCCCGGTGATTGAACAACTTTTACAGGCGCTGGCGCGCCCCGGTTGCGATATCTATACCGTGGCGCGGATTATCGCGCCGCTGGCCCCGACCGACCCGCAGGATTATCGTCATCGCGCCTTCTGGGATCGCCTGCGTTATTTTTGCCGCGTCTATATTGACAGCAGCCGCTGGCTTTTAAGGCTGGAAAATGCCACTGCCATCTCGGAATTCAGGGTACCCGCCGCCCCGGCGCTTATGCGCCACACTGACCACGCGGAAGCCGCCTGGAACGGCGTGCGCACCTTCTGCGCCCTGCTGACCGTTGGCGCGTGGGCCATTAGCACCCAATGGGATTCCGGAGCCGCAGCGCTTACGCTATCGGCTATCTGCTGCGTGCTCTATTCCGTTTCGCCTTCACCCTTTAACTCTCTGACGCTGCTGATGCGCACGCTGCTGCTGCTTTCGCTCTTCAGTTTCGTGGTGAAATTTGGCCTGATGGTGCAGATTACCGATCTCTGGCAATTTTTGCTTTTCCTCTTCCCGCTGCTTACCACCATGCAGTTGCTCAAACTGCAAATGCCAAAGTTCGCAGGCTTATGGGGGCAATTGATTGTATTTATGGGGTCGTTCATCGCAGTGACCAATCCACCGGTCTATGATTTCGCCGATTTTCTCAATGACAATCTGGCGAAGATCCTCGGCGTAGGGTTGGCGTGGATGGCGTTTGCGGTGCTGAAACCTGGCTCTGATGCGCGGAAAAGCCGCCGGCATATTCGAGCGTTACGGCGTCACTTTGTCGACCAACTTAGCCGCCATCCAAACAACAGTGAGCACGATTTTGAATCGCTGGTTTACCACCATGTCAGTCAGTTGAGTAACAGTAAGGACGATCTTGCGCGGCGCTGGTTACTACGCTGGGGCGTGGTGCTTTTAAACTGTAGCCACGTGGTGTGGCAGTTACGCAGTTGGGAAACGCGCTCTGACCCACTTTCGCAGGTACGCGATCTCTGTATCAGCCTGCTGCGTGATGTGATGAGCGAGCGCGGCGTACAGCAACGCCCGCTCACCACGTCATTACAGGAATTACAACGTATTTCTGAGACGCTGTCCCATCACCATCAACCCGCCGCACGAGAACTGGCGTCGATTATCTGGCGGCTGCACTGCTCGTTATCGCAGCTAGAACAAGCCCCAATAGCGGGAACAATTACCGAACGTACTACTTAATTACCCCACAGGCATAGCGCGCTCCGCCGCCGCCCAACGGTTTGGGATGATCGGACATGTTATCGCCACCGACGTGGATCATCAGTGCTTTGCCTTCAATATCGGCAAATTTTTTCAGACGTGGAGCATAGACCGGCGTGGTGGCTTTTCCGTCTTTATCCACGATAAGCGCCGGTAAATCACCGAGATGCCCTTTACCATCCGGCCCTTCATGTTTGCCGGTTTTTTCAGGATCGAAATGACCACCCGCAGCTTCCGCCGCGCTGGCTTTGCCCTCTTTAATGGCGGGCTGACAACTGCCGTTAGCATGAATATGGAAACCGTGCTCCCCTGGCGGTAATGCCTTAAGGTCTGGGGCAAATTCCAGCCCCTTATCGGTTTCGCTGATTTTGACGCTACCAATTGACTGGCCGACGCTCTGGGATGTGACGAGATTCATTTCGACATTGTCACCCGCAGCCAGTGCGCCAGCTGAAAAAGCCAGCGCGAGGATTGTCAGAGTAAATCGCTTCATGAGACCTCCGTTACTGTCGTGTCCCCGTTAAGTGTAAACCAGAGACACGTTTTTCACCGAAGGTCGGGGCGTTCACTCAGGGAACGTCAAAGCCTAAAGCCGCTTTGCGGATGCGGAACCACTGCTGACGCGTCATGTCCAGCGACTGTGATTCAATCGCCGAGCGCACGCGCTCAATTTTACCGGAACCGATAATCGGCAACGGTTGAGACGGCAAACGCATGACCCAGGCGTAAACCACCTGCTCAATGCTGGCGGCGTTCAGTTCAGTTGCCACCTGCGCCAGTTCGGCACGTAACGGCTGGAACGCGTCGTCGTTAAACAAGCGACCACCTCCCAGACAGGACCACGCCATCGGACGAATGCGCAGCTGCTGGAGCTGGTCCAGCGTACCATCAAGAATCGTCGGCTGATGAATCGGCGAGATTTCAACCTGGTTTGTCGCCAGCGTAAACGGCAGGCGCGATTGCAACAGCGCAAACTGCGCCGGCGTAAAGTTAGAGACGCCGAAGTGGCGCACTTTTCCACTCTGATGCAGGCTCAGAAACGCTTCCGCGACGTCGTCGGCGTTCATTAGCGGATCCGGGCGGTGAATCAACAGCAGATCCAGACGGTCGGTCGCCAGATTAATCAGCGACTGTTCTGCGCTGCTGATGATGTGTTTACTGTCGGTGATGTAGTGACCCAGCACGTTTTCTGCTTTCGCGGTAGTGGCGATGCCGCACTTGGTGACAATCTCCATACGCTCACGCAGATGCGGCGCCAGCTTCATCGCCTCGCCGAATGCGGCTTCGCACTGATATCCGCCATAAATATCGGCGTGATCGACCGTGGTCACTCCCAGGTCGAGGTGCTCTTCAATAAAACTCACCAACTGGCGGGCAGACATGTTCCAGTCCATTAAACGCCAGTAACCCATAACGAAACGTGAAAATTCCGGACCTTGCGGCGCCAGGGTAATACGCTGAACCATAGCAGCTTCCTCAATAAAAGATTGCCACGAGTATACGCAAATCTGGGACTAAAACAGTGAGGGCTGCTGAGGTTCTTCGGTATCGCTGGTCTTGTTTGCGCGTATTTTGCGCAGAAGACGCTGACGGCAGAGGCGTAGCACCTCCTGCTTTTGTGTATCGCTCATCTTTTGCCAGTTAAATCGCTCATCGCGGCTGCGCATACAGCCGCGGCAATATCCGCGTTCATCACTCTGGCAAATACCCCGGCACGGACTCTGCACCGGGAAAAACTCCAGTTGCTCCGCCACGCTGGCCTCCTGTTATCGGCTCTCCTTCTCATTGAAGACGTTTACCGCCCGCTCTGCAACCTTATCGTCAACGTGCCTTTCGAAAAAAACTTGCACTAGACCGATTGGTCTATTAGAGTGTTTCTCCATGAGCAAACATAGCGAACACGATACCCGCGAACATATTCTGGCGACTGGCGAGCAGCTTTGCATGCAGCGCGGCTTTGTTGGAATGGGTTTAAGCGAACTGTTAAAAACGGCGGAGGTTCCGAAAGGATCGTTCTACCACTATTTTCGTTCGAAAGAAGCCTTTGGTGTCGCAATGCTTGAACGCTATTTTGATGATTACCACCAGCGCCTTGCGCAACACTTTGCCGCGGGTGAAGGTACTTATCGCGATCGTCTGCTGGCGTACTATCAGCAGGCCGTTAACCAGTTTTGCCAGCAGGGAAAAATTAGCGGTTGTTTAACCGTGAAGCTCTCCGCTGAAGTGTGCGACCTGTCGGAAGACATGCGCACCGAAATGAATAAAGGCGCCAGTCAAATCATCAACCTGCTGGCGCAGGCGCTGGAGCAAGGCCGTCGTCACGGTTGTTTGCAATTCGACGGCGACGCGCATACTCAGGCAGAGGTGCTCTATTCACTCTGGCTGGGCGCGAACCTCCAGGCCAAGATTTCTAAGAGCGCAACGCCGCTGGAAAGCGCGTTGGCTCACGCCAAAATCATGATTGCAGCGCCCGCTCAATAAGGGCGTTTTATTTTACCCAATCACTAGACGACCGGTCTACTCAGGAGTCACCATGTCGCAAGAAAAACTGTTTACCCCACTGAAAGTGGGCGCTGTTACTGCCCCGAACCGTGTCTTTATGGCCCCGCTCACCCGCTTACGCAGCATTGAGCCTGGCGATATTCCTACGCCACTGATGGCTGAGTATTACCGCCAACGCGCCAGTTCAGGGCTGATTATTTCTGAAGCGACTCAAATCTCCGCGCAGGCGAAAGGTTATGCCGGTGCACCGGGCCTCTATAGCAAAGAACAAATCGCCGCGTGGCAGAAAATCACCGCGGGCGTTCACGCTGAAGGTGGCCGTATTGCCGTGCAATTTTGGCACACCGGGCGTATTTCCCACTCCAGCGTGCAACCTGGCGGTCAGGCTCCGGTTGCGCCATCTGCACTGAGCGCCGGAACGCGTACTTCCCTGCGTGACGAAAACGGTCATGCTATTCGCGTTGATACCTCTATGCCGCGGGCGTTGGAAACCGAAGAGATCCCGGGAATTGTGAATGATTTCCGCCAGGCGGTCGCCAATGCCCGTGAAGCCGGTTTCGATCTGGTTGAACTGCACTCCGCACACGGTTATTTGCTGCACCAGTTCCTTTCGCCTTCTTCTAACCACCGTACCGATCAGTATGGCGGCAGCGTCGAAAATCGCGCACGTCTGGTACTGGAAGTGGTTGATGCCTCGATTGAAGAATGGGGTGCCGACCGCATTGGGATCCGCGTATCGCCAATTGGTACTTTCCAGAACGTTGATAATGGCCCGAACGAAGAAGCCGATGCGCTGTATCTGATTGAAGAACTAGGCAAACGCGGAATTGCTTACCTGCACATGTCTGAACCAGACTGGGCGGGTGGTGAACCGTACAGCGAAACCTTCCGTGAGAAAGTGCGCGCCCGCTTCCAGGGGGTGATTATCGGTGCAGGGGCCTACACGCCGGAAAAAGCCGAAGATCTTATTCAGAAAGGGTTAATTGACGCCGTGGCCTTTGGCCGTGCATATATCGCCAACCCGGACTTGGTGACCCGTCTGCAGCGCAAAGCGGAACTTAACCCGCAGCGTCCTGAAAGCTTCTACGGCGGCGACGCCGAAGGTTACACCGATTACCCTACGCTGTAATCGTGCATTGATAGCGGCAGGGATCCGCCGCTATACTAAAATAATGTTTTGTTTTAAATAACGATTATCCAGTGAGAGGAAATTATGCGCTTATTGCACACCATGCTTCGTGTTGGCGACCTGCAACGTTCCATCGAGTTTTACACCAAAGTACTGGGTATGAAACTGCTGCGTACCAGTGAAAACACCGAGTACAAATACTCCCTCGCCTTCGTCGGCTACGGTGACGAAAAAGACGAAGCCGTGATTGAGCTGACCTATAACTGGGGCGTCGATAAATACGACCTCGGCAATGCTTATGGTCATATCGCCCTGAGCGTCGACAATGCCGCAGAAGCCTGTGAACGCATTCGCAACAACGGCGGCAACGTCACGCGTGAAGCCGGCCCGGTTAAAGGTGGCACCACGGTTATCGCCTTCGTTGAAGATCCGGACGGTTATAAAATCGAACTGATTGAAGAAAAAGATGCTGGCAAAGGCCTCGGCAACTGATTCCCCACGGGCGCTACGGCGCCCGTTCTTTTATCCGCTTTTACTGCATCCCCTGGCAAAATTTGCCATAATGCGCGCTACTTTTTTCAGGTTAAGAGATTCTAATGTCCGACAATGCGCAACTGAATGGTCTGTGCGACCGTTTTCGTGGTTTTTATCCCGTGGTGATTGATGTGGAAACCGCCGGATTCAATGCCAAAACTGATGCTCTGCTCGAAATTGCAGCGATCACGTTGAAAATGGATGAAAATGGCTGGCTGATGCCGGACACCACTGCACATTTCCATGTTGAGCCTTTTGAGGGTGCGAATCTGCAACCGGAAGCGCTGGCGTTTAACGGTATTGACCCTAACGATCCGGCGCGCGGCGCAGTGAGCGAACATGACGCGCTGCATGCCATTTTCAAAATGGTGCGCAAAGGCCTGAAAGACGCGGGCTGCAACCGCGCCATTATGGTCGCGCATAACGCCACCTTCGATCACAGTTTTATGATGGCCGCCGCCGAGCGTGCAAATCTGAAACGCAATCCGTTCCACCCTTTCGTGACTTTCGATACCGCCGCACTGAGCGGGCTGGCGCTGGGACAAACCGTTCTGT
>CAJYVI010000027.1 GCA_913778145.1 uncultured Pseudocitrobacter sp.
GCCACCCGCGATGCGCTGCCGAAGATGGAAAATGCCTACCGTCAGATGCAAATGACGGCGCAGGCAGACAAAGTCGCGAAAATCATTGCGGCAAACAGCAGCAGCACGCAATCCTGATTTCGAACACAAGCAAAACGGCAGCCCTGGGGCTGCCGTTTTTTTATCCGTTTAACCCGCCCGCTGAACCGCTTTAGCGGCAAGTCATCTCATCAAATATGACCGCCTTTTTTCCTTTCGACAAGGAAAAAATCATCTGTTCCTGCCCTGCCTCACAAAACAGTTTCCTTGACAAAAAGTGACAAAAAAACGTGATTTAAATCACACATTTTGACATTAGGAAAGGTATGCTGGAATCACCAAGACGGAAAGACAAGAGGTAAAATTTATGACAATGAACATTACCAGCAAACAAATGGAAATTACTCCGGCCATCCGCCAACATGTCGCAGACCGTCTAGCCAAATTAGAAAAATGGCAAACTCATATTATTAACCCGCACATCATCCTGTCTAAGGAGCCGCAGGGTTTTATCGCTGACGCAACCATGAACACGCCGAACGGGCTTCTGGTTGCCAGCGCCAAGCACGAAGATATGTATGCAGCAATCAACGAATTGATCAACAAGCTGGAACGGCAGCTCAATAAGGTGCAACACAAAGGGGAAGCCCGTCGCGCCACAACATCGGTGAAAGACGCAAGCTTCGAAGAAGTTGAAGAAGAGTAAAACTGAACTTTGAGTGTAACGCCAACGCGCCTTCGGGCGCGTTTTTTATTGACAGAAGGAAAACGGAGCAGGTACTGTTACCAGACACACTGTAAGGAATCATCATTCGTGAAATCTGTTCTGTTTTTCTTCGCATTCTTTTTTACCTTCCCCTGAACGGGAGGCGTTTCGTCGTAAGATAAAGAATGCGAAGACGAACAATAAGGCCTCCCACTCCGGGGGGCCTTTTTTATTGGCAAGATTGATAACAATAAAGGCACAACTATGACAGCGGAAAACCCGTTACTGGCTCTGCGCGATAAAATAAGCGCGCTGGATGAAAAATTACTGACGTTGCTGGCCGAGCGTCGTGGTCTGGCGGTGGAAGTGGGCAAAGCAAAACTGGCCTCCCATCGCCCGGTACGCGATATCGACCGCGAACGCGACCTGCTGGAGCGTCTGATTGCGCTGGGTAAAACGCATCATCTTGACGCCCACTACATCACTCGCCTGTTCCAGCTCATCATCGAAGATTCCGTTCTCACGCAGCAGGCGTTACTTCAGCAGCATCTCAATAAAATTAATCCACACTCTGCGCGTATCGCCTTCCTGGGGCCTAAAGGCTCTTATTCGCACCTTGCGGCGCGCCAGTATGCCGCACGCCACTTCGAGCAGTTTATCGAGAGCGGCTGCGCGAAATTCGCCGATATCTTTAATCATGTGGAAACAGGCCAGGCTGACTACGCCGTGGTGCCAATTGAAAACACCAGCTCTGGCGCGATTAACGACGTCTACGATCTGCTGCAACACACCAGCCTCTCGATCGTCGGTGAGATGACGATCGTTATCGATCACTGCGTACTGGTGTCCGGGTCAACGGATCTCGATACTATCGACACGGTTTACAGCCATCCGCAGCCGTTCCAGCAGTGCAGCAAATTCCTTGCCCGCTACCCGCACTGGAAAATTGAGTACACCGAAAGCACCTCGGCGGCGATGGAGAAAGTGGCGCAGGCCTACTCACCGCGTGTTGCGGCGCTGGGCAGCGAAGCCGGCGGTGCGCTGCACGGCTTGCAGGTTCTGGAACGTATTGAAGCCAATCAGACGCAAAACATTACCCGCTTCATCGTGCTGGCGCGTAAAGCGATTGATGTCTCAGACCAGGTTCCAGCGAAAACCACACTGTTGATGGCGACCGGGCAACAGGCGGGCGCACTGGTAGAAGCACTGCTGGTGCTACGCAACCATCACCTGATCATGACCAAGCTGGAATCCCGCCCGATTCACGGCAACCCGTGGGAAGAGATGTTTTATCTCGATATTCAGGCCAACCTGGAATCGGAATCGATGCAAAAAGCGCTAAAGGAGCTGGGCAAAATTACCCGCTCCATGAAAGTGCTGGGTTGTTATCCGAGCGAGAACGTCGTTCCGGTTGACCCGGCTTAACGCTCGATAAACGGTAACTTCTTCATTCCTGCCACGTCCACTGGCAGGGTGAAGATGGCACCGGAAAGCGGATACTGCGCGATTTCTGCCGCCGACATATTTTCCCGCGTGGTAGTAATAAAAAGCGTGCGCATATCCGCCCCGCCAAAACAGACCATCGTCGGGCAACGCACCGGCATCCGGTACTCTTCCAGTTGTTCGCCTTCAGGGGAGAAACGCGCAATGCGCCAGCCATCAAACAACGCACTCCAGTAACAGCCCTCTTCATCCACCGCCGCGCCGTCCGGGATCCCCTCTCCGGCTACAAACTGGTGGAAAACGTCACGTCTGCCTGGCTCGCCGTTGTCATCAAGCGGCGTTCGATAAATCACACCGTTTGGCGTATCCGATGTGTACATCCAGCGTTTATCCGCGCTGAACGCCAGGCCATTGGCACCGTGAATATCGCACTGCACCACCTTCGGCTGCAAATCATTATCGACGCGTACCAGCAGCGCACCGTTATAATCGCCCGGCCCCCAGAAGGTGCCAGCGTAGAAACGTCCGTTCCGGTCCGTACCGCCGTCATTGAAGCGGGCCAACGCCGGGTTACTGGGGTTATCGCAAATTTTACGCACCAGCAAGCCATGTTTATCCGCCAGCCATATGGCGCTACGCAGCGCCACAATAAACCCGCCCTTTTCGCGTAATGCGAAACAGCCGACCTCTTCAGGAAACTGCAATACCTGATGCTCGCCGCTTTGCGGATGATAGCGATGAATTTCGTATTCCAGGATATCGGCCCAGTACAGCGCCTGCTCCGATTCACTCCAGGTGGGGCATTCCGGTAAATGTCCGGCGTAATCAAACAGCGGTTGTGGCTCAGTCATGCGTCTTATCCCTATAAAAAAAGCCAGCGGGTTCCCCCACTCGCTTTTAAGTATATACAGAATTTGTTAACGCTATGTGTGACCGCGCTCTTAGGCGCGACTGTCGTTAGCCTGACGCAGCAATGTACGGCTTTCACTCTGGAAGCGCTGTGCGTAATCGCCAAACCAGTGCTCCACTTTGCGGAAGCTGTCGATGAATGCCTGTTTATCGCCCTGCTCCAGCAGGCTTATGGCTTCGCCAAAACGCTGGTAGTAACGCTTAATCAGCGCCAGATTATTGCCGGAAGACATAATAATGTCGGCGTAAAGCTGCGGATCCTGAGCAAACAGTCGGCCAACCATCGCCAGCTCCAGGCGATAGATAGGCGAAGAGAGCGCCAGCAGCTGTTCCAGCTGAACATTTTCTTCCGCCAGATGCAGGCCATAAGCAAAGGTCGCGAAGTGGCGCAGCGCCTGAATAAAGGCCATGTTCTGGTCATGCTCGACGGCGCTGATGCGATGCAGACGCGCGCCCCACACCTGAATTTGCTCAAGGAACCACTGGTACGCTTCCGGCTGACGCCCGTCGCAGTAAACCACAACCTGTTTCGCCAGGCTGCCGCTGTCCGGCCCGAACATCGGGTGTAAGCCTACGACCGGGCCAGGATGCGCTTCCAGCATCGCCTGTAACGGCCCGGCTTTAACCGACGCCAGGTCAACCAGAATGCAGTCGGCAGGCAACGGTGGCAGCTTCGCGATGATCTGCTCGGTGACGTGAATCGGCACGCTGACAATCACCATGCCCGCATCGGCAACAATCTCCTGCGCGCGCGACCAGTCGTCACGTTCGAGGATGCGTACCTGATAGCCTGACAGATTCAGCATTTTTTCAAACAGCCGCCCCATCTGCCCACCGCCGCCGACGATCACCACAGGGCGCAGCCCAGGATGCAGCGTTTTGAAGCCTTTATCGTTTTCGCTGGAGTACGACTCACGCATCACGCGACGCAGCACATCTTCAATCAAATCAGGCGGAACGCCAATCGACGCGGCCTCTTCCCGACGCGAGGCAAGCATCGTCGCTTCACGCTCGGGAACGTAGATCGGCAGGCCATATTTACTTTTGACCTCGCCCACTTCAGCCACCAGTTCCAGACGGCGCGCCAGTAACCCCAGCAACGCCTTATCTACTTCATCAATTTGATCGCGCAGCGCGGTCAGTTCAGCAACCATACAATCCTCTTACGCCAGTCGTGCTGCCAGATGGCCACGTAAATCCTTGTCTAACTCACGCAGCAGCGCATCGGTGGTTTCCCAGCTGATGCAGGCGTCAGTCACCGAAACGCCGTACTTCATATCGCAGCGCGGCTGTTCAGAAGACTGATTGCCTTCGTGAATGTTACTTTCAATCATCAGGCCGATAATCGAACGATTGCCGTCTTTGATCTGAGCGACAACGGATTCCGCCACCGCAGGCTGACGGCGGTAGTCTTTATTGGAATTCCCATGGCTGCAATCTACCATCAGCGACGGTTTCAGTCCCGCCTGTTCCATCTCTTTTTCACACTGGGCGACATCTTCCGGCCCGTAATTCGGTGATTTACCGCCGCGCAGAATTACGTGACCATCCGGGTTACCCTGGGTTTGCAGTAAGCAAACCTGGCCGGCCTGGTTGATACCGACAAAACGGTGCGGCATGGCCGCCGCGCGCATGGCGTTGATCGCGGTCGCCAGCGAGCCATCCGTGCCGTTTTTAAAGCCTACCGGCATAGAAAGACCCGAGGCCATTTCACGGTGAGTTTGTGATTCGGTGGTACGCGCACCGATTGCCGACCAGCTAAACAGATCGCCCAGGTATTGCGGGCTGTTCGGATCCAGCGCTTCCGTTGCCAACGGCAGGCCCATATTAACCAGTTCCACCAACAGACGACGCGCAATTTTCAAGCCGCCTTCCACGTCAAACGAGCCGTCCATGTGCGGGTCGTTGATCAGACCTTTCCAGCCAACGGTCGTACGTGGTTTTTCAAAATAGACGCGCATCACCAGGTAGAGGCTATCGCTGACCTCCTCGGCAAGGCTTTTAAATCGACGAGCATATTCGATGGCCGTTTCAGGACAGTGAATCGAGCACGGGCCACAAACTACCAGCAGACGAGGATCGCGCCCGGCGATAATGTCAGAGATGGTTTTGCGTGACTGCGCGATTTGCGCTTCCTGTTCAATGCTCAGCGGGAATTCCGCTTTCAGTTGTTCTGGGGTGATCAGAATTTGTTCATCGGTAATATGTACGTTATTCAGCGCGTCTTTTTGCATGGTGGCTTACCTGTATAGCTCGTTTGCGATAGTGGTTTCCTCGGTGAGGTGGAATAACAATATCACAAAAAGTAAAGATTTCAATCCAAATTCCGTAAATATAACTTTACAACAGCCATTTTAACGCCTTAATCACCGTTTGATTTCGTAAACATAAGGTTACACTTGATTCAATCCACAAAGACACGTCGAAGCGCATCACCCTCACAGTAAGAGAATATCGGTTAACCCTGTTCGCCATAAACGAGAAAGTCAGATAAAAAGAGTGCCTGTGAAATCAATAAACTAAGAGATACCCACACCTTTAATATATTTATTTCTGAACCTGTGATCACCAGCAAATCATTTTAATGAGATTTAACTTAATTAATACGTAATCTATTTCATGACCTAATGACGGGTTGGGTGAAAAATGATAGTCTGCTCTGAGAAATTATGGACGCAGAAATCAAAGCTTTACGGCGGATTCCGATGAGCAACCCGTTCTTAAAACTTTCATACCCGCTTGTGCTGGTACTGATATTTTTTACTCTTAGCAGACCTCTTCTTGCCGCTGTGCTAACTGATAGGGATAAATCGGTACGTTCAATGGTTTCCGGTATTATCAGCTACACCCGCTGGCCGCAGCCTGAACAGCCGCCAACGCTCTGCATTTTTAGCACCGCGCGTTATCGTGATGCGCTACGCGCAGCGGAGGGTCCGCCGGTGACTTACCATCCGGTTCTGGTTCATTCCCGCCGTGATGTTCTTAACGCTGGCTGTGCTGCAATCTATTTTGGCTCGGAATCACCTGAACAACAGGTGGAATTAGAAAATATGCTAAACGCGAAGCCAACATTATTTATTTCAGAACAAAACGCCGAATGTCGTATTGGCAGTTCCTTCTGTCTGCTATTCAATACCGATAAAGTGACATTCGCTGTAAACCTCGATTCCCTTTCTCGTAGCGGTGTGAGGGTCAATCCGGATGTTTTGATGCTCGCACGGAATAAGAATCATGAATAAGGACTATTCAACACCACCGCGCCCGACGTTTAAGCGCACGCTCCGGCGTATCAGCGTCACCAGCGTATTTATCACCATGACGCTGATTTGGCTGCTTTTGTGCGCCGCATCCATCGTAACGTTGAAACAGTATGCGCAGAAAAATCTCGAGTTAACCGCATCTACCATGAGCCACAGTCTGGAAGCGGCGCTGGTCTTTAAAGACAACACCGCCGCCAATGAAACGCTGGCCATGCTCGGTAAACAGGGGCATTTCGCGACCGCAGAAGTGGTCAGCACCGGTAATAAGCGTTTTGCGTACTGGCACTACAATGCGTACGGCGAGCGTGATGCGCTGAACAGATTGGTCAGCCAATGGTTGTTCCCTTTACCGGTCACGCAGCCTATTACTTATAACGGCCAGACGATTGGTGAACTGCGCATCACGGCCCGCGACAGTTTAATTAGCCATTTCATTTGGCTATCGCTTGGCGTTCTGACCGCCTGTATCGTCTTCGCATCAGCGGTCGCTCTGCTCATTACACGCCATCTGCATGAAGGCGTCGTCACTGCTCTGCAAAGCATTACCGATGTGGTGCATGATGTGCGCACGAATCGTAATTTCTCTCGCCGCGTCAGTGCTGAACGCATTGATGAGTTTCACCGTTTCGCCCTTGATTTCAATAGCCTGCTCGACGAGATGGAAGAGTGGCAGCTCAAGCTACAGGCCAAAAATGCGCAGTTACTACGTACCGCACTGCACGATGCGCTCACCAGCCTGCCAAATCGCGCGGCGTTTCGTACTCGTATTGCCTCGCTGATGAACACCCCGCAGTTGAAAGCCAGCTCGGCGCTACTGTTCCTCGACGGCGATAACTTTAAACGCATCAATGATACCTGGGGCCACGCTGCGGGTGATTGCGTATTAATTGACGCGGCGAAGCGGTTGATGGATTTCAGCGGGAATCGCCATGCGGCGTACCGTTTGGGCGGCGATGAATTTGCAGTCATTTTATCTGACGTGAACAGCGAACATGAAGTACAGCGGATCTGCGCGGCATTGTCGCAGCAGTTTATCCGCCCCTTTGACCTACGCAATGGGCATTATGTGCCGCTGTCGCTGAGCGTCGGCTACGCCTTAACGTGGGAACATAATTCCGTCGAAGATTTACAGGAACTTGCCGATAAGAACATGTATGTCATGAAAAATCAGCGTTCCAAAAACTCATTATGAGAAGCAAGGAAAGAGAATGTTAAAGCATTACATCGCCGCCGCGTTGCTATCGACCACTTTGCTGGCTGGCTGCCAGGCACCGCAGGGGAAATTTACTCCGGAGCAAGTCGCCGCCATGAAATCATACGGTTTCAGCGAAACCAATGGCGACTGGTCACTCGGCCTCTCTGATACTATTCTGTTCGACAAAAATGATTTCCGCCTGCGTGCCGATAGCCAGCAGCAAATTCACACCATGGCCGCGCGCCTGGCATCGACCGGGATCACGCATTTGCGTATGGACGGACATACGGATAATTACGGGGAAGCGAGCTATAACGAAGCCCTCTCCCTGAAACGTGCAAACGCCGTCGCCGATAGCTGGGCCGAAGGCGCACATATTCCACGCAGCAACCTGACCACTCAGGGTCTGGGGCAGAAATATCCGGTTGCCAGCAATAAAACCTCACAAGGGCGCGCCGAAAACCGCCGCGTCGCGGTGGTAATCAGCGCCCCTTAAGGCTTATTGTACTGGCTGCGTTTGCGTCGCTCCCTGATGACTCCGCCAGCGCAGCCAGTCAATGGCCACAAACAGCAACAGACTGACGCCCATCACCGGCAACGCCAGCCCCAGTAAGACAGCAATTCCGAGCGTCACAAGGCGCCCAGCCCACGATAGCGCCAGCCAGCTCTGAAACAAGGTCTGAAGCGGATCCGCTGCCGCCTGCGCCGGGCGCTTGATCCACCACAGTCGATACCCCATCACGATCGCCACGCACAGCGCCAGCCCGAAAGCAATCAGCAGCAGTTGGTTAGGCAAACCAAATAAAATCCCCATATGGAAATCGACGCCCCAGCGGGTTAGCTTCGCCATGAGCGGGAAATCAGCAAAACGCGTGCGGTCGAGGATAGCAAGCGATGCGCCATCTACCGCAACGGCATCCACCTGCGTCGGCCAGCGACGATCGATTTCCGTTACCGTCCAGGCGCGATCCTCACTGCGCGGCGGACGAATCTCCAGCAGCGAGGCATTAATACCCGCTCGCTGTGCCGCAGTGAGTACAGCATCAAATTTTTCACCGTCGATAACCGGTAGCGACATGCCAGGCATGGCCGCCATATGACCTTTATGTTCCGCATGCGGGTCCATTATTTCCATGGTGCCATGCAGCTGCGTATTCACCTGCGGCGTCATCCAGCCGAATGCCGCACGGATTTTATCGACGTTGCCGCCCGCCCACTGCGACCAGGTCAGCCCGGTTGCGGAAAAGAGCAGCATTCCCGCCAGCAGTAGCCAGCCAAGCGTGACGTGGACACGGCGCGTGTTCTGGAAGCGGTTTTTAATACGGCGTTTGGGTCGGGTAACGGCCCACAGCACAATACCACCCAGCGCCGCCACCCACATCCACGATGCTGCCAGTTCGCTATAGAGCCGCCCCACATCACCCAACAGCAGCGAGCGATGGGCGTAATCAATCCACTGACGCAGCGGCAATATGCCGCTGGTTCCGTAAACGGTCATATCGCCCGTGACTGCCAGTGTTACCGGATCGATAAAAATCGCCCGGTTTTCAGACTCGCCAAGCGAAGGATCGGCGAACATCACGCGGGTGGTTTCCCCGGCAGTCAACGCCGGGCGAACCGCATGCAGGCGAAGTTCCCCACCCGAAACCTGCTGCGCAACCGCAATTTGATCGGCAAGCGGATGGCGCTCGGCGCTCATCGTGCCGTGCAGCGCGTGCTGGTAGAGCCTGTTTTCCAGCTGTGGCGTGGCGACATACAGCGTGCCGGTTAACGCCGCCACGAAGATAAACGGCCCAACAAACAGACCAATGAAAAAATGCAGGCGACGAAGCAGGTGTACCCATGCCGCCCGTGAGGTGCAGGTTGTCATACTTTTCCTTAATGCAGACGAAAAGAGTCGTGGCGCATGACGCCATTTATGATGTTTTAACGAGGAAAAGCAGACACTCGCGGCGGCGCGCGCGTATCAGGAAAGAGCCAGGGGAAATAGTGCCAGTGTTTAATCGCAGGCCGCGCCAGCCTGACACGGCAGCGCAGCAGCAACCCGCACAGCAAGATGACCAGCGCCAGAATCAGCCCTGGTACATGTGCCAGTAAAACACAGTAACCGCAGGCTTCAGCGTGGTCGACCGGCATACTCGGTGAAGAGGAGTGATGCTCCGCATCCATACTCATTGCATGATGCATACCGGGCATTGCGCTCATCGGATCTTTTTGCAGCGACACGGAGACAAGCGGAGCCACGATAATCAGCGCGATAGCAAACAGCGCGAACCAGGCCGCGTGCCGTTTTAGCGCTACACCATGAAACCGATTGCTGCTCACAATACCCTCCGATAAGGAGCGGATATTGTAAATGAATTATCTCAAAACAGTTAACACGGAGTGCCTAAGGCAATAAAAAAGGGCCAGCCTTTCGGCCAGCCCTTTCTAACAGGATGTCGCTTACGCGAATCTTAGTTAAGACGCTCTTTGATACGAGCAGACTTACCAGTACGTTCACGCAGGTAGTACAGTTTAGCTTTACGCACAGCACCACGACGTTTAACAGCAATGCTGTCAACAACCGGAGAGTGAGTCTGGAAGACACGCTCAACGCCTTCGCCGTTGGAAATTTTACGAACAGTGAATGCAGAGTGCAGACCGCGGTTACGAATAGCGATAACCACGCCCTCGAATGCCTGCAGACGTTTTTTGGAACCTTCAACAACCCATACTTTCACTTCCACGGTATCACCCGGACGGAAGGAAGGTACGTCCTGCTTCATCTGTTCTTGTTCAAGTTGCTTAATAATGTTGCTCATAATTTAATCTCTTATCCTGGGTAAACTGATATATCGGGCGCGTATTTACGCTTGCCCATCATGTTTATGTTGCTGTTGTGCGTGCTCCTTTTGGAACTCCGCCAGCAACCTTGCTTGCTCTTCAGTCAGAGCCAGGTTTTCCAGAAGTTCAGGTCTTCTAAGCCAGGAGCGGCCCAGCGACTGTTTCAAACGCCAGCGACGTATCTCGGCATGGTTCCCCGACAGTAATACTGGCGGTACTTCCATTCCTTCTAACACTTCAGGACGCGTGTAGTGGGGGCAATCCAGCAACCCGTCAGCAAAGGAATCTTCCGTTGCCGATGCTTCGTGACCCAGTACACCCGGAATAAACCGGGAAACGGAGTCAATCAGCGTCATTGCCGGTAACTCACCACCGCTGAGAACGTAATCGCCGATTGACCATTCTTCATCAATTTCGGTCTGAATCACGCGCTCATCAATACCTTCGTAGCGACCACACACCAGAATCAGTTTCTGATTCGTTGCCAGTTCGCTGACGCCTGCTTGATCAAGCTTGCGTCCCTGAGGTGACAGATAAATCACCTTTGCGCCTTCACCTGCCGCGGCTTTTGCTGCATTGATGGCATCCCGTAAGGGTTGCACCATCATTAACATCCCCGGTCCGCCGCCGTAAGGACGATCGTCCACGGTACGGTGCCGGTCATGCGTGAAATCACGAGGACTCCAGCTCTGGATGCTCAGCAGGCCATTTTTTACTGCCCGGCCAGTTACCCCGTAATCGGTAATTGCGCGGAACATTTCAGGAAACAGGCTAATTATGCCAATCCACATAGCGCCGTCTTTTACCGTTTATCCGGTGGTTTAAAAACCAGGATCCCAATCTACTTCGATTGAACGAGTAGCGAGATCGACTTTCTTGATAACCTGCCCATCGAGGAACGGAACCAACCGCTCCTTGATACCAAACGCATCTTTCAGGTTTGCCTTGATGACGAGAACGTCATTCGAACCGGTTTCCATCATATCGATGACTTTACCGAGATCGTAACCTTCGGTTGTGACTACCTGGCAGCCCATCAGGTCTTTCCAGTAGTAATCACCCTCTTCCAGTTTTGGCAACTGCGATGAATCGACGATAATTTCGCAATTAGTCAGCAGATTCGCAGTATCACGATCATCAACGCCTTTCAGCTTAATGATGATGTCCTGATTGTGGTGGCGCCAGCTTTCCAGCTCAACAACCTGCCACTGACCCGCCTTCTGGATTAACCAGGGCTGATAGTCAAAAATGCTTTCGGCGTCTTCGGTGGAGGAAAACACTCTGAGCCAACCACGGATACCGTAGGAAGAACCCATTTTGCCCAATACGATGGGATCAACAGGTGCCTGTGCGGTGAGTTGCTTGCTCATCATGACCACCGTGACAGATTAAGCTGCTTTTTTAGCTTCTTTGATCAGCGCAGATACGCGATCAGAGATAGTTGCGCCCTGGCCAACCCAGTGTGCGATGCGATCCAGATCCAGGCGAGTGCCTTCTTCTTTTTCGCTAGCGATCGGGTTGAAGAAACCAACGCGCTCAATGAAGCGACCGTTACGTGCATTACGGCTGTCAGTTACAACAACCTGGTAGAACGGACGCTTTTTAGCGCCGTGACGAGCTAAACGAATAGTTACCATAACATCCTCTTGTGTGAATAGAACAACCGGGCCCCATCGAGGGAAGGGGCCCGGTGTCATATTAAAAGCCCGAAAATTTTACTCATTTTCGTATGAATTGCAATCTTTAAAGCAATTATCGGCCTGGGAATCCCGGCGGCATCATCCCTTTCATCCCACGCATCATCTTCGCCATGCCGCCTTTCTTCATTTTCTTCATCATGCGCTGCATGTCGTCGAACTGTTTCAGAAGACGGTTGACGTCCTGAACCTGCATGCCGCAACCGGCAGCAATACGGCGTTTGCGGGAACCTTTAATGATTTCCGGTTTTGCACGCTCTTTCAGGGTCATAGAGTTAATGATGGCTTCCATACGCACCAGCACTTTGTCATCCATCTGTGCTTTTACGTTGTCAGGAATCTGGCCCATGCCCGGCAGTTTGCCCATCAGGCTGGCCATGCCGCCCATGTTTTTCATCTGACGCAACTGTTCCAGGAAGTCGGTCAGGTCGAAGCCGTCGCCTTTTTTCAGCTTGGAGGCCAGTTTCTCAGCCTGCGCACGGTCAACCTTGCTTTCGATATCTTCGATAAGCGACAGCACGTCGCCCATGCCGAGGATACGGGAAGCGATACGATCCGGGTGGAACGGCTCCAGCGCTTCGGTTTTTTCGCCGACGCCGAGGAATTTAATCGGCTTGCCGGTGATATGACGAATAGAGAGCGCCGCACCGCCGCGCGCATCGCCGTCGACTTTGGTCAGCACCACGCCGGTAAGCGGCAGCGCTTCGTTAAAAGCTTTCGCCGTATTGGCGGCATCCTGACCGGTCATGGCGTCGACGACAAACAGGGTTTCTACCGGATTAATCGCAGCATGCACCTGTTTGATTTCGTCCATCATCGCTTCGTCTACGTGCAGACGACCGGCGGTATCCACCAGCAGCACGTCGTAGAATTTCAGCTTCGCTTCTTTCAGCGCCGCATTAACGATGTCGATAGGTTTCTGGCCTACGTCGGACGGGAAGAAGTCCACACCAACCTGTTCAGCCAGCGTTTCCAGCTGTTTAATCGCCGCCGGGCGATACACGTCCGCGGAGACCACCAGCACTTTTTTCTTGTGCTTCTCGCGCAGGAACTTACCAAGTTTACCGACGCTGGTTGTTTTACCCGCACCCTGCAAACCCGCCATCAGCACCACGGCTGGCGGCTGCGCGGCCAGGTTCAGCGACTGGTTCTCTTCGCCCATCGCCGAAACCAGTTCGCTACGAACGATTTTGACGAATTCCTGACCCGGCGTCAGGCTTTTGTTAACTTCATGACCAACCGCTTTCTCTTTTACGCGGTTGATAAACTCACGCACCACCGGCAACGCGACGTCGGCTTCCAGCAGCGCCATGCGCACTTCGCGCAGCGTCTCTTTGACGTTGTCTTCGGTGAGGCGGCCACGCCCGCTGATGTTACGCAGCGTCCGTGACAAACGATCGGTTAAATTATCAAACATTGTCTCTCGCCTAAGGTGGAAACGGTTGGTCGCTGTGCGACACAAAAATAGAAATTTGCCGGAGTATAACACGACAGCGCCCGAGTTGTGATGCCGCGGTTTACCTCAAAGCGCCCGATGTTTTACCCAACGCTCCGCGCCTTGATACAACTCGAAGGATTTTGCGTATATACTGCCCTTCTTACACTCAATTTGACGATTGCCGACACACTCTATGCCCGTTTTTGCCCTGCTCGCGCTTGTCGCCTACTCCATCAGCCTGGCGCTGATCATCCCCGGTTTGCTGCAAAAAAACAGCGGCTGGCGGCGTATGGCTATTCTTTCTGCCGTTATCGCGCTCGTCTGCCACGCTTTCGCGCTGGAAGCCCGCATTCTGCCCGGCGGCGAGAATGGTCAAAACCTGAGCCTGCTCAACGTCGGTTCACTGGTCAGCTTAATGATCTGTACGGTGATGACGATTGTCGCCTCACGCAATCGCGGCTGGCTGCTATTGCCGATTGTTTACGCCTTTGCGTTAATTAACCTGGCCTTTGCGACCTTCGTTCCAAATGAGTACATCACGCATCTGGAAGCCACACCGGGCATGATGGTGCATATCGGCCTGTCGCTGTTTGCTTATGCAACGCTGATTATCGCCGCACTCTACGCACTTCAACTCGCGTGGATTGACTACCAGTTGAAAAACAAAAAGCTGGCCTTCAGCCACGAAATGCCGCCGCTGATGAGCATTGAACGCAAAATGTTTCATATCACGCAGGTGGGCGTGGTGCTGCTTACGCTGACTCTCTGCACCGGCCTGTTTTACATGCATAACCTCTTCAGCATGGAAAACATCGACAAAGCCGTGCTCTCAATCGTGGCCTGGTTTGTCTACATCGTTCTGCTGTGGGGCCATTATCATGAGGGATGGCGTGGACGTCGCGTCGTGTGGTTTAACGTCGCGGGCGCGGGCATCCTGACCATGGCGTATTTCGGTAGCCGGGTCATTCAACAGCTTGTCGGCTAGACACAACTAAGGAACACCTTTTGGAACATATCTCCACCACCACACTGATCGTCACACTGATCATTATGGTGGTCATCTCCGCCTATTTCTCCGGTTCGGAGACAGGCATGATGACGCTCAACCGCTATCGTCTGCGTCATCTCGCCAAACAGGGCAATCGCCAGGCAAAGCGTGTTGAAAAACTGCTGCGTAAGCCAGACCGCTTGATTAGCCTGGTGCTGATTGGCAATAACCTGGTCAACATTCTGGCCTCCGCATTGGGTACCATCGTCGGGATGCGTCTTTACGGCGATGCGGGCGTGGCGATTGCCACCGGCGTATTGACTTTCATGGTGCTGGTGTTTGCCGAAGTGCTGCCGAAAACCATCGCCGCGCTCTATCCCGAAAAAGTGGCCTACCCCAGCAGTTTCCTGCTCGCGCCGCTGCAAATACTGATGATGCCGCTGGTGTGGTTGCTCAATATGATCACCCGCCTGCTTATGCGTCTGATGGGCATTAAAACAGACATCACAATAAGCAGCTCGCTGAGCAAAGATGAACTGCGCACGCTGGTGAACGAATCGCGCTCGCAAATCTCGCGCCGCAATCAGGACATGCTGCTGTCGGTACTCGACCTCGAAAAAGTGAGCGTCGACGACATCATGGTGCCGCGTAATGAAATCGTCGGCATCGATATCAACGATGACTGGAAGTCGATTGTTCGTCAGCTCACCCACTCTCCGCACGGGCGGATCGTCCTGTATCGTGACTCGCTGGACGATGCCATCAGCATGCTGCGCGTACGTGAGGCCTGGCGCTTAATGCAGGAGAAAAAAGAGTTCACCAAAGAGGTAATGCTGCGCGCCGCCGATGAAATTTACTATGTGCCGGAAGGTACGCCGCTCAGCGTTCAGCTGGTGAAATTCCAGCGCAATAAAAAGAAAGTCGGCCTGGTGGTGGATGAATACGGCGACATTCAGGGGCTGGTGACGGTGGAAGATATTCTCGAAGAGATTGTCGGCGACTTTACAACCTCAATGTCGCCGACGCTGGCGGAAGAAGTCACACCGCAGAATGACGGCTCGGTAATTATCGAAGGCAGCGCTAACGTCCGTGAGCTGAACAAAGCGTTCAACTGGCACATGCCGGAAGACGAAGCGCGCACCATTAACGGTATGATCCTCGAAGCGCTGGAAGAGATCCCGGCGGCAGGCACCCGCGTGCGGATTGGCCAGTACGATATCGATATTCTCGACGTGCAGGACAACATGATTAAACAGGTGAAAGTGGTGCCGGTTAAACCCTTGCGCGAAAGCGTTCAGTCCTGATGACAGCAAAACGGCCCCGCGGGGCCGTTGTTATATCCACTTATCCAGCCACACCTCCAGCTCCTTCGCCGTTTTCGGACGAGAAAAATAATAACCCTGCGCTTCATCGCACGCATAGTCGCTGATAATCCGCGCGGTAGTTTCATCTTCCACCCCTTCCGCCAGCACCCGGTAACCCAGCTCTTTCAGCATGCGAATCACGTTGCGCACAATGACGCGTCGTGAAGGCACATCGGGTAAATCATCAATCAGTGATTTATCCAGCTTGATCGTATCGAGCGGAATACGCAGTAGATAATTGAGGTTGCTGTAACCGGCGCCAAAATCATCCAGCGAGACGTTAAAACCGTTCTTACGAAGCAAGCGCAACTCTTCCAGCACCTGAGAGCTGGCCAACAGTTTTTCGGTCTCCAGACACTCCACGCCCAACATGCCGTTATCCAGCCCGGCCTGCGCCATTTTATCGTGCAGTCGCGTGGTAAAATGCCCGCGCGTCAGATCCAGCACGCTGATGTTAATTGACGCGGGTAAAGCAATACCTTTCTGCTCCCATTCCGCCAGTTGCATAATGGCGTGATCAATCACCCAATCGGTCAGCTCAACCATCAGGCTGGTATTTTCAATCAGCGGCAAAAAACTGCCGGGTGGGATAATGCCGCGCTGCGGATGTTTCCAGCGAATCAGCGCTTCCAGCGCCACCGGCTGCCCCGCAGGCAGCGCCACTTTTGGCTGCCAGACCAGATAAAGCCCGCGATCTTTACGAATCGCCTCCGTCAGATCGTTAAGCAGATAAAAATCTTCATTACGACGGCTGTCATCGTCCTGGTTATATACGCCCCAGCGCAGCCGGTTATGGCGAGCTTCATACAGTGCGCTTTCGGCCTGACGCAGAATTTCGTGACCGGAGCAGATGGGCAAGGTAATGGCCGTTTCTCCAACATAGATTTTGAGATCTATGGTGACCGCATCCGAAAGATGCGCCTGTAAAGCCATGAGCTGCTGTTCACGACGCTGGCGGTCGGCGGGCGTCAGCGGTTTTGAATAGAGCGCAAAGCGCCCGGCGCTCAGCATATACAACTTTTCACATCGCGAAAGCTGTAATACCCGCATCAGCGCCTGGCTGATATCTCTGACCAGCGTGTTCAGCCGACTGGTGCCCATCACACGGGCGATATCATCGGACTGCGTTACGCCAATACACTCAATCACCATTAGCGAATTGCCAGGACACTCTTCCGCGAAGGATTCATCCTGCAAATCATTAATCAGCTGATGCATGTTCGGCAGGCCGCTATTAAGGTCGGTCAGCGCCACATCCAGCCAGGATTCAATAAAGCTGGAAACCAGTTCAGCAATAAAGGTCAGCGAAGCCAGCTCGTCGCAGGTTAAATCGCGTGGCACCGTATCGACCACGCAATAGGTTCCCATTGTGCAGCCGTTTTTAAAGGTGAGCGGCATACCCGCATAAAAGCGCAGCCCTGGGTCGCCCACAACCATCGGGTGCTCGCAAAAACGCGCATCTTGCAACGTATTAGGCACAATCACCGGCTTTTGAGTATCGACGACATACTGGCAAAACGTGAATTGTCGGGGCTTGGGTGTCATTGAAATCTGATGCGAGACGATCACATTGCGCGTTTTGTCATCCAGCACAGAAATGTAGCCCGCGGGCATATGGAAAAGTGAGGTGGTGAGTTGCAAAAAATGACGAAGAACATCGTCGCGGGTTTTATCCTGTCGTACTAATACCCCCATTTCTTCCGGGGGGAGCGCTCGGGTCTTTACAGCCGACTCCAGCATAAATGTCCCTCTTCATGTGAGTCTGTGAAGAGGCAGTATAAAACGCCAGCAACGGCGGACAAATATCAGGCCTAAGCCATCTGGACAAAAGCCCTCACGAGGAGGGCTTCTGGGAAAAGGTCACTGTGCAGTTACGCTTTGGCTTTCGCCACGGAGACCATTGCGGCACGAATGGTACGGCCGTTCAGCGTATAACCTTTCTGCATCACCATCAGTACGTTACCAGGTGCGATGTCTTCAGACTCTACCATCGCGATAGCCTGGTGTACGTTCGGATCCATCGGCACGTCGATGGCATCAACAACCTGAACGCCGAATTTACCTACCACGTCGAGCATGGATTTACGGGTCAACTCGATACCTTCGATCATTGCCGCCATATCGGTGTTGTCTTTATTCGCCACTTCCAGCGCACGGTCAAGGCTATCCAGCACCGGCAGCAGTTCATTGACGAATTTTTCCAGCGCAAATTTGTGCGCCTTTTCGACGTCGAGTTCAGTACGACGACGCAGGTTTTCCATTTCCGCTTTGATACGCAACACACCGTCACGTTCACGCGTCTGAGCTTCCTCTAACTGAGCTTCCAGATTCGCAATTTTTTCATCGCGCGGATCCACCTGCTCAGCAGACGCGTCAGACTCTACAGCTTCAACGTCATCATGCTGTTCCGTGATAATTTCTTCCGGGGCTTGCCCCTCAGGCGTTTTCTGTTCTTTACTGCTCATGAATTTCTCCGCGTTTTTTTTCGCAATCATCTCGCTAACTTGGCTTATTATGGGGATAAGATTCCGCGTTTCAAGGGAAGCTCTCACATTGTCATCAATCTTCGGCACAAGGACCTTCAGAAAATGAACAATCATTTCAAGTGTATCGGTATCGTAGGGCACCCTCGCCATCCGACTGCGCTGACCACACATGAAATGCTCTACCGCTGGCTGACCACCAAAGGCTATGAGGTGATTGTTGAAAGTCAGATTGCTAAAGAGCTGAAACTGGAAAACGTACAAACCGGTACGCTGGCCGAAATTGGCCAGAAGGCGTGTCTCGCAGTTGTCGTGGGCGGCGATGGCAACATGCTGGGCGCGGCGCGTACTCTGGCACGCTACGATATTAAAGTTATCGGTATTAACCGTGGCAATCTCGGCTTCCTGACCGATCTTGACCCGGATAATGCCCATCAACAATTAGCCGACGTGCTGGAAGGCAATTACATCACCGAGAAACGTTTCCTGCTGGAGGCGCAGGTATGCCAGCAGAATTGCCAGAAGCGTATCAGCACCGCCATTAATGAAGTGGTTCTGCACCCCGGCAAAGTGGCGCATATGATTGAGTTCGAAGTATATATTGATGAAACCTTCGCTTTCTCGCAGCGCTCCGATGGCCTGATTATTTCGACGCCAACGGGTTCCACTGCCTACTCTCTCTCCGCGGGCGGACCGATTCTGACGCCATCGCTGGATGCCATCACCCTGGTGCCCATGTTCCCGCATACGCTCTCGGCGCGTCCGCTGGTGATTAACAGCAGCAGCACCATTCGCCTGCGTTTCTCGCACCGCCGCAACGACCTGGAGATCAGCTGTGACAGTCAGATAGCCCTGCCGATACAGGAAGGAGAAGATGTCCTCATTCGCCGCAGCGATTATCACCTGAATCTTATTCACCCGAAAGACTACAGCTATTTCAACACATTAAGCACCAAGCTGGGCTGGTCAAAAAAATTGTTCTAAATTCATCAACAGCACTTTACTGTATAAAAAACCAGTTTATACTGTATGAAAACACAGTTATGGTTTTTCATACAGGAAAGCAGCTATGTTGGCACAACTGACCATCAGCAACTTCGCAATCGTTCGTGAGCTTGAAATCGATTTTAACGGCGGCATGACGGCTATCACCGGTGAAACCGGTGCCGGTAAGTCTATTGCTATCGATGCCCTCGGTCTGTGCCTGGGGGGGCGTGCGGAGGGCGACATGGTACGCGCCGGTGCCAGTCGTGCCGATCTCTGCGCTCGCTTTGCCCTGAAAGACACGCCCGCCGCGCTGCGCTGGCTTGAAGAAAACCAGCTTGAAGATGGCCGCGAATGCCTGCTGCGCCGCGTTATCAGCAGCGATGGGCGCTCACGCGGCTTTATCAATGGCACCGCCGTGCCGCTGTCGCAGCTGCGCGAACTGGGCCAGTTGCTGATTCAAATCCATGGCCAGCACGCGCATCAGCTTCTGGTCAAGCCCGAACATCAGAAAACCCTTCTTGACGGCTATGCGGGCGAATCCGCCCTTACTCGCCAGATGGCCGAACACTATCGCCTGTGGCATCAAAGCTGCCGTGATTTAGCGCAGCATCAGCAGCAAAGCCAGGAGCGTGCCGCACGCGCCGAGCTGTTGCAATATCAGCTTAAAGAGCTTATTGAGTTCAACCCGCAGCCGGGGGAATACGAGCAAATCGATGAAGAGTACAAGCGTCTGGCGAACAGTGGGCAACTGCTATCCACCAGCCAGCATGCTCTGACGCTGCTGGCAGACGGTGAAGACGCCAACCTGCTAAGCCAGCTCCACACCGCAAAACAGCTCACCACTGAGCTGGTCGGCATGGACAACAAACTCGCCAGCGTGCTCGACATGCTGGAAGAAGCGTCCATTCAGCTTAGCGAAGCCAGCGATGAACTGCGTCACTACTGCGACCGCCTCGATCTCGACCCGAATCGCCTGTACGAACTGGAACAGCGCCTGTCGCGTCAGATTGCGCTGGCGCGTAAACACCATATTTCTCCGGAGGCGCTCCCTGACTTCTATCAGTCTCTGCTTGATGAACAGCAGCAACTGGACGATCAAAGCGACTCGCTGGAAACCCTGAAACACGCAGTGGCACGTCATCACGAACTGGCGCTGGAAACCGCGCAACAACTTCATATTTTGCGCCTCAACAGCGCACAGGAGCTGGCTGGGCTGATTACCGACAGTATGCATGCACTCTCAATGCCGCACGGCGTCTTTACTATCGACGTCAGCTTTGAGGAGCAGCACCTCACGGCAGACGGTGCAGACCGCATTGAATTTCGCGTCACTACCAACCCTGGGCAGCCGCTTCAGCCCATTGCGAAAGTCGCCTCTGGCGGTGAGCTGTCGCGTATCGCATTAGCCATTCAGGTGATCACCGCGCGTAAAATGGAAACCCCGGCGCTCATCTTCGATGAAGTGGATGTCGGGATCAGCGGCCCAACCGCCGCCGTTGTTGGCCGTTTGCTGCGCCAGCTTGGTGAATCTACACAGGTGATGTGCGTAACTCACCTGCCACAGGTAGCCGGATGCGGCCATCACCACTTCTTTGTCAGCAAAGAAACAGACGGTGAAATGACTGAAACACATATGCAACCGTTGGATAAACGTGCGCGTCTCCAGGAGCTGGCACGCCTGCTCGGCGGCAGTGAAGTCACGCGAAACACGCTGGCAAATGCGAAAGAGTTACTGGCAGCGTAAACTTTTTGGCATCCCAGGAGTCTGAGTTCACAATAAAAACGCCGTGCGACCTGACAGCAAAAGGTTTTAAACTGACGTCAGGTCTATTATCATCGGCATATTACATATGAGCCGCGTACTGCTCGGGCCCGAAAAGGAATGAAATCACTATGCGCTGTAAAACGCTGACTGCTGCCGCAGCGGTTCTTCTGATGTTGACCGCAGGCTGTTCCACTCTGGAGCGAGTGGTTTACCGTCCTGACATCAATCAGGGAAACTATCTGGCACCTAACGATATTTCAAAAATCCGCATCGGCATGACCCAACAACAGGTCGCTTATGCATTAGGTACCCCGATGATGTCCGATCCGTTCGGCACCAACACCTGGTTCTACGTGTTCCGCCAGCAGCCGGGCCATGAGAAAGTGACGCAGCAGACGCTGACGCTCACCTTCAACAGCAGCGGTGTACTGACCAACATCGATAACAAACCTGCGCTGACCGGTGAGTAAGCTCAGGCAATAAAAAAAGCGCTCAGTGAGCGCTTTTTTTGTTTCTGGCTGCTGAAAAGTGACATCAGGCTTTCCCAGCTGATTTCTCTGCACGCTGGCGACGCAGTTCTTTCGGGTCGGCAATCAGCGGGCGATAAATCTCAACCCGGTCACCGTCCTGCACCACGTCCAGCAACTTAACCGGGCGGCTATAGATACCCACTTTATTCTTCGCAAGATCGATATCGTCACGCAGCGTCAGAATACCGCTCGCCAGAATCGCCTGCTCAACGGTGGCACCCTCTTCCAGCGTTACCCGTTGCAGGTACTGTTTTTGCGGCAGTGCATAGGCCACTTCAACCACAATCTTACCCGGCACTGTAAACCTCTCTGGCGCGCATCGTAAATGCCTGAACCATGTTTAGCGCCAGCTCTTTGAAAATGCGCCCAAAGGCCATCTCAATCAGCTTATTGGTAAATTCGAAATCAAGGTGGAACTCGATTTTACAGGCGTCCTGACTGAGCGGGATAAACTTCCAGCCGCCAATCAGTTTCTTAAATGGCCCATCTACCAGCTGCATCAAAATGCTCTGGTTGCTGGTAAGGATATTCCGCGTCGTGAACGTTTTGCTGATACCGGCCTTCGACACGTCCACCGCCGCCGTCATTTGCGTCGGGCCTGACTCCAGCACGCGACTTCCGGTGCAGCCCGGTAAGAAATCAGGATAAGCATTAACGTCGTTGACGAGGGTATACATTTGCTCCGCGCTATAGGGCACCAGCGCAGTACGGCTAATCTGAGGCATAGCAATTTCCATGTTCGAACACGGGCTAAATAGTATCATTTATCTACGGTTAAAAAAAACGTTCCGCGGCAACTCGTGCTAAGATAGCGCATTGCGCCTCGCGGGAGCTTGAGGCAGATGTGTACGAACTTGCGATGACTTCAGGATATTATGACTAAGAAAAAAGCACACAAACCTGGATCGGCCACCATTGCGCTGAACAAACGCGCCCGCCACGATTACTTTATCGAAGAAGAGTACGAAGCGGGCCTCGCGCTGCAAGGCTGGGAAGTAAAATCCCTGCGAGCCGGTAAAGCCAACATTGGCGATAGCTACGTGATCCTGAAAGATGGCGAAGCCTACCTCTTCGGCGCAAACTTTACGCCGCTGACGGTTGCCTCATCCCACTATGTTTGCGACCCAACGCGTACCCGTAAACTGCTGCTTAATCAGCGTGAACTGGATACCCTTATTGGCCAGATCAACCGCGACGGTTATACGGTCGTTGCGCTGTCGCTGTACTGGAAAAATGCCTGGTGCAAAGTCAAAATCGGCGTGGCAAAAGGTAAGCAACAGCACGACAAGCGTAACGACGTGAAAGACCGCGAATGGAAGCTTGATAAAGCGCGTATCATGAAAAACGCTGGCCGTTAAAAAATGTTATGCACCCGCATCACTTAAAACGTGCGGGTGTTTATCAACATCGTTCCCCGTAACATGTCACCTTTATGAATCACAACAATTAAACCTGCCCTTCCTCAAGAATATATTCTTCGCCATAACATCGGAACGTTGATGGATTCATAACTTAATTTCATAATATATTTTATATCTTTGTCTCTTTTCCTTTTACATAAGAAATAATCCCACGATGTCATTAATTATGCGCGCGATCACGGATATATCATATTTTTATTCATTAATTTCATCGATTAAATAATAAAAATGTGTCGAAATATCATTTCGGACATTTCCTAAAAGGCGTTTTTTTTTGCCTTTTTTTACGCCAGTTTTCGGTGACTTACCTAAAATCCGCTTCACTAACCCGGTGACACTAAAAACAGAAAAACATACAAATTCATGATGTTAAAAAATGTTTCTTCGTTCTAGCCACCTGATAACCACACAAACAAAAGCCTCATTACCCATTCATAAATTGCTGGTTTAACTGATAGTTAGCAAGCTTGCGATTGTGCTGCCGTTTGCGAATTGTCTTATATCTGGCTATATCAACAACAGTACCTCGTATTTAAGAAATCATTTTCAGCAAGGAATTAAATTTCACATAGAAATTATTTAACTATTCGCCAAATCATATTTGAGAATATTCCTAACCACTATTTCGATAGTGGGCGCTACCGCTTTCGCCTGAATTCCAGACGAAATGAATATTACAACAAATATGCCGGCGTGAAGGTCCTGAGCTGCTGAATAACCGAATATCGCCATTGCGATCAACCTGTTCATCTCGAATGGAGTGACACCATGCGTTCTGTATCGATTATTTCAAAAATGACGACTGTCGCCACGACGACCACTACCGATAGCGTGACGCTGAGCGCCCCATCGATTGTCAAAATTAATGTCGATCGCGCCGATATTGCCTCGATGCAGCGGGCTAATCAGGATCTGGTTATCACCCTGAAAAATGGCGAAATCGTGACGGTAAAAAACTTTTACGTCACCTCTGAATTAGGGCCAAGCCAGCTTGTACTGGAGGATGCAAACGGCGCGCTCTGGTGGGTACAGGACACAGACGGCGCGTTCCATTTTCAGCAAATCAGCAGCATTGATGAATTGCTGGTTGCCGGAGAGGGCAGCAACGAAGGCGGCGGTGCCGCCTGGGCCTGGATTCTGGGCGGAGCCGCGGCAGCTGCCGGGATTGGTATTGCCGCGTCCAACAGTAACGGCAGCGGCAGTCATCACAATGATGATAACGGCAACGGCAACGGCAACGGCAACGGCAACGGTGATGGTGATGGTGATGGTGGGGGTACCGATCCGGGAAATCCTGAACCTCCGGTGGATACCACTCCCCCCGGCGCACCGACGGACTTAGCCATCACGCCGGATGGAAAAACCATTACGGGCCACGCCGAACCCGGTAGCACCGTGATCATTCGTGACGCTAACGGCAACATCATCGGGACAGGCAAGACGGGCAATGACGGCAAATTTACGGTTGACCTCAACACGCCGCAGTCTAACGGGGAACATCTGACCGCAGAAGCGCGGGATCCCTCTAACAATACTGGCCCAACATCATCCATTACTGCGCCAGATACCACACCACCCGAGGCGCCGACTAATCTGGCAATCAATGACGCCGGCACCGTTCTTACCGGAAAAGCGGAAGCCGGGAGCACCATTACCGTGCGTGACGCGAATGGCAATGTGATTGGTACCGGGAAAACCGATAACAACGGTAACTTCTCCGTTACCCTGACAACGGCACAGAAAGATGGTCAACACCTCACCGTTGACGCCCAGGACGCCGCCCACAATACCAGCCCCGAAGCGACAATAATCGCACCGGATACTACCGCACCGGCAGCACCAGTAATCAGCGAACTGCTGGATAACACCGCCCCTATCACCGGCCCAATTACCAACAACGGCTTCACCAATGCAACTAAGCCTGTGCTTAGCGGCAGCGGTGTGGCCGGGGATACCATCACAATTTTCGACAATGGGGTAAAAATTGGCACGGTCACGGTTAACAGCAGCGGTCACTGGAGTTTCACGCCGACCACCCCGCTTTCTCAGGGAGAACATACGCTCAGCGTACGTCAGACGGACGCTGCGGGTAATGTCAGTACCGCCACAACCGGGCCAACCTTTACCGTCGACACCACGCCGCCCGCCACACCGGGTAATCTGAGCATTAACGCCAACGGCACGCACGTTACCGGTACAGGCGAAGTCGGCAGTACGATAACCATTACAGATAAGCAAGGTAACGTACTGGGAACCGCAACCGTGGGGGCAAACGGTACCTTCGATGTCACCCTGAAAACGCCGCAAACCCACGGCGAAACGCTGGAGGCCTACGCGACCGATAAAGCAGGAAATGCGAGTACGGATGCCTCTCTCCTCGCTCCCGATACATCAACAGGTTCCGAACCGCCTCCTGCCCCTATTATTGGGCAACTGCTGGACGATGTAGGCACAATAACCGGCCCGATAGCGAACGGCGGGGTCACCAATGATAATCGCCCTGAACTGACAGGCAATGGCATTGCCGGAGATACCATCACCGTCTTTGATAAAGGCGTATTACTCGGAACAACCACCGTTGGCAGCGATGGCAAATGGAGCTTCACCCCCTCGACGCCGCTGGCAGAAGGGTCTCACGCATTTACGGTTGAGCAAAGCAATGCCAGCGGGAAAACCAGCGCGCTGGCCACCGGCCCAAGATTCACCGTGGATACACAAGCCCCTCCTTCTGCGGTAATTACCGGGCAATCAGAGAACGGCGCGGAGATATCGGGTAACGCCGAGGCCGGTGCGACCGTTACGATTATTGGTGCGAATAACGTCATATTAGGTTCTGGTATCGCTGATAGTAACGGACACTTTACGATTTCGCTCTCACCGGCACAGACACATGGGGAAGCGCTTCAGGCTCAGATTCATGATGCTGCGGGCAATGCCGGACTGGCGACTAATTTTAACGCCGTGAATTCTGGCTTCCCTGCGGCACCGGTCATCACTTCTGTTGTCGACGATGTCGCGCCCTCTACCGGTCAATTGACCAACGGACAGGCGACAAATGACAGTCGACCGGAAATTTCAGGCACCGCCGAAGCCGGTAGTATCATAAATATTTATGATAACGGCACGTTACTGGCCTCTGTCACCGCCAATCAAAATGGGCAGTGGAGTTTTGAACCCTCCCAACCTTTAAACGATGGTTCACATGCTTTGACCATTACGGCGACCAATAGCGCGGGCACCAGCGTGGCGTCACCGCCTTTCACCCTCAAGGTGGATACCCTTCCCCCGGGGCAACCGGGTGAACTGTCCGTATCCCAGGATGGTGTTACCGTTACGGGGACTGCGGAAGCGGGAAGTACCGTCACCATCATCGGTGCTGACGGCACGACGCTTGGTACCGCAACGACAGGTACCGATGGTCATTTCTCGGCAGTCATTGCGCCAGCACAAAAAAATGGTGAAACGCTCACGGCAGTCGCTACGGACGCCGCAGGCAACGCCAGCTCACCGTCAACCGTTGTGGCAGGCGACACAACCGCCCCAGCCGCGCCAGAAAATCTACAAATCAACGACGAAGGCACGCACGTCACCGGAACGGCGGAGCCGGGTAGTACGGTGACGATTGTTGATGTGAATAATCAACCACTCGGTAGCGCCACCGCCGGAGACGACGGTAAGTTCGACGTCACCTTAACCACACCGCAAACGAATGGTGAAGTGCTGCTGGCCACCGCGACCGACACGCATGAGAACAGCAGCCCGACGTCCAGCATAACGGCACCGGATAGCACGGCCCCGCTTGCGCCGGAAAACGTTGTGGTGAATGACGACGGTAATATCGTCACCGGTAAAGCCGAACCCGGTAGCACGGTCACCGTATCCGACAGCGGCGGTCATACCTTAGGCAGCGGTACGGCAGGCAGCGACGGCAGTTTCAGCGTTACGATTACCCCCGCGCAAACGAATGGAGAGACCCTCGACGTTACTGCACAGGACAAAGCCGGGAATGTCAGCCCGCCAACAGCCGTGGACGCGCCAGATACCACGCCACCCGCTGTGCCGGCAATTACTGCGGTTATCGATGATGTCGAAGATATTACCGGGCAAATCGCAAGTGGAGGCACCACTAACGATGCTCGCCCGGAAATACAGGGAACCGCCGACGCGGGAACCACCATCAATGTATTCGATAACGGTATCCTGCTGGGCACAACGGTCGCCGATGACACCGGAAAATGGACCTTTACGCCTACCAACGATCTTGGTCAGGGAAGCCATACCCTCACGGTGACCGCGACAGATAATGCGGGCAATACCAGTCAACCCGGCTTCGCATTTACCGTCTCCGTTGATACGCTTGCACCGTTAACACCGACGATTACTCAGGTAAACAATGACTCTGGTTCTAATATTGGGCCTGTAAGCAATGGTGGCGACACCAACGATACGACGCCTGTGATCACCGGTTCCGGCGAACCCGGCACAAAAATCACCGTCTATGATAACGGTGATGCGTTGGGAAGCGTCACGGTCAAAGGTGATGGCACCTGGAGTTTCCCGGTAACCACCCCGCTGGGAGAAGGGCCGCACAGCTTTACCGCCACGGCGACCGACGCGGCGGGTAACGAAACACCGCCTTCGGGCGCCTGGGACGTGAACGTCAACACGGTATCTCCAGCCACGCCGACGATCATCGGTGTGGAAGATAATATCGGCCCCCTAACCGGTAATATTGGTAACAACGCTTCCACCGACGATACGCAGCCCACGCTGAATGGGAATGGAACGGCAGGATCGACCATTACCGTCATGGATAACGGCGTCAGTATTGGGTCAACCCTCGTCGACGAAAACGGCAAATGGACCTTCACGCCGGAACAACCGCTCAAGGATGGCCCGCATGCGTTAACCGTCATCGCCAGCGATACGGCGGGCAATACCAGCGGCGAAGCCAGTTATAACCTGACGGTCGACACCGTCGCGCCAAACGCGCCACAGGTCACGCTGGCTACCGGCTTAGTGGGTGACGTTTCAACGGATATATCAAACGGTGGCAGTACGCAAAGCTCGCTGCCAGTCCTGCAAGGACAGGGCGAACCGGGCGCCACTATTACGCTGTATGAAAATGGGAACGCCATTGGGAGTGCAGTGGTTGGCGATGATGGGAAATGGCAAATTACCCCCGACAACCCGCTGAGCGAAGGCTCTCACACGCTGACGGCGAAAGCGACCGATACCGCAGGCAATGAGAGTCAATCATCGGCGAACTTCACGTTTGCCGTGGATACAACGCCCCCTGCTCAGCCCGCCATTCCAACGATCAGCGATGACGCGCAGCCCATCACGGGGAACGTGGCGAACAACGGTTATACCAACGATACCACCCCCACTATCAGCGGGAAGGGTACGCCTGGCGACACCATTACCCTGTTTAACAATGGCGATGAGTTTGCTAGCGTGCGCGTAGATACCAATGGCAACTGGACCTTCACGCCTTCTCCGGCGCTCGCCGAAGGCCAGTACACCATCACCGTTCAGGCCACCGATGCGGCAGGTAACGTCAGTACAGTCTCCGAGGGCATCAGTTTTACCGTCGACACGAGTGCATCGGCGCCACCGGTCATTAGCTTCTACGACGATAACGTTGGGTTTATTCAGGGTGAGCACTATAACAACAGTATCACCGATGATAATCGCCCGGTGTTCCACGGCACGGGGGAGGAAGGCGATACCATTACGCTTTACGATGGTAATGATGTCATCGGCACCGCCATCGTCGGCGCTGACGGCGCGTGGACCTTAACCCCCACCAGCGCCCTGGCCGACGGCCCGCACTCACTCACCGCAACCGCGACGGATCGCGCAGGCAACGTTAGCACCGTTTCCAGTGAGTTTAATGTGGATGTGAACACCGTACCGCTGGTAACTCCGGCAATAACGGAGGTTCTTGATGATGCTATTCCCGTTACCGGCCCAATCATCAACGGCGGCTTCACCAATGATACTACGCTGACCTTCTCCGGTACGGGCACCATCGGCAGCACGATAACGCTTTACGATAATGGCGTGGCGATCCCCGGCGCGACGGCAGTGGTTGGTGAAGAAGGTACCTGGACGATTACCCCACCGCCGTTGAGCGAAGCCGAGCACAGTTTCACCGTGGTGGCCGAAGATACCGCAGGGAACATATCAGCACCGTCTGATGCCATCGACGTTACGGTAGACAGTTCTGCGCCTATCGCGCCAACGGTGGTAGACATAGCGGATGACGGCACCAGCATCGGCGGTACGGCAGAAGCCTACAGCACCGTGACGATCCGGGATGCATCCAATAATAATGTGCTTGGGACGGGTATAGCCGACGCCAACGGTAACTTTACGGTGAAAATTTCTCCGTCACAGACGGCGGGCGAAGCGCTTACCGCCACCGCCACTGACCGCGCAGGCAACCAAGGCCCGGAAACCCCCTTTACAGCCAGTAATTCCGGGTTGCCTGACGCACCGACGATTACTCAGGTTGTGGACGATCAGGCCCCGGTACTGGTTAACCTGACAAACGGACAAAGTACCAACGACACGCTGCCAACCCTTAGCGGTAAAGCAGCGGCGAATGCCGTCGTACACATTTTAATTGATGGTACAGAGGTCTCGACGGTCAATGCCGACGGAAATGGCGACTGGACCTATCAGGTCAGTACAGGATTAACTGACGGCCTGCATACTTTTGCTGTCAGTCAGACCACTATCGTTGATGGTTCTCCCGTCAACAGCGGCACATCGCCTGGTTTTGCGATCAACGTTGATACCGCAGCCCCGGTTGCCCCGGTCATCCTACAGGTAACCGACGACGTTCCTCCTGGCTTCGGTCAAATCATCAGCGGCCAACCGACTAACGATAGTCGTCCAACCTTTGCCGGTACGGCGGAGGCCGGTTCGACCCTCTCGATTTATGACAATGGCACGCTGGTGACGACCATTACCGTGGGCAGCAACGGAAGCTGGAGCTATATTCCTGCCACCCCACTCGCCGATGGCGAGCACAGTTTCACCCTGACCGCGACCGATTCCGCGGGCAATGTGAGCACGCCATCCGCTGAGTTTGTGGTGAATGTAGATACGACGGCCCCCGTGGCACCGACGATTGTCAAAGGCGTGGATGATGTGGGAAATGCGCCAACCGACCTCGCTAACGGTCAGGTGACAAACGACAATCTGCCTGCGTTAAGCGGCACCGCCGAAGCGGGCGCGACGATTATTATTCGCGACAATGGTACACAAATCGGTACCGTTCAGGCGGATACGTCAGGCGCCTGGAGCTTCACACCGGGTAGCGCCTTAGTGGAAGGAAGTCATCGTTTTACCGCCACTGCCACCGATAGTGCAGGCAACGTCAGTGGGTCTTCTGCAGGCTTTACGCTGAACGTTGATACCATTGCGCCGACATCGCCGGTTATTACAGCCGTCGAAGATAATGTGGGCGGCACCACCCCACTGACGAACGGACAACTGACGAACGATTCTCAGCCGACATTAACCGGCACGGCAGAAGCGGGCGCGACCATCACTGTCTCCGATAACGGCACGCCGCTTGGCACCACGCAGGCGGATGGTAACGGCAACTGGAGTTTTACCCCTGGTGCGCCATTGGGTGAAGGCAATCACAGCCTGACGGTGACCGCCACGGATAGTGCGGGCAACGCCAGCACGCCGTCAGCAGGTTTCGACATTGTCGTCGATTCCGTTGCGCCTACCGCCCCCGCCATTGTCTCCGTTACCGATACCACCACGCCGGTAACCGGGCCGATAAACAGCGGACAATCCACGAATGAAACCCGTCCTACACTGAACGGCACCGGGGAAGCGGGTGCCACAATTACCGTCTATAGCGACGGTAACGCAATCGGTACGACAACCGTCTCAGCAGGGGGGAGCTGGAGCTTTACGCCAACCACCGCACTGCCTGATGGTCAGCATACGCTTACCGTAACCGCGACGGACGCTGCCGGTAATATTAGCGCGCCCTCCTCCGGCTTTACGTTCGTTGTCGACACCCTGGCCCCTACGGTTCCGGTAGTGACAAGTGTGGTCGATGATGCAGGAACGCTGACCGGAAGCCTGTCATCGGGGCAATCTACGGATGATTCTCGACCGGCAATGACGGGCACAACCG
>CAJYVI010000028.1 GCA_913778145.1 uncultured Pseudocitrobacter sp.
CCACACTTCTTCCTGCGCCAGCTTGCGATCGAACTCGGCGTTTTGCAGCTCTTCAACGCGCAGAGCTTCTTCTTTTTCGATCAGATACTGATCGTAATTACCCGGATAGGTGACCAGCTTACCGCGATCGAGATCGACAATACGGGTAGCCATATTGCGAATAAACGAACGGTCATGCGAAATGAAGATAATGGTGCCTTTAAACGTTTTCAGGAACCCTTCCAGCCAGTCGATGGTTTCAATATCGAGGTGGTTAGTCGGTTCATCAAGCAGCAGCACGCGCGGCGCGCTGACCAGCGCCCGGCCCAGCGCCGCCTTACGCAGCCAGCCGCCGGAAAGCGACGCCAGCTCCATATTTGGCTCAAGCCCTAACTGGTCCAACACTTCGTTAATGCGATTTTCCAGCTGCCAGAGGCCATGGTGATCCAGTTGCTCCTGAATCTTTGCCAGTTCCTGCAAATTCTTGTCGCTCGGATCCGTCATTACCAGCTGTGAGACATCGTGATAACGCTTCAGGTAAACCGCTTGTTCTTCAATGCCTTCGGCAACGAAATCATACACGCTGCCCTGCACGTTGCGCGGCGGATCCTGTTGCAGACGCGCCACAACCAGGTCCTGTTCATAAATAATGCGCCCGTCGTCCAGACCCTGCTCGCGGTTGAGGATCTTCATCAACGTCGACTTACCCGCGCCGTTGCGGCCAACCAGACAGACACGTTCGTTATCTTCGATGTGCAGTTCTGCGTTATCGAGGAGTGGCGCATCGCTGAACGACAACCACGCGCCATGCATACTAATTAATGACATTCTTTATTCCTTTCAGGCTGCGGTAATCAGCCAGCAGTTGTGGATCTGACGGTTACGGGCGAAATCCTGAGACTGTGTTTTATGGGTAATGTCTTGTGCTTTCAGTCCCAGTTCGGCCAGGCCGTCGTGATCCATACGGAAACCACGTTTGTTGTTCGAGAACATGATGGTGCCGCCCTTACGCAGCAGACGCTTCAGGTCTTTCATCAGGCGCAGGTGATCGCGCTGAACATCAAACGCATCTTCCATACGTTTTGAGTTGGAGAAGGTCGGCGGATCGATGAAGATCACGTCGAACTGTTCGTCAGTATCGCGCAGCCAGGCGAGCACATCCGCCTGCATCAGGCGATGGGCGCGACCGGTCAGGCCATTCAGACGCAGGTTGCGCTCGGCCCACTCAAGGTAGGTGCGCGACATATCCACCGTGGTCGTGGAACGCGCGCCGCCCAGGCCCGCGTGAACGCTGGCGCTACCGGTGTAGGAGAAGAGGTTAAGGAAATCTTTGCCTTTGCTCATCTGACCCAACATGCGACGGGCGATGCGGTGGTCAAGGAACAGGCCGGTATCGAGGTAGTCGGTCAGGTTAACCCACAGGCGGGCGTTATATTCGCTCACCTGCATGAAGTCGCCCTTCTCGTTCATTTTCTCGTACTGATTTTTGCCTTTCTGACGCTCACGGGTTTTCAGCACCAGTTTATTCGGCGCGATGCCCAGCACCGAGATAGTGGCGGCGATAATATCAAACAGGCGCTGGCGTGCTTTGTGCGCATCAACGGTTTTCGGCGGCGCATATTCCTGCACGACGACCCAGTCGGCGTAACGGTCGACGGCGACGTTATACTCCGGCAGGTCAGCATCATACAGGCGATAACACTCAATACCTTCCTGCTTCGCCCACTTCTCAAGTTTCTTGAGATTTTTACGCAGGCGGTTGGCGTAATCTTCCGCAACGGTAGCTTTCACTTCGCCGGTGCTTTCCGCGACATGATAGTTCTTCTGGATACAATCCAACGGGCCGTTTTTGGCTTTAAACTGACGTTCAGCACGCAGTGACACGCAGCTCAGCAGTTCCGGCGAGGCGCTAAACAGTGACAGGTTCCAGCCGCCAAACTGGCTTTTCATGATGCGTCCCAGCAGGCTGTGCAGGGCAATCAGCGCCGGTTCGCTCTCCAGACGCTCGCCGTATGGCGGGTTACTGATAACGGTCCCGTACGGGCCTTTCGGCAGCGGATTGGTCAGCTGCGCCACGTCTTTTTGTTCGAAGGTAATCAGCTCGCCGATACCGGCACGACGGGCGTTGCTGCGCGCAATTTCCACCACGCGACGGTCTGTATCCGAACCGTAAAAACGCGATTCATACGCCGCAAGACCTGCGCGTGCGCGGGTTTGCGCATCGGCTTTCACTTCCTGCCAGATGGCGTCGTCATGCTGCGCCCAGCCGCCAAAGCCCCAGTGGCCGCGATGCAGCCCCGGCGCGCGATCGGTCGCCCACATTGCCGCTTCAATCAGCAGCGTACCGGAACCACACATCGGATCGAGCAGTGGCGTCCCCGGCACCCAGCCGGAGCGCATGACAATCGCCGCCGCGAGGTTCTCTTTAATTGGCGCCAGACCGGTGCGATCGCGATAGCCGCGCAGATGCAGGCCTTCACCGCTCAGATCGAGAGAAATAAACGCCTTCTCTTTGTTCAAACGCACGTTGATGCGCAGGTCCGGATTTTCGCGATCGACATTCGGGCGCGGTAGATTCTTACGCGTAAACGCATCGACGATGGCGTCTTTTACTTTCAGCGCACCGTACTGGCTGTTACGGATCTCATCGTTCAGCCCATTAAAGCTCACGGCAAAAGTGGCGTTCGGGGTGAAGATCTCCGTCCAGTTGATCGCCTGTACGCCGAGATAGAGGTCCAGATCGCTCCAGACACTGCACTCACCCAGCGGCATCATGATGCGCGACGCCAGGCGACTCCACATCAGGCTTTGATAAAGAAGGCGCGTGTCTCCCTGAAAATGGACCCCACCCTGGGTGATTTTGCACTCTTGCGCGCCCAGACCTTCCAGTTCAGTTTTTAACAGCTCTTCCAGCCCACGGGCCGTACTGGCAAACAGAGAATTCATATCATCACTTTTACTTGCAGAAAATTGTTGCGCATTATAGCCAATCTCGGCCCCATGTCATAAAGTTAAAGGCTTATTTCTGACTCAGGGAATGCGTCATGCTGACGTTATCGCGACTTTTCATTCACCCGGTGAAATCCATGAGGGGTATTGGGCTCACTCACGCCTTTGCGGATATCAGCGGAATGGCGTTCGACCGCATTTTTATGGTGACCGAACCCGATGGCACCTTTATCACCGCGCGACAGTACCCGGCAATGGTGCGCTTCACCCCCGCCATCCTCCGCGACGGGCTGCATCTGACGGCCCCAGACGGCAGTAGCGCACTGGTGCGCTTTGCCGATTTCACTGCGCAGGCTGAGCCGACGGAAGTATGGGGCAACCATTTTACCGCCCATATTGCCCCGGAGGCGATCAACCAATGGCTATCACCGTTCTTTAAACGCGAGGTGCAGCTGCGCTGGCTTGGGGATAACCTCACGCGGCGCGTAAAACGTCACGACGCGGTGCCGCTCTCCTTCGCCGATGGTTTCCCCTACTTACTGACCAACGAAGCCTCGCTGCGCGATCTCCAGCAGCGCTGCCCGGCCAGTGTCAAAATGGAACAGTTCCGTCCCAATCTGGTGGTAACCGGCGCGCAGGCGTGGGATGAAGACCGCTGGAAGACCCTGCGCATTGGCGAGGTGGTCTTTGACGTGGTGAAACCGTGCAGCCGCTGTATTTTCACCACCATTAGCCCGGAAAAAGGCCAGAAACACCCGGCAGGTGAACCGCTGCACACGCTGCAATCTTTCCGCACCGCGCAGGATAACGGCGACGTCGATTTCGGTCAGAACCTGATCCCACGCAACAGCGGCGTGGTTCGCGTGGGCGATGAGGTGGAAATACTCGCGACCGGGCCTGGAAAAATCTACGGCGCAGGGGCTGAGGATGACACCGTCGCCGTGGAAGATAGCGCGGCGACAAAAGTAGTTATCGACTGGCAGGGGAAGACCTTTGTTGGCAATAATCAGCAGGTATTACTGGAACAGCTCGAACAACAGGGCATTCGCATCCCCTACTCTTGCCGCGCCGGAATTTGTGGAAGCTGCCGCATTACGCTGGACGAAGGTGAAGTGACGCCGCTCAAGAAGAGCGCGATTGGCAATGATGGCACCTTACTCAGCTGTAGCTGTGTGCCCAAAACCGCGTTGAAATTGCGCAGTTAAACCGCTTGCTCCAGGCTGTAACCCGCCAGACCCGGCTGAGGTTGCAGCCTGTCATTCATCACTTTAATGGCATCGCCCAACTGCATGGTTCGCCCGGCCAGCACCAGCCCTGGCTGCGCAAGCAGACACAGCGCGGCGTTATCCCCCGGCTCGACCACCAGCAGGTTAACCTGCTGATTAGTATCGCTCAGCCAGACGCTTGCCGCATCGCCGCTTACCGGTGTCCAGCTATCGGTATGCGCACGGAAATGCCAGCTTTTCGGCATTTGCGGTTTCAGGAAGCGAATCGCCACCAGCGCGTTAAGAATGAGTTCGGCACGGTGTTCTTTAGAGAGTTCGAGGTCACGGCATTTTTCTTCGAAGGAGAAGTAAAGCGCGGCGTCATCAACGCAAAAACCAGTTGGGTCGAAAGCGTCAGGGGTTAACATTCGGCGAGCAAAACGCGAACGAAACAACATGCCATTGGCTAAATCGAGCATCATTCGATCGTGCTCTTCATCATAATACCAACGCCAGTTATCGTCTGGTTTAATTCGCATTGTCCGCTCCCCTCATTTCAGCATCCGTTTGCTGTGAAATCTTTCCCGCTTCGTTTTTTTTGCCTAAATAATAAAAGACTAAAATGTTTAAATAAGCAACAATGAGGAAATATAAAGCAACCAGGGCTTAAAATAAAGCCCTGGTTCACATAATGAGATAAAAGATTAGATGTGGGTAACGATTTCTTTAATCAGCGGCGGGCCTTTAAAAATAAACCCAGAATAGATCTGCACCAGCGTCGCGCCCGCGGCCACCTTCTCACGCGCGGCAATAACGGAGTCAATTCCACCGACACCGATAATCGGCAAACGACCGTTTAATTCGGCGGAGAGCATACGGATAATTTCGGTGCTTTTTAATTGCAATGGACGACCACTCAGGCCACCGGTTTCATCGCAATTTTTCATCCCCTGAACCAGAGAACGATCCAATGTGGTATTGGTGGCGATCACCCCATCAATATTATGGCGAACTAAACTATCGGCAACCTGGATCAACTCTTCGACAGAAAGATCCGGCGCGATCTTCACCGCCACGGGAACATATTTATGGTGTTTCGCCTGAAGCTCTGCCTGCTTATTTTTAATACTGGAAAGCAGATCGTCCAGCGCGTCGCCATATTGCAGCGTGCGCAGCCCTGGGGTATTTGGCGAGGAGATATTAATGGCAATATATCCGGCGTAGGCATAGATTTTCTCCATACAAATCAGATAGTCATCTTTACCTTACTCGACCGGCGTATCTTTATTTTTACCGATATTAATGCCCAGTACGCCATCGAAATGCGCTTTTTTAACATTCTCAACCAAGTTATCAACACCCAGGTTATTAAAGCCCATGCGGTTGATCAAACCCTCAGCGTCGACCAGACGGAAGATCCTCGGCTTATTGTTACCCGGCTGTGGACGCGGCGTAACGGTACCGATTTCGATCGAGCCAAAACCCATCGCACCGAGTGCGTCAATGCACTCACCATTTTTGTCCAGACCTGCCGCCAGACCCAGCGGATTTTTGAAGGTCAATCCCATACAGCTCACCGGCTTTGAAGGCACTTTCTGGCGAACCAGCGCTTCAAACGGCGTCCCGGTTACCCGGCGTAATGATTGAAAAGTAAATTCATGAGCGCGCTCAGGATCGAGCTGGAAAAGGGCTTTACGAACGAAAGGGTAGTACATGAACTCTCCTGGATTCCCGGTGTGCAAACCGGGGGCGTATTATGTGCGATTGCGCACAAAAAGGGAATTGACCAGGAACAAAAAAAACGCAAACGTTTTCATCCCACTCTTCAGGGAAGACGCTGTTCGGTTACCGGCGTTAATCCCCCCAGATCGTTAAGCGTTCGCCAGCGTAAAGTACAGGCCGTTTGTGCGGCGCACCAGCCAAAGCGGCGCTGTGCCAGAGGCGGTATAACGCCAACGTCCTTCACCGGGCTACCGTTGGCCGTCACTTGCGTCAGATTGATGTAAAAAGGGGTGGGGTTTTCTGCTATCACCCCCTGTGGATCGCGCCGCCACGTTACCTGCTGCCATGCTTGTTCAGGATTTCCCTTCAATGAGGCCGGGCGCCAGAAGAGTTTAAAAGAGGAGCGCAGCGCCACCTTCACGCTACGATCTTCTACTTTGCCCGATGGGATCGATGCGACACTCAGCGCAAACAGCGTTTCGCGATCTTTTGGCATGAGGGTATCGGTTTTT
>CAJYVI010000029.1 GCA_913778145.1 uncultured Pseudocitrobacter sp.
TGCCGGAGACCGCATGGCTCAGCGTCCAGTCGCTGTCGGTCGCGACCGTCAGCAGCCCGTTGTCCGTCACGCTCGCCGTACCGAGGGTCGCCGCGTCCGTAACCGTCATGGCGCTGTCCGCATCGATACGGAACTGCCCGCTGAAACTCTGGTTGTCGCCGGACACCGCCACAGCCGATGCCTGCGCCACGTCGACAATCCCTGCGCCGCTCAGGCTGTTGAGCAGCGCCCCGGTGACGCCGTTCAGCGTCAGGGTGCCGTCATCAACTACGTTGCCGCTGCCCGCGCCCTGCGCGTTGTTCAGCACCACTTCGGCACCACTGGCAATGGTGGTGGTGGCGCTCAGCCCCGCGTTCGCCCCGTCAATGGTCAGCACACCGCCCGCCACGCCGAGATTGCCCGCGCCGGTCAGGCTGCCCTGGCTGGTGCCGCCGTTCTGCAGCGTCAGGCTGCCGCCGTTAAGCGCCAGCGTGGAACCGGCTTCTCCGGTGAGCAGGCCCGCCGTCTGCGTGGTGCCGTTCAGGTCAGCAAGAGCACCGTCACTGATAACCAGCGCCGAGGTGTTGCCCAGCGCGCCGTCCGCATCGGTGCGCAACGTGCCCGCCTGCACCTGCGTTTCGCCGCTGTAGCGGTTAGTCGCGTTCGACAGCGACACCAGCCCGGCGGTATTAATGCCAAGATTCCCCTCACCGGAGAGAGCCGCCGACATATCTGCGGCCGCGCCCTGTGCCCCGGCGTGCTCGGCCAGCACCAGCGTCTGCCCGGCACGGATATCCAGCGCCTTCAGGCCGTAGTTGACGTACAGGCCATCGCCCGGCTCGGTGGTCAGGCGGAAACCGTAATCCCCGTCCGCCACTACCGTGCCGTTTTGCGCAATGGCGATGCGTTCATCTTCCGCCACCGGGTCGCCGTTCTGGTCCGTCAGCGTCAGCCCGCCGCCCGAACTGGTCACCGTTTGCGCCTGCACCAGCTGTACGCTCACATTGGTGTCATCCTGCTCCAGCAGATTCAGCGTGTTATCCGGGTTAGCCGCACCCGGATCGTTCCTAGGGTTGGCGATTGTTACCTGTACCGTGCCCGTATCCGCCGTCAGCGTGCCGGTCTGAATCGCGCCCTGTGCCTGGGTACTGGCGGGGATTTCGCTGTTGAAAATCAGTTTGCCGCCGTTAAGATGCAGCCCGCCAATCTGCTGTACACCGTCGCCAACGGTGGTGGTGTTACCCGCGTCCAGCTTCAGCGTCGCCTGCGTCAGCGCCAGGGTGTTATCGCCGGAAAGATCGAAGGTGCTGTTTTTGAGCTCTGCCGTACCGGTATACGCATTGCCGGTAGTATCAGCGAAGTTAAAGGCTTTATCCGCACTGGCAAGGTCAACCTGCAGCAGGCCGCTGCCGGTAAGTGCGTTGCTCAGGGTGTAGTCGCCGGTAGCTTCACTGGCTCCCGTCACCGACAGCGTACCCGCGTCGGCAATATTCACCGCGCTGCTGCCCAGCCCGGTATTACCGGTTGTAGAGTGCGAGGCCACGGTAAGCGTGCCGCCGTTCACCTCTGTGCGACCGCCGTAGCTGTTTTCGGCGGTAAAGACGGTGTGACCCGCGTCCTGAATGACCGCGCCATTCTCACCTGAGATCAGCGGGTTAAAGGCATAGCCCGTCGCAGAATCATCGGTGTGGTTAAAGACCAGCGAACCGTTGCCGTCACCAAACTCAACGCTGTCGGTGCCGGTGAGATGCCCGGCGACCGCCGCTATATCCTCATGCGCCGCGCCGATGTTGAGCGAGCCGGTGCTTCCTTCAGCCAGACCCAGCAAGACGCTTCCATCCGTCAACGCCAGCGTACCTTCATTGCTGAGCGTCACTGCGCCATCGCCACGTGCGCCGATATCGATGGTGGCGCCTCGCAGCAGTGAACCTTCACCATCCACGTTCACGCGGCCCAAAGCACGATCGTTCGTCCCGACGCTAATCGCATCTTCGCCGTTAACCAGGCCACCCGAGGCAATATTCAGCGTGCCGTTGCCCGTTACGCCTATCTGTAAGTTACTCGCAACGTTCCACTGGCCGTCGGTATTCACGTTGACCGAGCCGGTGCCGTCAAAATAGGTGGCGACCTGCCCGGTGGAAGCGGTATTAACGACGCCTGCATCGGTGATATTCAGGGTTCCCTGTCCCGCATGGCCCACGCGCAAGGCCGCTGTGTTCATCAACGATCCCGCGCCGTCCACATTCAGCAGGCCGACCCCGGTGTTATTGACCCCTACAGTAGTACCGCCTGCGGTAACTGTGCCTTCGCTCGCAATATTGAGCGTGCCGTTACCCCACTCACCTATCATCAGGGTTTGCGGGATGTCACTCGACGAGACGATATTCCACTGTCCATTGGTGTCCACGTTTACCACGCCGACACTGTCATCCACATCGCCAATGGTGGCCGTCGAGGACGTGTTCACTTCAGCGGCATCAGTGATATTTAAGGTCCCAGCCCCCCGCTCGGCGATAATCATCTCAGCGGTATTCAGTTGGGAGCCTTCGCCATTGACATTTACTTCCCCCGTAGCCATCTCCCAACGCGCCAGCGAGACGTCTCCGGCATCCACTTTGCCGCCGCTGGCAATGTTCAGCGTACCGCTTCCGCCAGTGCCGACGGCCAGCGTTTGCGGGTTGCCGCCAGCATCTGCCAGATGCCACTGTCCGTTATCTGTAACGTCGACTACGCCGACAGAATTGCCATTAAGCCCGATCGCGCTTCCGCCAGTGCTCTGCACGACGGCAAGGTTGGAGATAGACAGGTTGCCTGTTCCTGAATCGGCAACAACTATTTCAGCAGTGGTCATTTTAGATTCTTCGCCATCAACGGTAACGATGCCCTGCGCGCCGGCACGTGAGCCAATGAAGGTATTTCCCGCGATGACCTTCCCTGCGCTGTTAATGTCGAGCGTTCCGTAACCCCGCTCCCCCACTAATAACTGCTGGCTATTAAGCACCTCCCATTCGCCGCCGGTAGATACCGTCACAGTGCCCGTTCCCGTTGCGCTGCGGGCAATCGTGCTGTTGCCATTGCTGTAGACAATGCCGGAATCGGAAATGGTCAGTTCACCCTCGCCATAATCACTGACGCGCAAGGAGGTGGTTGTGAGCACGGAACCGCTCCCCGCCACGGTGGCTGTGCCCTTGCCATCCTCAAAGCTTCCGAGCGTCATCACACCTGATGTGACGCTGCCGTTTGAATGAATATCCAGATTCGCTGTACCGTTATAACCAATATTCAGGCTTTGTAATTGACCCGCATCGTTAATCAGATTCCAGCTGCCGCTATCCATCACGGTAACCAGCGCCGTGACGTCAGCCTCAGACGCAATAATGACATTCTGCGCAGAGGTTATATTTCCCTCATTACGAATATTCATCATGGCGCTGCCTTGCCAACCAATAATCATCGCTTCGGTATTAAGTTGGGAGTCCTTTCCATTAACGTTTAAGGTTCCATTCCCTCCGTCACGATATCCCAGGATAGTTCGGCCTGCGCTTACCGTGCCGCCGTTAAGGATATTCAACGTTCCGGTGCCACTATTACCAATGGAAAACTCATTCTGCCCCAACTCCCAGATACCCGAGCCGGTTACGGTCGCAGTGCCAACTGCATTGGCATTTGCCCCAATAGTAGAAGAGCCGTTAATACTGGTTATGGCACCGTTATCATTAATGGTCATTGTCCCGGCACTCGTATTTCCGACAATAACGCGATCAACCGTCAGTGCACTGTTATAGGTTTGACTATCACCATTATCTATAGTGAGCACCACAGCCTGGGCGGTGCCGGATAGCGCCAGCATGATCAACAGTGACAGACGGCGAAGAGATTTAATGCTCAGCGCAGCATCGCCTGGTGAAACCGTTACGGCTTGCTGAACAGACACAGTTTTACCCAGCCGGCGAGTATGCTCCGAGCACACCTGATACACACGTAAAGTGCAATTCCAGACAACACGGTAGATCTTATTCATTATTACTCCTTGTTTTGTTGATCCCACAGGCAATGCTGGCTGACCTTTTGACAGGCGTGCAGATGCCGTTAACACTTAAAAGCGTTATATTTCAGTGCAATATATTCAGATTCCTATCTTATTTGTGTTGTTAGTCCGTCACACAGAAATAAGACAAGAATAAAGCCTGAGCATTGATACTCATTCCAGAAAGGTAATAATCTTATATCAGGATAATACGAAACCCTCCCCTCAGAAGGCGGCGATTTACTTAACCTGTTAATATAATGACAACCCAGTTTCACACTCCCCAAAAAAGCTGTCAACACAGCCATAAAAAAGCTAACAATGAATTAATAACACCTGGAAAGCATTACACAGTAAAATTCTTATCCTATCTCAGCTTAAAAATAACCCATGGCTTTAAGCACATTATTCGCAACAATTCACTCTCAGAAATTTAAATATGCATTTAGGATTTACACACCTAAAAGCACATTTTCGACAACATCCATCTACAGCACAAATTGTTAAAACGGAGCAAATAACAACCTAAAAATGATTAGCAGTAAGAATGAGTAGCATTTCAGATGATTTCGAGTTTTCGAAACTTGCACTTACGAGTATAAATATTTGCTTGCGCAGTGAGGTAACCGCTTTGCGCAATCTTATGGTAAAAACCCTGAACGCCAGAGCGCATGAATACTGAGTTTTTGGCAATATTCGGTAACAATTGAAATACTATTCCGTTTTTCAGATTGCACTTAAGATGCGCATTGTTAACTATAAGAATCCTAATTAGTTGACCAATCAATTATTTTACAATCCATAACACTTAAACAACACTTAAGACAACGAGCTTAAGGCAGGGGCAAAATGGAATTTAGGGTAATGCTCAAATCGTATTTCGAGCAGGTCAGATGCAAGTCAGATTTCCTTACTTTTTTAAACGAGCTCCAGCGTAATAACGTTTCGTATTACATCTATTTTGTTGCCACGGGAAACGTCAAGGTAATCACCACATCCGATAATTATGTAGCCGTAGAGAGTAACCGAGGGCTTATTAAGATAAGCGCGAGTAGCAGTAAATTCTTAACCCGTATTGCCGCAAAACGTCACTTCTCTGGCAGAACGTCATATGAAGAATATTGTCTGGAATTGGCAAACGCGGGTGTGTTTAAGTGGATCGTGGATTTAAATGAAAATATGCGATTTTATTGGTCGCAGGATAACCGGCTGCTTTACAGTGAAAATATTATTCCTGTGGCCAAAACCATGCTGCAGGCCGAACTGAAAGAGTAACGCCTTTCCGCTACCCATGCATGCACAAGCTTCATCATAAAAGCGTAAGGCTCACACCTTTTGCAAAGAATCAGGGAAAAGTGAGATCTTACGCATTACTTATGAGCGTATAAATGTATACTCCTATGAGATTAGAACCCGTTTCCTCGGCTCTGTAGGTACTCATTTAACGTTGCATGGATAACGCATGACCAATACAGACAAGCATAACCGCTGGCTTAATGCTGACCCCCGTATCATCTACTCCCTCGTCGTACGTCGCTACTTCGCTGAAATGAAAACGAAAATCGAAATCGCCGAGGAGATTGGCGTCTCACGTTTCAAAGTCGCTCGCCTGATTGATGAGGCGATTGAGAAAGAGTATGTGAAGTTCATCTTTCCTAAACAGCAAGCGCTGGATGAGGAGATCGCGCAGAAACTGTGCACTAAATATCAGCTCAAAAGCGCCGTTGTACTGTCGGTTTCAGAGTCGTGGTCCGGTCAGGATGAGCTGAATGAAAAGCTCGGCGGCATTACCGCCTCTTTTCTCAGTGAAACGCTCAAAGAGGGAATGAAGGTGGGCATCGCATGGGGCAAAGTGCTGTCGCGGACGGTCAGCCAGCTCACGTCGCTTCCTCCCCTGGACGTTATTCAACTTTCTGGCGTACATCCGGGCATTGAGTTTAGCCAGGGCCCTATTGATATCATTCATAAAATTGCCGCTATCTCACACGGGAAAGCGCATCCCATGTATGTGCCGATGTGGGTAGAAGATGAAAGCCTGGCGAACAAACTGGCGCAGGATCCTGCGGTGGTCGATACGCGCCAATACTACCCACAGCTGGACGTGGTGATCACCGGTATCGGGGCGTGGAAATCCGGCTCATCCAGTCTGTGTAAAATCTTTCCCGAATCATGGTGCGAGACACTTTACAAACAGGATATCGCTGCCGATATCTGTATCACGCTGGTGAACAGTAAAGGTGATGTTTTATCCAGCCCGATGAATCGCCTCGGCCTTGGGATCACCGCCGATCAGCTACGCAAAACCAAAACCGTTATTGGCGTAGCGGGCGGTGATGAGAAGTATGATGGCATCGTCGCATCGCTGCGTTCGGGCCTGCTCAATGTATTGATCACCGATTTCTACACCGCAATTAAGCTTCTCGACTAACCACCAGCCATTCCTGTTATCAATAATACCGGGCTGACCACCCGGTATTGTGCTGCTTGTTTCGATCCTGATTGATCCCCTTCTTATTCATTTCATTTTTAACGTTTGCACATATGAGCGCGAATATTTTCGCCCTAATGATGTTTTCTGTGATCCGGATTTCACTTCTGGATCTTGCCCGTTTTCGCGCCTGATGCGCTGCGCTATACCATACTCACATGAACAATATTAACGCTCATATGAGCAACTGGTTATACAGTAAGGAGAAGCAGTGAGCGAATTTACTATCAGCGTGACGGATGGAACATCGTGCAAAAACTATGACGAGGTTCGGACCTTCATCTTTAACGGCCTTCGCGAGCAGGACATCGTGAAAACCTCCTGGCTGGACGCGTTGCGCGAACGTGAAGCGGAGTATCCCACCGGGATTGCGCTTGATGGGTATGCGGTTGCAATCCCCCACTGCGCCAGCGAAAACGCCAACCGCCCCGCGGTGTACATCGTCCGGGTACCGGAAGCGGTAGAAGTTGATGAAGCCGATGGCGACGGCAAGCTGTGGGTAAATCTGATCATCAGCCTGGTGGTGACGGATCCGGCGGATCAGCTGCAAATGCTGAAATCACTGTTTAATCATCTGCAGATAGAAGATTTCTATCAGAAACTGCTGACCCTTCCCGCAAAGGAAGCCGAAGCGCTGTTTATTTCCACCATCATTCACTAACTCTTTCGGAGCTTTTTATGATCAATATTCTCGTTGCCTGCGGTAGCGGCGTTGCTACCTCCACACTGGCTGCTGATGAAGTGAAATCCGTTTGCGCGGAATACGGTATTTCCTTGTACAAAATTAATAAATGCAGCATGAGCGAACTCTCTTCTGAGATGGCCAATGCCGACGTGGTGTTAACCACTAACAACTACAAAGGCGATATCGGTAAACCACACATGAGCGTCGCCGGATTTATTACCGGCATTAATGAAGGCACGCTGCGTAAGAAATTAGGCGAGTTGTTACAGGGTCTGGCCAACGCGTAAAACCTGAGAGGGCAGCAGAGATGGAAACATTAAAAAGTATAATGGAAACCATCACCAGCATGGGAGCGACGGCCATTCTTCCCCTGGTGATCTTTATTTTAGGCCTGGTTTTTCGCATGAAGGTTGGCGCGGCGATTAAATCCGGCATCACTGTCGGTATCGGTTTTATTGGCCTCGGATTAGTCGTCGGCCTGTTGAATACGGCACTGCACCCAGCCATTGAATACTATTCAAAAATCGGCAGTGGTTTTACCGTTGCGGATATCGGATGGCCTGCGGTAGGCGCTGCTGCATGGGTAGCGCCATTCGCCGCGATGGTTATTCCGATTGGGATTATCTTAAACCTTGTACTGGTGCGACTGAAATTAACCAAAACATTAAACGTCGATATCTGGAACTACATGCACTTCTTAGTTCCCGGCGCCCTGGCTTACTTTGTATTTGATAGCTTCTTTATTGGCCTTGGCGTCGCGGTTGCCCTGAGCGTCATCGCCCTGTTCATTGGCGACCTGATTGCCCCACGCTGGCAAAAATATTACGGGCTGGAAGGCACAACCTGTACCACCATGATCCACATCGGCTGGACGCTGCCTTTCGCCTGGCTGGTAAATAAAGTCATCGACTATATTCCGGGCCTCAACAAACTGGACGTTGACCTGGAGAGTGTACAAAAACGCTTAGGCGTATTCGGCGAACCGGCGATTATCGGCGTGATTGTGGGCGCACTACTCGGGTTACTGACCAAACAAGACATCACCAAAATTGTCCCGATGGCAATGGGCATCGCCGGGGTCATGGTATTGCTGCCAAAAGTGGTTGGCATCCTGATGGAAGGCCTGAACCCCATTGGCAAAAGCGCAAAAGAGATTATGCAAAAGCAGATGGGGAAAGATGCTGAGCTTAATATCGGTATGGACTGCGCATTGGCCCTTGGCGACCCGGCGACGGTTACCGTCACGGTCATTACAATCCCGTTAACCATGCTATGTGCGCTGGTGCTGCCGGATATCAAAATCTTCCCGATTGGCGTACTGATGTCGATTATTTATATGACCACCATGACCGTCATGGTCAGCAACGGTAATGTGATCCGCTCAATTATTTCCACCCTGCTGTTCTGCATTGTGGTGATGTATTTAGGCGGTTATGTCGCCCCCGGTGCAACCCAATTCCTTAACGGCGCAGGCGTTGGCTTAAACGGCCAGGGAACTGATTTTGTTTTAACCGGACCTTGGGAAATTCTCACCTACTGGTTAAGCACAGTATTTCACTAATCAATTTTAATGGAGCGGTACTCAAATGGCACAGATATTACCATCTATATTTGGTGCGGATATTTTACGTCTGCGAGATGAAATTACTTTTTTAGAACAAGAGCAAACACAAATATTACACGTAGATTTAATGGACGGTACCTACGTCAGTAATATTGCTTTCGGCCCCAACCAGATTGCCGCCATGAAAAAGGCCAGCACTATGGTATTTGATGTTCACATGATGCTGGCGAACCCGGAACGACATATTGACGATGTCATCAAAACTGGCGCGGAGATGATCTCCGTACATTATGAATCAACGCCGCATGTGCACTATATTTTGCAGAAAATCAAAAAGGCCGGGCGCAAAGCGGGTGTTGTGCTAAACCCCGGTACACCAGAAAGCGTTATCGAATATCTGCTTGATGATATTGATTATGTGCTGATTATGACGATCAACCCCGGCCAACCAGGACAAACGTTTATCGAGAAAAGCCTGGAGAAAATCCGCAATACCAAAAAAATGGTCGCCGGGCGCGATATTCAGATTGAAGTTGACGGCGGCGTGAATATTGAAATTGCCAAAAAGGTAAAAGAGGCCGGAGCAGATCTTATTGTGGTTGGTGGTGCATTATTTAATAGCACACCGAAAGAGAGCTATCAGGCGCTGAAAGCTGTCGTGCAATAATATTGCACCATTTAAAAGATAAAAGAGAACGTGGTTTTCGACATTTCGTCGGTAGGGAAACTGCGTTCTCAAAACAGGAAAAGTCAGGAGAGAAATAATGAGTAACTTTACAGGAAAAGTCGCATTAATTACCGGCGGGGCACATGGCATTGGCAAAGGCATCGCCAAACAGTTTGCCGAACGCGGCGCGCATACGGTAATTGTCGATTATAACGAAGAGAACGGCAAAAAAACGGCGGCAGAACTGACCTTCGGCGACGTGAAATCGCTGTTTGTCAAAACCGACGTTTCTGACCCGAAGGCGCTGGATAACGTCCGCGAGCAGGTGTTTGCTACGTTTGGCCGCATCGATATTCTGGTATTGAATGCGGGCGTCGCGTTTGCGAATAAGGTTAATGACATCACGTTTGAAGAGTGGAATAAAACGTTGTCGATTAACCTGACCGGTTTATTCAATACGGTGAAATCGTTTTACGCTGACTTCCTCACGAATCAGGGGTCCATAGTCTATATCTCTTCCGGCTCGGCGCTTTCCGGCACCGGCGGCGGCGTGAGTTATCCGGCCAGTAAAGCGGGCGGCGAAGGTCTTATTCGCGGGCTGGCAAAGGAACTGGGGCCGAAAGGCGTTAACGTTAATGCCATCGCCCCGCGCCTGATTGATACCGGCGAGATGATGCGCGTTAACTATCCGACCCAGGCCGACCTTGATGCGGTGCTGGAAAAAATCCCCGTCCGCCGTCTCGGCACCATTGATGATGTGGCAAATCTGGCCATCTTTTTAGCCGATAAAGCCAACTCCTATATTCAGGGGCAAACCATTCTGATGGACGGCGGGCGCACCATTGCGTAATCAGGGAGACGAGAAATGAGTATTCAGGAAAACACGGTTAATATTTTAAAAGAGCTGGAACATAACGCGTTAAAAATCGACGATGGGCAGGCCGAGCAATTCATTGCACTGATTAAAAACGCGAAGCACATCTTTTTACAGGGCGCGGGGCGCAGTGGTATTGCCATTCGAGGTTTTGCCAACCGTCTGTTACATCTGGGATTTTCGGTGAGTATTGTGGGTGAAATCTCCTCGCCACACTCTAAACCGGGCGATCTGGTGATTATTGGCTCCGGAAGCGGTGAAACGGGCAGCCTGAAAAGCCTGGCGCAAAAGGCAGTCGACAGCGGCGTGGATGTGGCGCTGGTGACCATGAAGGCGGATTCCACTATTGGTAAGTTAGCCAAAAGCGTATTGGTGTTACCCGGCACGGTAAAGGACGATAACGCTCGCGACGCGAACACCTTTTCGCAGCCGATGGGTTCGGCGTTTGAGCAGCTTTGTTTTATCGCCTATGACGCGATAGTGCTGGAGCTGATGTCAGAGTTGGGTGAAGCCAGCGAGAGCATGTTTAAACGTCATGCGGATTTTGAGTAGTCTTAAACGATAAAAAAAGCCCGGTGGCGCTGCGCTTACCGGGCCTACAAAGGACAGTCCATAAGCCGGATAAGGTGTTTACGCCGCCATCCGGCATTTGCGCACAATGCCCGTTGGCGTTGCGCTGACCGGGCCTACAAAGGGCAGTCAGTAGGCCGGATAAGGCGTTTACGCCGCCATCCGGCAATTGCGCACAATGCCCGGTGGCGCTGCGCTAACCGGGCCTACAAAATCAGGCGTTGGTTACCGTTTTCTGCTCATTAGATGTCTGCGCATTCGCCAGCATACGGCGTACCGGTACGATCAGCACCATCAGTACCGCCGCACAGATCAGCAGTGCGATAGAACAACGCGCGAAGAGGTCTGGCAGCATATCGAGCTGGTCGGCCTTCACGTGACCGCCAATCAGGCCCGCCGCGAGGTTGCCCAGCGCACTGGCGCAGAACCACAGCCCCATCATCTGGCCGCGCATTCTTTCCGGGGCCAGCAGAGTCATGGTCGCCAGGCCAATCGGGCTCAGACACAGTTCACCCAGCGTCAGCATCAGGATACTGCCCACCAGCCAGAATGGCGATACGCCTGCTCCGCCGTTGCTCAGCACATTCTGCGCCGCCAGCATCATCAGGCCAAAGCCCGCTGCCGCACACAGAATACCAATCACAAACTTGGTGATACTGCCCGGACGGATGTTTTTGCGCGCCAGCATCGGCCATGCCCAGCTAAATACCGGAGCCAGCAGGATAATGAACAGGGCGTTGATTGACTGGAACCATACCGCCGGGATCTCGAAATCGCCGATCATGCGGTTGGTGTAGTCGTTGGCAAACAGGTTGAACGAGGTCGGTTTCTGCTCGAAGGCAGACCAGAAGAACGCCGCGGAAACCAGCAGGATAAAGCACACCAGCAGACGCGCGCGCTCTTTTCGGTTGAGGCCCGCAAAGACGAACAGATAGATAAAGTAGAGCGCAACCGACGCGGCAATGATGTACACCAGCACGCTGGCGACCGCAACCGGGTTAATCACAATGACGCCCTGCGCAATCAAGGTAATAATTATCGCCACACCGACGGCAATGGCCAGCAGCCACGCGCCTACGCCATTTTTCTTCGCCACCGGGCTATTCCAGGTGGAGTCGAGGCCCACTTCGCTGTCATAACGTTTCATCGATGGAACGGCAAAGACGCGGAAAATGATCAGCGCCACCAGCATTCCGATGCCCCCGATACCAAAGCCCCAGTGCCAGCCGTGTGATTTAATCAACCAGCCGGAAATCAGCGGTGCGATAAACGAGCCCATGTTGATGCCCATATAAAACAGCGAGAAGCCGCCGTCACGACGCGCATCGCCCTTTTTATACAGCGTACCAACCATCACTGAGATACAGGTTTTAAACAGGCCGGAACCCAGCACGATAAACATCAGGCCAATAAAGAACAGGTTATCACCCATAAACGCCGACAGCGCGATGGAGAGGTGACCCAGCGCAATCAGAATCGAGCCGTACCAGACCGCCTTTTGCTGGCCGAGCCAGTTATCAGCAAGCCAGCCGCCCGGCAATGCCGCCAGATACATGGTCCCGGCAAAAATCCCCACAATCGCCGAGGCGTTTTCACGCGCCAGCCCCATCCCACCGTCGTATACGGTTGCCGCCATAAACAGAATCAGCAGCGGACGAATACCGTAGAACGAGAAACGCTCCCACATCTCCGTAAAGAAGAGTGAGCCGAGCGGATAAGGGTGACCGAAGAACGTTCGGCTTTCAGTATTATTCACAGAGGAACGCATAAATTCTCCCAAAAGAGGTGTGTTGTCTTGCTTGCAAGCGCCGTCATGTATGCTGGCCCTTTATCAGACGGGTCAGTCATTTACATAAGGCAAAATATTATTTAACGAATTAGCAACCGGATACTAATTTTGTCCGGCTGATAACACAAAACTTTAAGATAAAAACTCGACAACTGTCTAGTTTTAAAGATTTTATGTCGCAATATCCCTATAAGGGGATTGACACCCATGCGGTGCAAAGACTGGAAATATCTGAAACCCAATTAAGAAGTCTGCATAGCGTATACCCTTAATAGTTCGAGATATTTATTTTCCCTGCATGCCACAGGGACACGTTCAAACACCCACAATGACACAGAGCGATAAGCAACTGTCTTGATCGTTAAATTTATGGGGTAACCTGATGATACGACTCATTCCATCCTTCGTTCTTTCTGAGCATTGCATTCAGAATGGTCAACAGCTTACGCATACAGGCAACCAGCGCCA
>CAJYVI010000030.1 GCA_913778145.1 uncultured Pseudocitrobacter sp.
GCGCTGGCGATTATCGATGACCTGGGCGCGATCGTCATTATTGCGCTGTTCTATACCCATGACCTGTCGTTGCTGTCCCTGGCGATTGCGGCGGCGGCCATTGCGGTGCTGGCTATCCTGAACGTCAGCGGCGTGCGTCGCACCGGGCTTTATATTCTGGTGGGGGTGATTCTGTGGACGGCAGTGCTGAAGTCAGGCGTGCATGCCACGCTTGCCGGGGTGATTGTCGGCTTCTTTATTCCGTTGAAAACGGAAAACGGTAAATCACCGGCCAAACAGCTGGAGCATGTGCTGCATCCCTGGGTAGCGTTTATGATTCTGCCGCTGTTCGCCTTTGCCAATGCGGGCGTATCCTTGCAGGGCGTGACGCTGGAAGGGCTGACCTCATTGCTGCCGCTGGGCATCATTGCGGGCCTGTTTATCGGTAAGCCACTGGGGATTTCCCTCTTCTGCTGGTTGGCGCTGAAGCTTAAGCTGGCGCGTCTGCCGGAAGGGGCTGACTTCTCGCAAATTATGGCGGTTGGTTTGCTGTGCGGTATTGGTTTTACCATGTCTATCTTTATCGCCAGCCTCGCGTTTGGCGCGGTCGATCCCGCGCTGATTATCTGGGCGAAACTGGGTATTTTGCTGGGCTCTCTGCTGTCGGCAGTGGTGGGATACAGTTTGTTGCGTATGCATCTCAAGCCTGAGCAGGCATAATTAGTGTGAATGATTTGCCGGATGGCTACGTTGCCATCCGGCGCGATAACATTTCAAGGAGGAAACTACGGATGTCGCACATTAACTACAACCACCTTTATTACTTCTGGCATGTTTATAAAGAGGGCTCGGTCGTCGGCGCGGCAGAGGCGTTGTTCCTGACGCCGCAGACCATCACCGGGCAGATCAAAGCCCTTGAAGAGCGTTTACAGGGCAAGCTTTTCAAACGCAAAGGGCGTGGTATTGAGCCCAGCGAACTGGGTGAACTGGTGTTTCGCTATGCCGACAAGATGTTCACCCTGAGTCAGGAGATGCTCGATATCATCAACTACCGCAAAGAGTCGAATTTGCTGTTTGATGTGGGCGTGGCGGATGCACTGTCAAAACGGCTGGTAAGCGGCGTGCTGGACGCGGCCGTGGTGGAAGATGAACAAATCCACCTGCGTTGCTTCGAGTCCACGCATGAAATGTTGCTGGAGCAGCTCAGCCAGCACAAACTGGATATGATTATCTCCGATTGCCCAATCGACTCCACTCAGCAGGAAGGGCTGTTTTCGGTGAAGATTGGCGAGTGTGGCGTCAGTTTCTGGTGCATGACTCCGCCGCCGGAGAAACCGTTTCCCGCTTGCCTGGAAGAGCGCCGTTTATTAATCCCTGGCCGCCGCTCAATGCTCGGGCGCAAGCTGTTGAACTGGTTTAACACGCAGGGGCTGAAGGTTGAGATCCTCGGCGAGTTTGATGATGCTGCACTAATGAAAGCCTTTGGTTCGGCTCACAATGCGATTTTTGTCGCCCCCACGCTCTACGGGCACGATTTCTTTGCTGATGAAAACATTATCGAGATTGGCAGAATGGAGAGCGTTATGGAGGAGTACCACGCCATATTTGCTGAGCGAATGATTCAGCATCCGGCGGTGCAGCGTATTTGCAACCGGGATTATTCTGCGCTGTTTGCGCTGCCGCAATAAAATACAGACGTAAAAAAACCCGCACGAGGCGGGTTTTTTCTACAAAGCGATAACAAGCAGGCGATTAAGCCAGTTTGTTGATCTGAGCGGTCAGGTTTGCTTTATGACGCGCAGCTTTGTTTTTGTGGATCAGACCTTTAGCAGCCTGACGGTCCACGATCGGTTGCATTTCGTTAAATGCTTTAACTGCAGCAGCTTTGTCGCCAGCTTCGATTGCTGCGTATACTTTCTTGATGAAAGTACGCATCATAGAGCGACGGCTTGCGTTGTGCTTGCGAGCCTTTTCAGACTGAACGGCGCGCTTCTTAGCTGATTTGATATTAGCCAAGGTCCAACTCCCAAATGTGTTCTATATGGACAATTCAAAGGCCGAGGAATATGCCCGTTTAGCCTTCTTTTGTCAATGGATTTGTGCAAATAAGCGCCGTTAATGTATCAACGCTTCATTACGTATTGATGGCGCAGGATTCTACCAGCTTGTGGTCGATGAATACAGCCTTTCCGGCATAAAATTCGCACGACTGGCACAGATTTTCTTGCCTTTTATCGTGATGCTGATGAAATCATTGTCTCTTTCCCTGTACAAGGTGCAATCGCCGGTTAACGTTGACTGCTGTACAAGGTATACTTTGGCGATTTTCACTCTTTTGAGCCAGACATGAAGCTGATACGCGGCATACAAAATCTCAGTCAGGCCCCGCACGGGTGTGTGCTGACCATTGGAAATTTCGACGGTGTGCATCGTGGCCACCAGGCGTTGCTACAGGGTCTGCGTGCCGAAGGGCGTGCGCGTAATTTGCCTGTGGTGGTGATGATTTTTGAACCGCAGCCGCTGGAGTTGTTTGCCGGCGATAAGTCTCCCGCGCGCCTGACGCGTTTACGTGAAAAGCTGCGCTATCTGGCCGAGAGCGGCGTCGATTATGTTGTCTGTCTGCGTTTTGATCGTCGCTTTGCCGCGCTGAGCGCGCAGGACTTTATCCGCAACCTGTTAGTGAAGCGCTTAGGCGTTCAGTTTTTGGCGGTGGGTGATGATTTCCGCTTTGGCGCTGGTCGTCAGGGGGATTTCTTGTTATTACAGAAGGCGGGCGCGGAGTTTGGCTTTGATGTCACCAGCACACAAACCTTCTGCGAAGGCGGCGTGCGCATCAGCAGCACCGCCGTGCGCCAGGCGCTGGCGGATGACCAGCTCGAACTGGCTGAAAATTTACTGGGGCATCCTTTTACTATCTCCGGGCGCGTGGTGCACGGCGATGAGTTAGGGCGCACCATTGGTTTCCCGACGGCGAACTTACCGCTGCGTCGTCAGGTCTCCCCGGTGAAAGGGGTCTATGCGGTTGAAGTGACGGGGCTTGGCGACAAATCTTATACAGGTGTCGCCAATATCGGTACCCGCCCAACGGTGGCTGGCGTGCGCCAGCAACTGGAAGTACATCTGTTGGACGTTGTAATGGACCTCTACGGTCGCCATATAAACGTTATCCTGCGTAAAAAAATACGCAATGAGCAGCGATTCGCGTCGCTGGATGAGCTTAAAGCGCAAATCGCGCGTGACGAATTAACGGCCCGCGAATTTTTTGGGCTTTCAAAACCGGCTTAATGCCTGAATACGTTTAAATACGGAATCGAGAATCTAATGAGTGACTATAAATCTACCCTGAATTTGCCGGAAACAGGGTTCCCGATGCGCGGCGATCTCGCCAAGCGTGAACCGGGAATGCTGGCGCGTTGGACCGAAGATGACCTGTACGGCATCATTCGTGCCGCGAAAAAGGGCAAAAAAACCTTCATTCTGCATGATGGCCCTCCTTATGCGAATGGCAGCATTCATATTGGTCACTCTGTAAACAAGATTCTCAAAGATATTATTATTAAGTCCAAAGGTCTGGCGGGTTACGACTCTCCGTACGTGCCGGGCTGGGACTGCCACGGCCTGCCGATTGAGCTGAAAGTCGAGCAAGAGTTCGGTAAGCCGGGCGAGAAGTTCACCGCCGCAGAATTCCGCGCGAAATGCCGTGAATACGCAGCGGGCCAGGTGGATGGTCAGCGTAAAGACTTTATCCGTCTGGGCGTGCTGGGCGACTGGCAGCACCCGTACCTGACCATGGATTTCAAAACCGAAGCCAACATCATTCGTGCGCTCGGTAAAATCATCCACAACGGCCACATGCTGAAAGGCGCGAAGCCGGTTCACTGGTGCGTCGACTGCCGTTCCGCGCTGGCTGAAGCGGAAGTGGAATACTATGACAAAACCTCTCCGTCCATCGACGTGGCATTCCACGCAGTTGACGCGGATGCGGTAAAAGCGAAATTTGGCGTCGCCAACGTCAACGGGCCGGTATCTCTGGTTATCTGGACCACCACCCCGTGGACGCTTCCAGCAAACCGCGCCATCTCACTTTCCAAAGAGTTCGATTACGCGCTGGTACAGGTTGAAGGCCAGGCCGTTATCGTGGCGAAAGATCTGCTTGATGGCGTAATGAAACGCATCGGCGCGGCGGATTACACCGTGCTGGGCACCGTAAACGGCGCTGAACTTGAACTGATGCGCTTCCAGCACCCGTTCATGGGCTTCGACGTGCCGGCAATTCTGGGCGACCACGTGACGCTGGACGCGGGTACCGGTGCGGTACATACCGCCGGTGGTCACGGCCCGGACGACTACACCATCAGCCAGAAATACGGTCTGGAAATCGCTAACCCGGTTGGCCCGGATGGCGCTTATCTGGCGGGTACTTACCCTGGTCTGGACGGTGTTAACGTCTTCAAAGCGAACGATAAAATCGTTGAGCTGCTGCAAGAGAAAGGCGCCCTGCTGCACGTAGAAAAAATGCAGCACAGCTACCCTTGCTGCTGGCGTCACAAAACGCCAATCATCTTCCGTGCCACCCCGCAGTGGTTCATCAGCATGGACCAAAAAGGCCTGCGCATTCAGTCGCTCAAAGAGATCGACCGTATCGAGCAGGAAGGTCTGGCGAAAGAAAACCTGAGCGGCTGGATCCCGGCATGGGGTAAAGCGCGTATCGAATCGATGGTTGCGAATCGCCCTGACTGGTGTATCTCCCGTCAGCGTACCTGGGGTGTGCCGATGTCGCTGTTCGTGCACAAAGACACCGAAGAGCTGCATCCGCGTACCACTGAACTGATCGAAGAAGTCGCAAAATACGTTGAGAAAGACGGTATTCAGGCGTGGTGGGATCTCGACCCGCGTGACATCCTCGGCGACGATGCAGATAACTATGTGAAAGTGCCGGATACCCTGGACGTGTGGTTTGACTCCGGGTCTACGAGCTACTCCGTGGTTGATGCGCGTCCGGAATTTGGCGGCCATACGCCGGATATGTATCTGGAAGGTTCTGACCAGCATCGTGGCTGGTTCATGTCTTCCCTGATGATTTCCACGGCGATGAAAGGCAAAGCGCCGTATCGTCAGGTACTGACTCACGGCTTCACCGTAGATGGTCAGGGCCGTAAGATGTCTAAATCCATCGGCAACACCGTTTCTCCGCAGGACGTGATGAACAAACTGGGCGCGGATATCCTGCGTCTGTGGGTGGCATCGACCGACTACACCGGTGAAATGGCGGTTTCTGACGAAATTCTGAAACGTGCTGCCGACAGCTATCGTCGTATCCGTAACACCGCGCGCTTCCTGCTGGCGAACCTGAACGGGTTCGATCCGCTGAAAGACATGGTGAAACCGGAAGAGATGGTGGTTCTGGACCGTTGGGCGGTTGGCTGTGCGAAAGAAGCGCAGGAAGACATCCTGAAAGCGTACGAATCCTACGATTTCCACGAAGTGGTGCAGCGTCTGATGCGCTTCTGCTCCGTTGAAATGGGCTCGTTCTATCTCGATATCATCAAAGACCGCCAGTACACCGCGAAAGCGGACAGCGTGGCGCGTCGTAGCTGCCAGACTGCGCTGTACCACATCGCCGAAGCGCTGGTGCGCTGGATGGCGCCGATCATGTCCTTCACCGCAGATGAAATCTGGGGCTACCTGCCGGGCGACCGCGAGAAATACGTGTTCACCGGTGAATGGTATGAAGGCCTGTTTGGCCTGGGCGAAACCGAAGCCATGAACGACGGCTTCTGGGACGTTCTGTTGCAAGTGCGTGGCGAAGTGAACAAGGTTATCGAACAGGCGCGTGCGGATAAAAAAGTCGGCGGTTCTCTGGAAGCAGCAGTGACCCTGTACGCGGAACCGGAACTGGCGGCGAAACTGACCGCACTGGGCGAAGAACTGCGATTTGTCCTGTTGACCTCGGGTGCCAACGTTGCGGAATATAGTGCCGCACCTGCTGATGCTCAGCAGAGCGAACTGCTCAAAGGGCTGAAAGTGGCGCTGAGCAAAGCCGAAGGTGAGAAGTGCCCGCGCTGCTGGCATTACACTCAGGACATCGGCAAGGTGGCGGAACACGCAGATATCTGCGGACGCTGTGTCAGCAACATCGCCGGTGATGGCGAAAAACGTAAGTTTGCCTGATGAGTAAATCGATGTGTTCAACAGGGCTACGCTGGCTGTGGCTGGTGGTAGTCGTGCTGATTATCGATCTGGGCAGCAAATTCCTGATCCTCCAGAACTTTGCTCTGGGGGATACGGTACCGCTGTTCCCGTCGCTTAATCTGCATTATGCGCGTAACTACGGCGCGGCGTTTAGCTTCCTCGCCGACAGCGGCGGCTGGCAGCGTTGGTTCTTCGCAGGTATCGCTATTGGTATCTGTGTGGCGCTGACGGTGCTGATGTACCGCTCGAAGGCCACTCAGAAGCTCAATAACATCGCCTATGCGCTGATTATTGGCGGTGCGCTGGGTAATTTGTTTGACCGCCTGTGGCACGGCTTCGTGGTCGATATGATCGACTTCTACGTCGGCGACTGGCACTTTGCCACCTTCAACCTCGCCGATAGCGCAATCTGCGTCGGCGCGGCGTTGATCGTGCTGGAAGGTTTCTTACCTTCCAAAGAGAAAAAAGCCGCATAAAAAAATGCCGGATGGCGCTTGCGCTAATCCGGCCTACAATTATTGCGATCCTTGTAGGCCCGGTAAGCGTAGCGCCACCGGGCAGACAGGCGGCGCCATTTTAAAGAGCAAACCTGCATGTCTGAATCTGTACAGAGCAACAGCGCCGTTCTGGTGCATTTCTCACTGAAACTCGATGACGGTTCTACCGCCGAATCGACCCGCAATAACGGAAAACCGGCACTGTTCCGCCTGGGCGATGGCTCGCTCTCTGAAGGGCTGGAACAACATCTGCTGGGCCTGAAAGCGGGTGACAAAAAAGAATTCTCACTGGAGCCGGATGCCGCGTTTGGCGTCTCGTCGCCAGACCTGATTCAGTACTTCTCTCGCCGCGAATTTATGGATGCGGGCGAACCTGAAATCGGCGCAATCATGCTCTTTACCGCTATGGATGGCAGCGAGATGCCAGGCGTGATCCGCGAGATTAACGGCGACTCCATCACCGTTGATTTCAACCATCCGCTGGCTGACCATACCGTTCATTTTGATATTGAAGTACTGGAGATCGATCCGGTACTGGAGGCCTGAAATGCAGATCCTGTTGGCTAACCCGCGCGGTTTTTGCGCAGGTGTAGACCGCGCTATCAGCATTGTTGAAAACGCGCTGGCGATTTACGGCGCGCCAATCTACGTGCGTCATGAAGTGGTACACAACCGTTATGTGGTCGACAGCCTGCGCGAGCGCGGGGCGATTTTCATCGAACAGATCAGCGAAGTGCCGGATGGCGCGATTCTGATTTTCTCCGCCCACGGTGTTTCTCAGGCTGTACGCAACGAAGCGAAAAACCGCGATCTGACTGTGTTCGACGCCACCTGTCCGCTGGTGACCAAAGTCCATATGGAAGTTGCCCGCGCTAGCCGTCGTGGTGAAGAATCCATTCTGATTGGCCACGCCGGCCACCCGGAAGTGGAAGGCACGATGGGCCAGTACAGTAACCCGGAAGGCGGGATGTACCTGGTCGAGTCGCCGGATGATGTCTGGACGCTGGACGTTAAAAACGACGCCAAACTGTCGTTTATGACCCAGACCACGCTCTCCGTTGATGATACCTCTGATGTAATTGACGCGCTGCGTAAACGCTTCCCGAAAATCGTCGGCCCGCGCAAAGATGACATCTGCTACGCCACCACTAACCGTCAGGAAGCCGTGCGCTCGCTGGCGGAACAGGCTGACGTAGTGCTGGTGGTCGGCTCGAAAAACTCCTCCAACTCCAACCGCCTGGCGGAACTGGCGCAGCGGATGGGCAAAGCCGCCTATCTGATTGACGACGCGACGGATATCCAGGAAGAGTGGGTGAAAGACGCCGCCTGTGTCGGCGTTACCGCTGGTGCATCCGCGCCGGACATTCTGGTGCAAAACGTCATCGCGCGCCTGCAAACCCTCGGCGGCGGCGAAGCGATTCCACTCGAAGGCCGCGAAGAGAACATTGTCTTCGAAGTACCGCGCGAGCTGCGTGTAGATGTTCGTGAAGTCGAGTAAGTTATTCCCTTCATAAATATGACAATATGCCAGACTTAGTGTCTGGCATTTTTTTATGGAGGAAATATGCGCCTGCCGATTATTCTCGATACCGACCCCGGCATCGACGATGCCGCCGCCATTGCGGCTGCGTTGTTTGCCCCTGAACTGGATCTTCAGCTAATGACGACTGTGGCGGGCAACGTTTCCGTCGAAAAAACCACGCGTAACGCTCTCCAGTTGCTGCATTTCTGGGAGGCGAACGTTCCGCTGGCTCAGGGTGCGGCAAAGCCGCTGGTGCGCCCGCTGCGCGATGCGGCCTATGTGCACGGGCAGTCCGGCATGGAAGGGTATGATTTCACTGAACATCAACGCCAGCCGCTGGAGAAACCAGCCTTCATCGCCATTCGCGATGCGCTGATGCACTCACCCGAACCTGTCACGCTGGTCGCCATCGGCCCACTCACCAATATCGCGCTGCTGCTCTCTCAGTATCCGGAGTGCCAGTTTAATATCCGCCGCCTGGTGATTATGGGCGGCTCTGCCGGGCGGGGTAACTTCACGCCAAACGCCGAATTCAACATCGCCATCGACCCGGAAGCCGCTGCGCAGGTATTCCAGAGCGGGTTAGAAATCGTGATGTGTGGGCTGGATGTGACTAACCAGGCCGTGTTGACGCCGGAGTATCTGGTCACGCTCCCGACCCTCAATAAAACCGGCAAAATGCTGCATTCGCTGTTCAGCCACTACCGCAGCGGCAGTATGCAAAGCGGCCTGCGCATGCACGACCTCTGCGCTATCGCATGGCTGGTGCGCCCGGAACTGTTTAGCCTGAAACCGTGCTTTGTCGCCGTTGAGACGCAGGGAACCTACACTGCCGGAACCACGGTGGTGGATATTGAGGGCCGACTCGGGCAACCGGCGAATGTGCAGGTTGCGCTGGGGCTGGATGTGGAGGGATTCCGTAAGTGGGTGGCAGAGGTGTTCCGACTTGCGCCCTAGGTGTCTTCTTACGCAGAGAATGATTCTGTTGGGAAATGACAATAATTCAGACACTTTCCATTAGAACGGTGTAAAAGCGTTAGATTTACGCCTTAACCTTTCAGCTTTAGCCATGATTCGTCCTTCCCGATGAATCATGGCTTTTACTGATATTCCCCTCTGTTTATCATTTAATTCTAATTATGGGCGTTTTCGGCTGGCGGCCTCCGGGCGGGCTGGTTACTCTGAGAACGGTTTACGCAAAATTAACAAAAGAGAATAGCTATGCATGATGCACAAATCCGTGTCGCCATTGCCGGGGCCGGTGGACGTATGGGGCGCCAGTTAATTCAGGCGGCGATAGCAATGGACGGCGTTCAGCTGGGCGCGGCGCTGGAGCGCGAAGGTTCCAGCCTGCTGGGCAGCGATGCGGGCGAGCTGGCGGGCGCGGGGAAAACCGGTGTGACCGTTCATAGTAGCCTCGACGCGGTTAAAGATGATTTTGATGTGTTTATCGATTTTACCCGCCCGGAAGGCACCTTAGCGCATCTGGCGTTCTGCCGTGAACACGGGAAAGGCATGGTTATCGGGACCACCGGTTTTGATGATGCCGGTAAGCAGGCCATTCGCGATGCCTCTCAGGAAATTGCGATTGTCTTCGCCGCTAACTTTAGCGTGGGTGTGAACGTGATGCTGAAGTTGCTGGAGAAAGCCGCCAAAGTGATGGGCGACTATACCGACATCGAGATTATTGAAGCGCACCATCGTCACAAAGTTGACGCGCCGTCTGGCACGGCGCTGGCGATGGGCGAGGCGATTGCCTCGGCGCTGGATAAAGATCTCAAAGAGTGTGCTGTTTACAGCCGTGAAGGTTATACCGGTGAGCGCGTGCCTGGCACTATCGGGTTCGCAACCGTGCGCGCGGGCGATATCGTCGGTGAACATACGGCGATGTTCGCCGATATTGGCGAACGCGTTGAGATTACGCATAAAGCGTCCAGCCGCATGACATTTGCCAACGGGGCAGTACGTTCTGCTTTGTGGTTAAAATCGAAGGAAAACGGTCTTTTTGATATGCGTGATGTGCTGAATCTTAATGAATTATAGTATTTATTACCCATCGTGATGTGGTATTGCAGTCAGTAAGGTATTGATTGCATAGGGCGATATTTTATCGCCCTTAATTTTATCTGTTTGTGGTTGTTTTTCTGTCTAAATGCATATATTCAGAGGTTTTCTGGCGATTACTGGTTATTTAAATGTAAATTTTGACCATCTGGTCTACTTTTTTCTCCTCTCAAACGCTTTTTAACATTCTTTCAGCCCCGCAAGCGTTTTCTGATGTGAGTTAGGTGATCTTTTTGCCTGCTAAAAGCATCAGTTAAAGCCAGTGCCGCAAAATTATAATAAAAATTACCCTTTAAGGTAGACTTTTGCCTGGGCTCTCTCTAGAATGCCGCCGTTTGCCAGAAATTCGAAGGTAAGCAGATTTGCATTGATTTATGTCACCATTGTGAATTAATATGCAAATAAAGTGAGTGAATATTCTCTGGAGGGTGTTTTGATTAAGTCAGCGCTATTGGTTCTGGAAGACGGAACCCAGTTTCACGGTCGGGCCATAGGGGCAACAGGTTCGGCGGTTGGGGAAGTCGTTTTCAATACTTCAATGACCGGTTATCAAGAAATCCTCACTGATCCTTCCTATTCCCGCCAAATCGTTACTCTTACTTATCCTCATATCGGCAATGTCGGCACCAATGCTGCTGACGAAGAGTCTTCCCAGGTTCATGCACAAGGTCTGGTTATCCGTGACCTGCCGCTGATTGCCAGCAACTACCGCAATACTGAAGACCTTTCTTCTTACCTTAAACGCCATAACATCGTGGCGATTGCCGATATCGATACCCGTAAGCTGACGCGTCTGCTGCGCGAGAAGGGCGCACAGAACGGCTGCATCATCGCAGGGGATAACCTTGATGCGGCGCTGGCGCTGGAAAAAGCCCGCGCGTTCCCTGGCCTGAACGGGATGGACCTGGCGAAAGAAGTTACCACCCGCGAATCCTACAGCTGGACGCAGGGGAGCTGGACGCTGGCAGAAGAGCTGCCGGAAGCGAAAAAAGAAGAAGAGCTGCCATTTCACGTCGTTGCCTACGATTTTGGCGCGAAACGCAATATTCTGCGTATGCTGGTTGACCGTGGCTGCCGCCTGACCATCGTTCCGGCGCAAACTTCTGCGGAAGATGTGCTGAAAATGAACCCGGACGGCGTGTTCCTCTCCAACGGCCCAGGCGACCCGGCACCGTGTGATTACGCGATTACCGCGATTCAGAAATTCCTCGAAACCGACATTCCGGTATTCGGCATCTGCCTCGGCCATCAGTTGCTGGCGCTGGCGAGCGGTGCGAAGACCATCAAGATGAAGTTCGGCCACCACGGCGGCAACCATCCGGTGAAAGATATCGATAAGAACGTGGTGATGATCACCGCGCAGAACCACGGTTTTGCGGTGGATGAAGCAACGCTGCCTGCGAATCTGCGCGTGACGCACAAATCTCTGTTCGACGGCACCCTGCAAGGGATTCACCGTACCGATAAGCCAGCGTTCAGTTTCCAGGGGCACCCTGAAGCGAGCCCTGGCCCGCACGATGCCGCACCGCTGTTCGACCACTTTATCGAGCTTATCGAGCAATACCGTCAGTCCGCGAAATAATCAGGAGTTATAAGAGCCATGCCAAAACGTACAGACATAAAAAGTATCCTGATTCTGGGTGCGGGCCCGATTGTTATCGGCCAGGCGTGTGAGTTTGACTACTCCGGCGCCCAGGCGTGTAAAGCGCTGCGTGAAGAGGGTTACCGCGTCATTCTGGTGAACTCCAACCCGGCAACCATCATGACCGACCCGGAAATGGCCGATGCGACCTACATCGAGCCGATTCACTGGGAAGTGGTGCGCAAGATTATTGAAAAAGAGCGCCCGGATGCAGTGCTGCCAACCATGGGCGGCCAGACGGCGCTGAACTGCGCGCTGGAACTGGAACGTCAGGGCGTGCTGGAAGAGTTCGGCGTGACCATGATTGGCGCGACCGCCGACGCGATTGATAAAGCAGAAGATCGCCGTCGCTTCGACGTGGCTATGAAGAAAATTGGCCTCGATACCGCACGTTCCGGTATCGCACACACCATGGAAGAAGCGCTGGCGGTTGCCGCTGACGTTGGCTTCCCGTGCATCATCCGTCCATCCTTTACCATGGGCGGCACCGGTGGCGGTATCGCCTATAACCGCGAGGAGTTCGAAGAAATCTGCGAACGCGGTCTGGATCTCTCCCCAACCAACGAGCTGCTGATAGATGAATCGCTGATCGGCTGGAAAGAGTATGAGATGGAAGTGGTGCGTGATAAAAACGACAACTGCATCATCGTCTGCTCTATCGAAAACTTCGATGCGATGGGCATCCACACCGGTGACTCCATCACCGTGGCGCCAGCCCAGACGCTGACCGACAAAGAATATCAAATCATGCGTAACGCCTCGATGGCGGTACTGCGTGAAATCGGCGTAGAAACCGGCGGTTCCAACGTCCAGTTCGCGGTGAACCCGAAAAATGGTCGCCTGATTGTTATCGAAATGAACCCGCGTGTATCGCGTTCTTCCGCGCTGGCGTCGAAAGCCACCGGCTTCCCGATTGCCAAAGTGGCGGCGAAACTGGCGGTGGGGTATACCCTCGACGAACTGATGAACGACATCACCGGTGGCCGTACTCCGGCTTCCTTCGAGCCGTCCATCGACTACGTGGTCACCAAAATCCCTCGCTTCAACTTCGAGAAATTCGCCGGTGCGAACGACCGTCTGACGACTCAGATGAAATCGGTTGGTGAAGTGATGGCGATTGGCCGCACGCAGCAGGAATCCCTGCAAAAAGCATTACGCGGACTGGAAGTGGGCGCGACTGGCTTCGACCCGAAAGTGAGCCTGGATGACCCGGAAGCGCTGACCAAAATTCGTCGCGAGCTGAAAGACGCTGGCGCAGAGCGTATCTGGTACATCGCCGATGCGTTCCGTGCGGGCCTGTCCGTAGATGGCGTCTTCAACCTGACCAACATCGACCGCTGGTTCCTGGTACAAATTGAAGAGCTGGTGCGCCTGGAAGAAAAAGTGGCGGAAGTCGGTATCAACGGCCTCGACGCAGATTTCCTGCGTACACTGAAGCGTAAAGGCTTTGCCGATGCGCGTCTGGCTAAACTGGCAGGCGTGCGTGAAGCGGAAATCCGCAAGCTGCGCGACCAGTACAATCTGCACCCGGTCTACAAACGTGTGGATACCTGCGCGGCAGAATTCGCGACCGACACCGCGTACATGTACTCCACCTATGAAGATGAATGCGAATCCAACCCGTCCACCCGTGACAAAATCATGGTTCTCGGCGGCGGCCCGAACCGTATCGGTCAGGGTATCGAATTCGACTACTGCTGCGTACACGCCTCGCTGGCACTGCGCGAAGACGGTTACGAGACCATCATGGTTAACTGTAACCCGGAAACCGTCTCCACCGACTACGACACTTCCGACCGTCTCTACTTCGAGCCGGTGACGCTGGAAGACGTGCTGGAAATCGTGCGCATCGAGAAGCCGAAAGGCGTTATCGTCCAGTACGGCGGCCAGACCCCGCTGAAACTGGCGCGCGCGCTGGAAGCCGCTGGCGTACCGGTTATCGGTACCAGCCCTGATGCCATCGACCGTGCGGAAGACCGTGAACGCTTCCAGCATGCGGTTGACCGCCTGAAACTGAAACAGCCGGCAAACGCCACCGTTACCGCTATCGAAATGGCGGTTGAGAAAGCAAAAGAGATTGGCTACCCGCTGGTGGTGCGTCCGTCCTACGTCCTTGGCGGGCGCGCGATGGAAATCGTTTACGACGAAGCTGACCTGAAACGCTACTTCCAGACCGCCGTCAGCGTTTCTAACGACGCGCCGGTACTGCTCGACCGCTTCCTCGACGATGCGGTAGAAGTGGACGTGGACGCTATCTGCGACGGCGAAATGGTGCTGATTGGCGGCATCATGGAGCACATCGAGCAGGCGGGCGTACACTCCGGTGACTCCGCATGTTCGCTGCCAGCGTACACGCTGAGCCAGGAAATTCAGGATGTAATGCGCCAGCAGGTGCAGAAACTGGCCTTCGAATTGCAGGTGCGCGGTCTGATGAACGTGCAGTTTGCGGTGAAAGACAACGAAGTCTACCTGATTGAAGTTAACCCGCGTGCGGCGCGTACCGTCCCGTTCGTCTCTAAAGCCACCGGTGTTCCGCTGGCGAAAGTGGCGGCGCGCGTGATGGCAGGCAAAACGCTGGCCGAGCAGGGCGTAACCAAAGAGATCATCCCGCCGTACTACTCGGTGAAAGAAGTGGTGCTGCCGTTCAACAAATTCCCGGGAGTTGACCCGCTGTTAGGGCCTGAAATGCGCTCTACCGGGGAAGTAATGGGCGTGGGCCGCTCGTTCGCAGAAGCCTTTGCGAAAGCGCAGCTGGGCAGTAACTCCACCATGAAGAAACAGGGCCGCGCGCTGCTCTCCGTGCGCGAAGGCGACAAAGAGCGCGTTGTCGACCTGGCGGCAAAACTGCTGAAACATGGCTTCGAGCTGGATGCGACGCACGGCACGGCGATTGTGCTGGGCGAAGCGGGTATCAACCCACGTCTGGTGAACAAGGTGCATGAAGGTCGTCCGCACATTCAGGACCGTATCAAGAATGGCGAATATACCTACATCATCAACACCACCGCGGGTCGTCAGGCGATTGAAGACTCCAAGCTGATTCGCCGCAGCGCGTTGCAGTACAAGGTACATTACGACACCACCCTGAACGGCGGTTTCGCAACGTCCATGGCACTGAATGCAGATGCAAAAGAGAAAGTGATTTCGGTGCAGGAAATGCACGCGCAGATTACGAAGTAATAGCATCTCGCGAGTCTGATAAAAACGGTTCCTGAACAGGAACCGTTTTTTTATGCGCTCAGATCATTCCTGGAGCCTTAATCCCTTTTCATTGAGACAACCACGATTTAGATCACAACTCCCGACATTTAAGTCGCATACCATTTCATATAACCTTAGTTTTAATATGGCTTAATGTCAGCAGGCCATTGCAGATTTTTAATTCGTATAAATGGTGTGAATATGAGTGAACAATGTGTTGGTAAGCCACTCTACTTGTTAATTGCCGAATGGATCATGGCAGAAGATCGTTGGGTAACCGCAAGAGAGATCTCCATTCATTTCGATATTGAACACAGCAAAGCGATTAATACACTTTCCTATATTCTCTCTGAGGTGGGAGAAATTAGCTGTGAGGTCAAGATGATCCCCAATAAGCTGGAAGGGCGGGGATGCCAGTGTCAGCGGCTGGTAAAAGTGGTGGCGATTGATCCTCAGCTGTATGAGCGGGTCAATCATCATGTGCGGGAAAAAATGGCTGGCGTGAGGAAAGCGCCGCATCTTTCTGCGGTACCGCCAGCCGGGCTTAATCGTGAGCAAAAATGGCAAATGATGTTGTCTAAGAGTATGCGTCGATAAGACCGCATCGCCGGATGGTTTCGCGCCATCCGGCAACATCAGCGTTTCGGTTGTACCTCCGTCGTGCCCTTCAGGCGCGGTCGATTTTCTTCCTTCTCCGTTAACGGTTCGGTTAAACGTAATCCTCTTTTGCAGCGTACCGCCAGGTCCTGATATTCCTGGGTGTTGAGACGTTTCCAGCGCATCTCTTCGTCGGTCACCTCTCGCAGGAAGCGGGCCGGTGAACCTACCAGCATCTGCCGGGGCGCGCCGATAAAACCGGCTTTCACAAAGCTCATTGCCGCGACAATACTTTCGTCGCCAATCACTGCGCCGTCCATGATGACGCTGTTCATCCCAACTAAGGCGTCGCGGCCAATTACGCAGCCGTGAAGGATTGCGCCGTGGCCGATATGGCTATTCTCCCGCACGATGGTATCGGTGTCGCAGTAGCCGTGCATGATGCAGCCATCCTGGAGGTTTGATCCGGCCTCAAGAATTAACCGCCCGTAATCGCCGCGCAGCGAGGCGTGCGGGCCGACGTAGACGCCCGCGCCGATAATGACATCGCCAATCAACACCGCGCTGGGGTGGACGTAAGCCTGCGGGTGAACGACGGGGATCAGGCCTTCAAAGGCGTATATGCTCATGTTGACTCCTGTGCCGTGGGTTGCCGGATGACGGTGTAAACGCCTTATCCGGCCTACGGGTACATTGCCGAATTAACGCCCCTTCCACACCGGTTCGCGTTTTTCGGCAAACGCTAATGGGCCCTCAATGGCGTCTTCGGAATGCAACACCGCCGGGTAGTGTTTTAACGCACCGCTGCGCATGAAACGGTATCCCTCTTCGACGGTCATTTCGCTGGTGGTGCGGTAGATTTCTTTCAACGCCGCCAGCGCCAGCGGGGCGCTTTGCACCAACTGCTGAGCCAGTTCGCGGGCTTTCGCCATCAGTTCCGGCTGCGATACCACGCGGTTTACGATGCCCCAACGCTGCGCTTCTTCCGCCGTCATGCGACGGCCGGTCATGACCATTTCGTTGAGGATCGCCGGAGGCAGATATTTCGGCAGACGCAGCACGCCGCCGCTGTCCGGAACGATACCGAGTTTGGCTTCCGGCAGGGCAAAGCTGGCGTTATCCGCACACAGAATAAAATCGGCGGCCAGCGCCAGCTCGAAGCCGCCGCCAAAGGCGTAGCCGTTCACGGCAGCAATGACTGGTTTATCGAGGTCGAAAATTTCCGTTAACCCGGCGAACCCGCCTGGGCCGAAGTCGGCATCTGGCGCTTCACCTTCGGCGGCGGCTTTCAGGTCCCAACCCGCAGAGAAAAACTTCTCGCCCGCGCCGGTAATAATGGCGACGCGCAGTTCCGGGTCATCGCGGAAATTGAGAAAAACTTCGCCCATCTCGAAACTGGTTTTCGCATCGATGGCATTGGCTTTCGGGCGGTCGAGGGTTATTTCCAGAATCGCACCGTTACGGGTCAGATGTAATGAATCACTCATGTTCCACTCCTTTTCCTGTTTTTGCAGGCAATAACGGCCCTTACAAAAACAGGTGCGTTTTTGTTTTCAGAGAATATTCAGCGGCATGACTGCCGCTATGGTTGTTATCTCAGGTTCTTCTTAATTATTTTCCCTGAGCAGTTGCGGGGCAGGTCAGTTCTTATCTCCATATAAGAGGGCACTTTGAATTTCGCCATATGCGTTTCGCAGAACTGAAAAAACTCTTCCTGACTTAACGTTTCGCCTTCATTGAGTACCACGAACGCTTTTATGGCTTCATCGCGAATATCGTCTTTAATACCTATCACCACGATGTCCTGAATTTTAGGATGCGCGGCGATAATATTTTCCAGCTCGACGCAGGAGACGTTTTCACCCCCGCGTTTAATCATGTTGCAGCGGCGGTCAATAAAATAGAAAAAGCCCTCGTCGTCGCAGTAACCTGAATCGCCCGTGTGCAGCCAGCCATCCGCCTGTAATGCGCTGGCGGTGGCGTCCGGGCGCAGATAGTACTCTTTGAAGAGCGTTTTTCCCGGCTCGCCTTTAATGCAAATTTCACCGATTTCACCCGCCGGAAGCGGCTGGTTCTGGTCATCGCGAATTTCCGCCTGGTAGCAAAAACCGGGGCGACCAATCGACGGCCAGCGTCGTTTGTCACCGGGGCGGTCGCCAATAATGCCAACGATGGTTTCGGTCATGCCATATGAGGTGAGCAGCCTTACACCAAAGCGCTCGATAAACGCGTCTTTCTCCTCGACTGAAAGATTCAGGTAATACATCACTTCGCGCAGGTGATGCTGATTGTCCGTCGGCGATGGCGGTTGGACCATCAGCGTACGGATCATCATCGGAATACACTCGGTGACCGTGGCGCCGTAATGACGAACCTGCCCCCAGAAGGCGCGGGCGCTGTACTTTTCAATGAGCACAAACGTCGCCCCGGCGGAGAATGCCGCCATCGCCGCGGTACACTGGCAGTCGATATGAAATGCGGGCATCACCGTCAGATAAACATCATCAGCGCGCAGCGCGCACTGCCAGGCGGAGTAATAGCCCGCGAAACGCAGGTTGTAGTGAGTGATTACCACGCCTTTCGGGCGTGAGGTGGTGCCCGAGGTAAACAGAATTTCGGCGGTATCTTCCGGGCTTAACGGCGGCTCATAGCGCAGCGTATCCGGCTGCTCTGCTTTAAGACGTTGAAAATCAAACTCTTCGTCTTCGCCATCTATCAGGCAGATCGTTTCCAGTCGGGTGGAATGCGCCGCGCGAATCTGCTGATACATCGGATAAAAGCGTGCGGATGTCACCAGCAGGCGCGCCTGGCAGTGGTGCAAGATCCAGGTGCTCTCTTCCTGTAACAGCCGTGCGTTAATCGGCACCATGATCGCGCCAATTTTGGCCAGCCCAAACCAGCAGAAAATAAACTCCGGGCAGTTATCGAGATGCAGCGCAACCTTGTCGCCTTTACGTACGCCCAGCGCGTGAAACAGGTTTGCCGTGCGCGTGATTTCCGCATTGAGCGAGGCGTAGCTAAATTGCTGTACCTCGCCCGTGCAGGACTCCACAATCAACGCCGTTTTTTCACCGTAAACCTCCGCCAGACCGTCCCACATCTGACGCAAGTGTTGCCCGCCAACCATATCCATTGCGCATTCACCCACAAAATAGTCCTGGTGGTTAGCCGGTGGCCCGGCTAACGCATCCTGTTAATCCTCAACTTTGGCCAGCCCTTTGCCAACCAGTGCCTGAATATCGCTCTCGCTATAGCCGATATTTTTCAGAATGGCGGCGGTGTCCATGCCGTGCGACGGCATACCACGCCAGATTTTCCCTGGGTTGTTTTTAAATTTGGGCATTACGTTCGGGCCTTTGCAGGTGCGACCGTCCATGGTTTGCCATTCGGTAATGGATTCTCGAGCGACGTACTGTGGGTTGCCTTCCAGTTCAGGGATAGTCAGCACTTTTGCGCAGGCAATATTCAGCTCGGCAAAGCGGGCTTTGACCTCGGCGATCGTGTGCGCCGCTAACCATTCATCCAGCTTCTCTTCTACCAGCGGACCATATGGGCACTCAATGCGATGGATCAACTGTGTGCCTTCTGGTACTTCTGGCGTACCCAGAATGTGCGCGAGGCCAATATCTTTAAAGCATTCATTGATTTGCGTAATGCCAACCAGTTCCATCACGATGTAGCCATCGGCGCACTTATACAGCCCGCAACCGGCGTAGTAGGGGTCTTTCCCTTTGGTCATGCGCGGGCAGATTTCGCCGCCGTTGAAGTAGTCCATCATGAAGTACTGACCCATACGCAGCATGACTTCATACATCGCGATATCAATGCTTTCGCCTTTACCCGTTTCGCGCACTTTATACAGCGCCGCGAGGGCAGAGGTGGTGGCGGTCATCCCTGAGAAATAATCTGCGGTGTACGGGAACGCGGGCATGGGCTGATCGACATCGCCGTTTTGGATCAAATAGCCGCTAAAAGCCTGAGCAATGGTGTTGTACGCCGGGAGGTTGGTGTACTCCTCCGTGCCGTACTGGCCGAAGCCGGACAGGTGAGCGATAACCAGTTTCGGGTTATGCTGCCACAGAACTTCGTCGGTGATGCCGCGACGCGCAAACGCCGGGCCTTTACTGGCTTCGATAAAGATATCGGTGGTTTCCATTAACTTCAGAAACGCTTCGCGACCTTCATCTTTGAAAATGTTCAGCGACAGCGCGTGCAGGTTACGGCGTGACAGCTGCGGGTAGTTGGGCTGCACGCGAATGGTGTCGGCCCAGGCGACGTTTTCAATCCAGATAACTTCCGCGCCCCATTCGGCAAACATCTGCCCGGCGAACGGCCCGGCGATTTCAATACCGGAGAAAACCACGCGTAGCCCGGCGAGAGGGCCAAAAGCAGGCATCGATAAATGAGTGGTCATGATATAGCTCCTGTTGCCGGATGGCGGCTACGCCTTATCCGGCCTACAAAATCACAGGCCCGGGGTAGGTCGGATAAGGCGTAGCCGCCATCCGACCTCGAAACCGCACCGGGCATGTTGCCTGGTTAACGATATTGTTTCAGCACGGCACGGCCCAGCGTCAGGATCTGCATTTCATCAGAGCCGCCGGAGACGCGGTCTACGCGCAGGTCACGCCAGAAACGGGTGATACGGTGGTTGCCCGCAATCCCCACGCCGCCGAGTACCTGCATCGCGGTATCTACCACTTCAAAAGCGGCATTTGCGCAGAAATATTTACACATCGCCGCATCGCCGGAGGTAATCGTGCCGTTATCTGCTTTCCAGGCTGCTTCTAACAGCATGTTTTTCATGGAATTAAGTTTGATTGCCATATGGGCAAATTTTTCCTGAATCAGCTGGAAGCGACCAATGGTTTCGCCAAACTGTACGCGCTGGTTGGCGTAGCGAGCGGCGTCTTCGAAGGCGCACATCGCGGTACCGTAGTTGGTCAGCGCCACCAGGAAGCGTTCGTGGTCAAACTCTTCTTTCACGCGGTTGAAGCCGTTGCCTTCGCGGCCAAACATGTCTTTCTCTTCCAGCTCAACGTCGTCGAAGGTCAGCTCGCAGCAGCTGTCCATGCGCAGGCCGAGTTTTTCCAGCTTGTTGATCTTGATGCCCGGTTTGCTCATATCGACACACCATTCGGTGTAAATCGCTTTGTCAGGGGATGCGCCATCGCGCGCCATCACCACCACGTACGGGGTGTAAGCGCTACTGGTGATGAAGCATTTGCTGCCGTTGAGATAGACTTTGCCGTTTTTGCGGGTGTAGGTGGTTTTCAGGCTGCCGACGTCAGAGCCTGCGCCCGGTTCGGTGATCGCCGAGTTCCACATCTGTTTGCCCGTGCCCTGGAAGGCCATGATCTTGTCGATCTGTTCCTGAGTACCTTCACGCAGGAAGGTGTTGAATCCACCCGGCAATTGATAAAGCACGTAGGTCGGCGCGCCGAGGCGGCCCAGTTCCATCCATACCGCCGCCACGGTGACGAACCCGGCGTTCAGTCCGCCGTGTTCTTCCGGCAGCAGCAGGCTGTCGATGCCCATATCAGCCAGGGCTTTCACAAAACGTTCCGGATAGACGCTGTCGCGATCGCACTCGGCAAAATAGGCTTCCCAGTTTTCACTGGCCATCAGTTCACGAATACCGGCGACAAACAGTTCCTGCTCATCATTCAAATTGAAATCCATCTTCTAACCTCTTAATCGTGTTGGGTTTAATTAGTCTTTCCAGTTCTGCTTCGCGTCTTTGATAAAGGAGAGCGTCACCATGATGTTGACGAAGAACAGCGGGCAACCGCCGGCGATAATCGCCGTTTGTATCGGTTTCAGGCCGCCAAGCGCCAGCAGGACAATGCCGATAATGCCGACCAGGATTGACCAGCCGATACGCACCAGCAGCGGCGGTTCTTCGCCATCGCGCACTTCGCGACAGGTGGACATCGCCAGGGTGTAGGAACAGGCGTTAATCAGCGTGACGGTGGCAATAAAGCAGAGAATGAAGAATCCCCACATGGTGGCGGTGCTGAGCGGTAATGCGGCCCAGGTTTCGATAATGGCGCGCGCCACGCCGTGTTGTTCAATCAGCTGCGGAATATTGAGGATGTTTTTATCCATCAGCAGCAGGGTGTTGCTGCCAAGGACGGTCCACAGGATCCAGGTTGATGCCGTCAGCCCCAGCACCATACCGAAGCAGAGTTCACGCACGGTACGTCCGCGGGAAATACGCGCGAGGAAGATACTCATCTGGATGGCGTAAATGACCCACCATGCCCAGTAGAACACCGTCCAGCCCTGCGGGAAGCCGCCTTTACCGATCGCGTCGGTATAGAACAGCATGCGCGGCAGATTCATCAGCAGCATCCCAACGGAGTCGGTGAAGTAGTTCATGATGAAGCTGGCGCCGCTGACGATAAATACCCAGCCCAGCATCAGGAAGCTTAAGTAGCTGCGCACGTCACTGGCGATCCTGACCCCTTTTTGCAGGCCGCAGGCGACGCAAATGGCGTTAAGGATGATCCAGCAGGTGATGATGATGGCGTCGAGTTGCAGCGTATGCGGAATGCCAAACAGCCACTGCATACACTCAGTAACCAGAGGTGTCGCCAGGCCAAGACTGGTGCCCATCGCGAAGATTAACGCCACCAGATAGAAGTTATCGACGACGGTACCAAACAGCCCTTTGGCGTGCTTTTCGCCAACCAGCGGCACCAGGGTGGAGCTGGGGCGAATCACGTCCATCTTGCGCACAAAGAAGAAGTACGCAAACGCCACGGAGAGGAAGCTGTAGGTTGCCCAAGGCAGCGGCCCCCAGTGGAACAAGCTATACGCCAGGCCAATCTCTTTCGCGCCGGTTGAGTTAGGCGCAAGGGCGAACGGCGGGGTCGAGATGTAGTAGTAAATTTCGATGGAGCCCCAGAACAGCACGGCAGCTGACGTACAGGAGGCGAACATCATAAAAATCCAGCTGGCGGTGCTGAATTCCGGCGGTTCGTTACCGAGTTTCTTTTTGGCGTACGGGCCAAACACCAGCCAGAACCAGCCAAACAGCATCACCACCATGTACCATTCAAATGCCCAACCCCAGACATTGGTGACATAGCTAAATACTGCATTAATAACGACGTTGGCAGCGTCAAGATCGCGAACGGTAAGCCAACAAAGTATTCCAACAATAATTAACGGCGGGAAAAAAACCTTCGGTTCTATTCCTGACTTTCTCTTTTCATTTTTCATGAGTCAATTCCACTGTGAAGACTAAAGTTATTTAGCGTTCCCGGTTGTTCCATTTTTTGTCTATTATTGTTAATAAGTTATTAATAAATATTTAACCTCAAAGTGGCGTTAGAAAGTAATTCATAATGGGTATTCGAATTCGTGCATTCTGTGATATGTATCACGCTTTTTTGTGTGCGTTAATTTGACGATGTATTTATAGATATCTGTTTATTTTCATTATGTTATGTGTGTTTTTGTGGCGATTTTAGTGCGCTATCTTTCAATATTGGTGATCCGTTAAACAATATTGAAATTTTTATCAACAGATGCTTACTGTTCAATATTGTTGAAGTAGATAACATTATTGAAAGTTGTATTTTTCAGCGTGTGACATTTTCAATATTGGTGATTATTGTTTTATTTCCGAATTAAAGTGCGTGATATCTATATTTACCACCGCCGATATGGACGATGATCCCTTCATGATTTCTGGAGATGCAATGAAGATAATTACTTGCTACAAGTGCGTGCCTGATGAACAGGATATTGCGATCAATAACGCTGATGGTTCATTAGATTTCAGCAAAGCGGATGCGAAGATCAGCCAGTACGATCTCAACGCCATCGAAGCCGCTTGCCAGTTAAAACAACAGGCTGCGGACGCTCAGGTGATAGCCCTGAGCGTGGGCGGCAAAGCGTTAACCAACGTTAAAGGGCGCAAAGATGTGCTCTCTCGCGGGCCGGATGAACTGGTTGTGGTGATTGACGATCAATTCGAATACGCGCTGCCGCAGCACACCGCCGCCGCGCTGGCCGCTGCGGCACAGAAGACGGGCTTTGATTTGATTCTGTGCGGCGATGGATCGTCTGACCTTTACGCGCAACAGGTGAGCCTGCTGGTGGGTGAAACGCTGGGCATCCCGGTGGTTAACGGTGTCAGCAAGATCCTTTCGCTTACCGACAGCACGCTCACCGTGGAACGCGAGCTGGAAGATGAAACCGAAACGCTGGCTATCCCGCTGCCGGCGGTTGTGGCCGTATCAACCGATATCAATACCCCACAGATTCCTTCGATGAAAGCCATTCTGGGCGCGGCGAAAAAGCCGGTTCAGGTCTGGTCGACGGCGGATATTGGCTTCACCGCGCAGGAAAGCACCTCTTCGCAGCAGGTTGCCGCACCGAAACAGCGTGAGCGCCAACGCATCATCATTGAAGGCGATGGCGAAGAACAGATCGCCAAATTTGTCGATCATCTGCGCAAAATCATTAACTAATAGGGGATGTTATGAGCAAGTTTTCCAGTGTCTGGGTATTCAGCGATACCCCTTCTCGCCTGCCGGAACTGATGAGTGGTGCACAGGTATTAGGCGAAAAAATCCATACCTTCACCCTTAGCGACGCAGATAGCGCGCTGGCGTTTCAGTTGGGGGCGAATCAGGTATGGCAACTGTGCGGCAAGCCGGACGATCGCATGATGGAAGATTATGCGGGCGTAATGGCCGATTCCATTCGCCAGCAGGGGGCGAATGGCCTCGTGCTGCTGCCAAACAGCCGTCGTGGCAAGTTGCTGGCGGCGAAACTCGGTTTCCGTTTGTCGGCGGCGGTGTCCAACGATGCCAGCGCGGTGGTGGCGCAAGAGGGCGGCGTTGCGGTGAAACACATGGTGTATGGCGGCCTGGCAATTGGCGAAGAGACGATCCGCTCGCCGTTCGCGGTAATGACGCTCAGCAGCGGAACCTTTGATACCGCGCAGCCGAATGCATCGCTCAGCGGCGAGGCGCAGAAAGTCGAGTGGCAAGCCCCTGCGGTGGCGATCGCCCGCACGGCGACGCAGCCGCGCCAGAGCAGCAACGTCGACCTGGATAAAGCGCGTCTGGTGGTCAGCGTCGGTCGCGGTATTGGCAGCAAAGAGAATATCCCGCTCGCTGAGGCGCTGTGTCAGGCGATTGGCGCTGAACTGGCCTGTTCGCGTCCGGTCGCAGAAAACGAAAAATGGATGGAGCATGAGCGCTATGTCGGCATCTCTAACCTGATGCTGAAACCGGAGCTTTATCTGGCGGTCGGAATTTCCGGGCAGATCCAGCATATGGTCGGCGCGAACGGCGCGCAGACGATCTGTGCGATCAACAAAGATAAAAACGCGCCGATCTTCCAGTATGCCGATTACGGCATCGTGGGCGATCTGATCAAGATCCTGCCTGAGCTGACCCGTGCGTTAGCCCGCTAGCGCCCCTGTGCAGGGCGTTTCGCGCCCTGTCTTCTGACTTCTGGAGTGGTTATGTCTGAAGATATCTTTGATGCCATTATCGTCGGCGCCGGGCTTGCGGGTTCGGTGGCGGCGCTGGTGCTGGCCCGTGAAGGTGCCGATGTGCTGGTTATCGAACGCGGTAACTCTGCGGGCGCGAAAAACGTCACCGGCGGGCGCATTTATGCCCATAGCCTGGAGCGCATCATTCCAGGTTTTGCCGACACCGCGCCCGTTGAGCGGCGCATCACCCATGAAAAACTCGCCTTTATGACCGAAAAAGGGGCGATGACCATGGACTATCTCAACGGTGAAGAGGCCGGTGCATCGCAGGTCTCTTATTCGGTGCTGCGCAGTAAATTTGACGCCTGGCTGATGGCGCAGGCGGAAGAGGCGGGCGCGCAGCTGATCACCGGGATCTGCGTCGATAACGTCGTACAGCGCGACGGCAAAGTGGTCGGCGTGGAAGCCGATGGCGATATCCTCGAAGCAAAAGTGGTGATCCTCGCTGACGGTGTGAATTCTCTGCTGGCGGAAAAACTCGGCATGGCGAAGCGCGTGGATGCCGCCAACGTGGCCGTTGGGGTGAAAGAACTGATCGAACTGCCGAAATCGGTGATTGAAGATCGCTTCCAGCTTCAGGGCAACGAAGGTGCCGCCTGTCTGTTTGCCGGGTCGCCGACCGATGGTCTGATGGGCGGTGGTTTCCTCTATACCAATGAAGACACGCTCTCGCTGGGCCTGGTTTGCGGGCTGCACCATCTGAAAGATGCGAAGAAATCTGTGCCGCAAATGCTCGAAGATTTTAAACAGCATCCCGCTGTCGCGCCGCTGATCGCGGGCGGAAAAATGGTGGAGTATTCGGCGCACGTGGTGCCAGAAGCGGGCATGAATATGCAGCCGGAACTGATCGGCGACGGGGTGTTAATCGCCGGTGACGCCGCCGGGATGTGCATGAACCTTGGCTTTACCATTCGCGGCATGGATCTGGCGGTAGCTGCCGGTGAAGCGGCGGCGAAAGCGGTCTTATCCGCGAAGCAAAACAATGACTTTAGCCGCAATGGCCTGGCGTCCTATCGCCAGCATCTCGATAACGGCCCGATGCGCGACATGCGCATGTATCAGCGCCTGCCTGCCTTCCTCGATAATCCGCGCATGTTCACGCGTTACCCGGAAATGGTGGTGGGTGTCGCGCGCGATCTGTTCACCATTGATGGCAGCGCGCCGGTGCCGATGCGCAAGAAAATCCTCCAGCATGCGAAAAAAGTGGGCTTTATCAATCTGATGAAGGACGGCATTAAAGGAGTAACCGTACTATGACTTCCCCCGTGAACGTCGACGTCAAACTGGGCGTCAATAAATTCAATGTCGATGAAGATAACCCGCACATTATTTTGAAAACAGATCCCGATAAAGCAACGCTGGACGTGCTGGTAAAAGCCTGCCCTGCCGGGCTGTATAAAAAGCAGGATGACGGCAGCGTGCGCTTTGATTATGCGGGCTGTCTGGAGTGTGGTACCTGCCGCATTCTTGGTCTCGGGACGGCGCTGGAAAAATGGGAATATCCGCGCGGCACATTTGGCGTGGAATTTCGCTATGGGTGAGGTTTGTGCCGGATGGCGGCGATGCCTTATCCGACCGGGAAAAACTAACGAATGCTCTTCAGGAATATGTAGGCCGGATAAGCGTTAGCGCCATCCGGCAAAAGGTACAAACAGGACACCACCATGCCGCAGCCCAGAAACTTTGATGACATCAAATTCTCCTCTATTCACCGCAGGATCATGCTGTGGGGGAGCGGCGGGCCGTTTCTGGATGGGTATGTGCTGGTGATAATCGGCGTTGCGCTGGAGCAGCTCACGCCTTTCCTGAAACTGGATGCAGAATGGATAGGCCTGCTGGGTGCGGCAACGCTGGCGGGGTTATTTGTAGGCACTACGCTGTTCGGCTACATATCCGATAAGGTCGGACGGCGGAAAATGTTCCTGATCGATATTATCGCCATCGGACTGATATCGGTGGCGACAATGTTTGTCTCTTCGCCCGTCGAGCTGCTGGTGATGCGCGTGCTGATAGGTATCGTGATTGGCGCGGATTATCCCATCGCCACCTCCATGATCACCGAATTTTCCAACACCCGTCAGCGGGCGTTTTCCATCGGTTTTATCGCTGCCATGTGGTATGTCGGGGCAACCTGCGCCAACCTGGTGGGATACTGCCTGTATGACGTCGAGGGCGGCTGGCGCTGGATGCTGGGCAGTGCGTTTATTCCCTGCCTTATCATTCTGATTGGCCGTTTCGACCTGCCGGAATCGCCGCGCTGGCTGCTGCGCAAAGGAAGGGTGGAAGAGTGCCAGCAAATGATGATCAAACTGTTTGGCGAACCCGTAACATTCGACGATGAACCGCCGAAAGAGACGCGTTTCCTGCAACTCTTCAATCGCCGTCACTTCCCGTTTGTACTGTTTGTCGCGGCAATCTGGACCTGTCAGGTGATCCCAATGTTCGCCATCTACACCTTCGGGCCGCAAATCGTCGGCCTGTTGGGCTGGGAGCAGGGCAGAAGCGCGGCGCTCGGCAACGTGGTGATCAGCCTCTTCTTTATGCTGGGCTGCGTGCCAGCGATGTTCTGGCTTAACAGCGTCGGGCGGCGAATGCTGCTTATTGGCAGCTTCCTGATGATGACGCTGGCGCTGGCCTTACTTGGCGTGGTGTCTAACCTGGGAATTGGGCTGGTGGTGTTCGCGTTTGCGGTATATGCGTTTTTCTCCGGCGGGCCGGGCATCCTGCAATGGCTCTATCCGAATGAACTCTTCCCGACGGACATTCGCGCGTCTGCGGTGGGGGTGATTATGTCGCTAAGTCGAATCGGGACAATTATCTCCACCTGGGCGCTGCCGGTGTTTATCACCCGCTATGGGATCAACAATGTCATGCTCATTGGCGCGGGCATTTCATTCGTCGGGTTGGCGATTTCCGTGATGTTTGCGCCGGAAACGCGGGGCATGTCGCTGACGCAGACGGCGAACATGACGATACGCGGGAAGTCTGTATCCTAAAAGATGACCTTAGGAGTGTTCTGGTTCTTTCATGTACATCAGCACGTTAGTCTATAGTTAACAATTAATTGACATAAGACGTCTGAGAACAGGGAGAACATCATGCAAAAACGTATCGTAATCACCTCTATTTTAACTGCCGCAGCACTGTTCACCGTCGCGGGCTGTTCATCGAATCAGTCCGTAAAAACCACCGATGGCCGCACAATTGTCACCGACGGTAAGCCGCAGGTAGACGATGACACCGGACTGGTCTCCTATGAAAATGCTGAAACCGGCAAAACTGAGCAGATTAACCGTGACCAGGTTAAATCCATGAACGAGCTCAACAACTGATTTTGTTTTGATGATGGGTGGCAGTGCCACCCACATGCCCACCGCGCACCTCACCCCCGAATTGTTCTGTTAGCCAGGCCTCTGGCGGTCTACACTGTGGTTGTTACATAACAATAATGCAGTGATAACAGGCTAAACATGATTCTCATTATTTATGCGCATCCTTATCCGCAGCACTCGCATGCGAATAAGCGGATGCTTGAGCAGGTAAGGACGCTGGACGACGTAGAGGTTCGCTCGCTCTACAGCCTCTATCCAGATTTCAATATCGATATCGCCGCGGAGCAGGGCGCGCTCAGCCGCGCCGACCTCATCATCCTTCAACACCCCATGCAATGGTACAGCACGCCGCCGCTGCTTAAGCTGTGGATGGACAAAGTGCTGTCGCACGGCTGGGCCTACGGTCACGGCGGAACCGCGCTGCACGGCAAAAGTATGCTGTGGGCCGTGACGACCGGAGGGGCGGAAAGCCATTTTGAGATTGGCTCACACCCTGGGTTTGACGTGCTGGCGCAGCCGCTGGAAGCAACGGCCATTTACTGCGGCCTGAAGTGGCTGCCGCCGTTTACTCTCCACAGTACCTTTATCTGCGACGAAGAAACGCTGCAGGCGAAGGCGCGTCATTATAAACAGCGTTTGCTGGCCTGGCAGGAGGATAATCGTGGATAACCATACTCTGATTCAGGCGCTGATTTATCTCGGCTCCGCCGCGCTGATTGTACCGATTGCCGTGCGTCTGGGGCTGGGTTCGGTACTTGGCTACCTGATTGCCGGTTGTATTATCGGCCCGTGGGGCTTGCGCCTGGTGACCGACGCTGAGTCTATCCTGCATTTCGCCGAAATTGGCGTGGTGCTGATGCTGTTTGTTATCGGCCTTGAGCTGGATCCAAAACGCCTGTGGAAACTGCGCGCCTCGGTATTTGGCGGCGGCCTGCTGCAAATGGTGGTGTGCGGCGCGTTGATTGGCCTGTTCTGTATGTTCCTCGGCCTGCGCTGGCAGGTGGCGGAACTCATTGGCATGACGCTGGCGCTCTCCTCTACGGCGATAGCCATGCAGGCAATGAACGAGCGTAACCTGACCGTTTCCCAGGTTGGTCGTAGCGCGTTTGCGGTGCTGCTGTTCCAGGATATCGCGGCAATCCCATTGGTGGCGATGATCCCGCTGCTGGCAACTAGCGGTGCGTCCACCACGCTGGGCGCGTTTGCCTTTTCTGCCCTGAAGGTGGCTGGCGCACTGGTGCTGGTGGTGCTGCTGGGGCGCTACGTTACGCGCCCGGTGCTGCGTTTTGTGGCACGTTCCGGCCTGCGTGAAGTGTTCAGTGCCGTGGCGCTGTTCCTGGTCTTCGGTTTCGGTTTCCTGCTGGAAGAAGTCGGTTTGTCGATGGCGATGGGCGCGTTTCTGGCGGGCGTACTGCTGGCGAGTTCGGAATATCGACACGCGCTGGAAAGTGATATCGAACCGTTTAAAGGCTTGCTGCTGGGGCTGTTCTTCATTGGCGTCGGCATGTCTATCGACTTCGGCACGCTTATCGATCATCCGCTGCGCATCATTACGCTGCTGTTTGGCTTCCTGATTATCAAATCGGTCATGCTGTGGCTTATTGCTAAACCGTTGCAGGTGCCGCGCTCGCAGCGCGCCTGGTTTGCGGTATTGCTGGGGCAGGGAAGTGAATTCGCCTTCGTGGTCTTTGGCGCGGCGCAGATGGCGAACGTGCTGGATGCAGACTGGGCAAAAGCCCTGACGCTGGCGGTGGCGCTCTCCATGGCGGCGACGCCGATTCTGCTGGTGTTGCTGACCCGCATGGAAGCACGTAAAAGCGGCGGTGAGCAGCGTGAAGCGGATCAGATTGATGAAGAGCAGCCGCGCGTGATTATCGCGGGCTTTGGTCGTTACGGTCAGATTACCGGTCGTCTGCTGCTCTCCAGCGGCGTGAAAATGGTGATCCTCGATCACGACCCGGATCACGTCGACACCCTGCGTAAGTTCGACATGAAGGTGTTCTACGGTGATGCGACCCGCGTTGATATGCTGGAATCCGCCGGGGCGGCGAAAGCGGAAGTGTTGATTAACGCCATTGACGATCCGCAAACCAGCCTGCAACTGACTGAGCTGGCGAAAGAGCACTTCCCTAATCTGACGATTATCGCCCGCGCCCGCGACGTAGAGCATTACATTCAGCTGCGTCAGGCCGGGGTGGAATCGCCGGAACGTGAAACCTTCGAAGGTGCGCTGAAGTCAGGCCGCATGGCGCTGGAGTCGCTGGGACTGGGGGCTTATGAGGCACGTGAACGCGCGGACCTGTTCCGCCGCTTTAACACCCGAATGGTGGAAGAGATGGTGGAAATGGCCGAAAGCGATGCGTCGACGCGAGCGGCGGTGTTCAAACGCACCAGCGCGATGCTGACGGAAATCATCAATGAAGACCGTAATCACCTGTCGGTTATCCAGCGTCACGGCTGGCAGGGAACAGAAGAGGGCAAACACAGCGGTAATCCCGCGGATGAGCCTGAAATAAAGCCTTCTGCCTGAGCGTAAAAATGTGATGTTACGCAGACTTTACGGCTAACTCGCTGTTTCTACTTATCTGTAATGCTGGCGGTCCACTTCACTCCCGTGGGCTCGCCAGCAAATCTGAAAATTTTCGTATTCTTTACCCTGCGCCCAGTCGACGAAAGATTATGCTTTCCGTATAGTGGCGACAATTTTTTTGTATCCGGGAAACACTCAATGATCAGTCTGATTGCTGCGCTAGCGGTAGATCGCGTCATCGGCATGGAAAACGCCATGCCCTGGAATCTCCCCGCCGATCTGGCGTGGTTTAAACGCAACACGCTTAACAAACCTGTCGTGATGGGTCGCCTGACCTGGGAATCGATCGGTCGCCCGCTGCCGGGCCGTAAAAACATCGTTATCAGCAGCCAGCCAGGCACCGACGATCGCGTCCAGTGGGTTAAATCTGTGGATGAAGCCATTGCCGCCTGTGGTGATGTGGAAGAGATTATGGTGATTGGCGGCGGTCGCGTTTATGAGCAGTTCCTGCCGAAAGCGCACAAGCTGTACCTGACGCACATTGATGCGGAAGTGGAAGGCGACACGCACTTCCCGGATTACGATCCGGACCAGTGGGAATCTGTATTTAGCGAATTCCACGACGCGGACGAGCAGAATTCACATAGCTACTGTTTTGAGATTTTAGAGCGCCGTTGAGTTCCGACTTCTTACCATTTTCAAATGGAGGAAAGCATGACTCAATTTTATGAGCTTAAGGTGACACTTAAAGACACCGACCCTGTCGTCTGGCGCAGATTCATTGTTCCCGATGATATTACACTCGATCGTCTCCACGATGTTTTGCAAATCGTCATGGGGTGGCAGGATGAACACCTTCATTCCTTTACCTTCAAGAAGCGTGTCTTTATGGAACAGCCTGAAGCGCCCAATGAAGAAGAGGAATCGTTGGTTCGCCTGAATGAACTGCTGAAAAAACATGGCAACACGCTACGCTATGTTTATGACTTTGGTGATAATTGGGAACACGAAATTTATCTCGAAGACAAGAACTACGTTTTCGACGATATGCTCGGCCCCATTGAATGTATTCAGGGCATGATGCTTTGCCCACCGGAGAATTGCGGCGGGCCGGCAGCCTATTCAGAGATGATGAGGGGCATTTTTGCATCAAAAAACAATAAAGATGCTCTTGAAGCGTTGAAGGAAGTGATAGGAATACCTGATCTTGATGACTCAGACGTTGAGCTATTCTTCTATAACTATGATGTCGATAGCGTTAACCATTTACTGTCACTTTATTCGCGCTGGGCTCGAGACCGTTCGCTGCCGATGCAGTTTGAGAGCGATGAGTGGTAGATGTTTAGGGAGGCACCCCTCACCCTAACCCTCTCCCGCGGGGAGAGGGGACTGATTGTGCAAATGCTTGACCTCCGTTCCGGTTTTCTCCCTCTCCCTGTGGGAGAGGGCCGGGGTGAGGGGCATCAGGATGCCACAGCCTCGCCCATTCCGGGATCGATATGTCGGTTTGAAGCCTGAGTAAAGTACTGCTTATCTTCCCAGCGCAGGCAGGTTAACACTCCCCCCCAGCAGCAGCCCGTATCCAGCGCGTACACGCCTTCCGGCGTTCCGCGACCTTCCAGAGACGCCCAGTGTCCAAACACCACGCTGTACTCCTCCGTCACCGGCCCTGGTATCGCAAACCACGGTTTCAGCGGCGCAGGGGCGTTTTCCGGCGCTTCTTTGGTGTACATATCCAGTTGCCCGTTCGGGAAACAGTAGCGCATGCGGGTAAATGCGTTAGTGATAAACCGCAGACGTGCCAGGCCCGTTAACTGCGGCGACCAGTTATTCGGCATATCGCCATACATGGCGTCGAGGAAGAAGGGATAGGAGTCGCTCGACAGCACCGCTTCAACGTCGCGGGCGCACTGTTTTGCTGTTTCCATATCCCATTGCGGGGTGATCCCGGCGTGGGCCATCACCAGCTTCTTCTCTTCATCCACCTGCATCAGCGGCTGACGACGCAGCCAGTTGAGCAGGTCGTCGGCGTCAGGGGCTTCCAGCAGCGCGTTAAGCCTGTCTTTGGGTTTATTACGGCTGATCCCCGCAAACACCGCCAGCAGATGCAGGTCGTGGTTGCCGAGGACGATACGCACGTCGTCGCCCATCGATTTAACGTAGCGCAGCACGTCCAGAGAGCCGGGTCCGCGCGCGACCAGGTCGCCGGTCAGCCACAGCGTGTCTGTCCCTGGGGTAAACTCCACTTGATCTAACAATGCGATCAACTCATCGAAGCAACCATGAATGTCGCCAATAAGATATGTAGCCATGTGTTTTTAATGGATTAGTGTCGGGACAAAGAGACGGAATACGGGAATGTCGATAGAGAACGGCCTGCCGTCGATATCGACCATTTCATAATGGCCCTGCATAGTGCCAAGCGGGGTTTCGAGTACCGCGCCGCTGGTGTACTGATATTCGTCACCGGGTGCGATATGCGGCTGGACGCCAACGACGCCCTCGCCTTGTACTTCGGTTTCACGACCATGACCGTTGGTGATGAGCCAGTAGCGGCCCAGCAGCTGAACCGGCGTTCGCCCGAGATTGCGGATAGTTACCGTGTAGGCGAAGACATAACGCTCTTCGTCCGGTAGAGACTGCGATTCAATGTAAACACTTTGAACCTGGACGCAAACTCGCGGCGAATCAATCATGGTTTAGCTCTCCTTCGGCGGCGCATTCTCTGCCAGATAGTTGGCCATCTTGCAGTACTGCGCAACAGAGATATTTTCTGCCCGCATCGTCGGGTCGACGCCCAGCTCCGTCAAAACTTCAACGCTGAACAGGTTGCCGAGACTGTTGCGGATCGTTTTACGACGCTGGTTAAACGCCTCGGTGGTGATGCGGCTCAGCACGCGAACGTCTTTCACCGGATACGGCTTAGTGCTGTGTGGCACCAGACGCACGACGGCGGAATCGACTTTTGGCGGCGGCGTAAAGGCGCTCGGCGGTACTTCGAGTACCGGGATAACCTGGCAGTAATACTGCGCCATCACCGTTAAACGACCATACGCCTTGCTGTTCGGGCCTGCAACCAGACGGTTAACCACCTCTTTTTGCAACATGAAGTGCATGTCGGCGATCGCATTAGTATAGCTAAACAGATGGAACATCAGCGGCGTCGAAATGTTATACGGCAGGTTGCCGAATACGCGCAGCGGCTGGCCCAGCGTTTGCGAAAGCTCACCAAAGTTCATGGTCATGGCATCCTGCTGATAAATGGTCAGCTTCGGCCCCAGGAACGGGTGGGTTTTCAGACGTGCGGCGAGGTCACGGTCAAGTTCGATGACGGTCAGTTCGTCAAGGCGTTCGCCAACTGGCTCGGTCAATGCGGCAAGACCCGGGCCGATTTCAACCATCGCCTGACCTTTTTGCGGATTGATTGCCGAAACGATGCTGTCAATAACGAACTGATCGTTAAGGAAGTTTTGCCCGAAACGTTTACGGGCTAAGTGGCCCTGATGGACTCGATTATTCATTTAGAGTTAACAATCATTTTGATGGCGAGATTAAGCGCCGTAATAAAACTGCCGACCTCTGCTTTCCCCTGACCTGCCAGTTCAAGGGCAGTGCCGTGGTCAACAGAGGTTCGAATAAAGGGTAAACCGAGGGTGATATTCACGCCACGGCCAAAGCCCTGGTATTTTAGCACGGGTAAGCCCTGATCGTGGTACATTGCGAGCACCGCGTCGGCATTATCAAGATACTTAGGCTGGAAAAGAGTATCGGCAGGCAGCGGCCCGCTCAGATTCATTCCTTTCGCGCGCAGCGTATTCAGCACCGGGATAATGGTGTCTATCTCTTCCGTGCCCATATGGCCGCCTTCGCCCGCGTGCGGGTTGAGGCCACATACCAGAATATGCGGCGCAGCGAGGCCAAATTTGGTTTGCAGATCGTGATGCAGAATAGTGATCACTTCGTCGAGCAGGTCGACCGTGATCGCAGCGCTCACGTCCTTTAACGGCAGATGCGTCGTCGCCAGCGCCACGCGCAGCTCTTCCGTTGCCAGCATCATCACCACTTTCGGCGCGTGCGAACGTTCTTCAAAGAACTCTGTATGGCCGGTAAAGGCCACGCCCGCGTCGTTGATGATGCCTTTGTGCACCGGGCCGGTAATCAGAGCGGCAAATTCGCCGCTCAGGCAGCCGTCACAGGCGCGTGCCAGCGTATCCACCACATAGTGACCGTTTTGCACGTTAAGCTCGCCTGGCGTCACTGGCGCGCGTAGCGGCACAGAAAGCAGGGTGAGCGTACCGGCGCGTTGCGGTTGGGTGGATTTTTGGGGGGAGTAGGGCAGAAGAGAAAGCGGAAGGCCGAGGAGCGAGGCTCGCTCACTGAGGAGTGCGCCATCGGCGCACACCACCAGTTCAACGGGCCAATCGCGCTGGGCGAGCTGGATAACCAGATCCGGACCAATCCCGGCGGGTTCGCCGGGCGTGATCACCACACGATGGGTTGTCGTCATTAGTTGCTCAGAATTTTGACATAGGCGCTGGCGCGCTGTTCCTGCATCCAGGTTGCCGCTTCTTCAGAGAACTTACGGTTCATCAGCATGCGGTACGCTTTGTCTTTCTGCGCGGCATCGGTGCGGTCAACCTTGCGGGTATCCAGCAGCTCGATCAGGTGCCAGCCGAAGGAAGAGTGAACCGGGGCGCTCATCTGGCCTTTGTTCAGTTTCATCAGCGCATCGCGGAACGCAGGATCGTACATATCTGGCGTTGCCCAACCTAAATCACCGCCCTGGTTAGCAGAACCTGGGTCCTGAGACAGCTCTTTTGCCGCTTTATCGAAGGTGGTTTTACCGCTACGAATATCCGCAGCAACCTGTTCCAGTTTCACACGCGCCTGCTCGTCGGTCATGATCGGCGACGGTTTCAGCAGAATGTGACGAGAATGCACTTCGGTCACGGAAATGCTCTGAGAGCCACCGCGCATATCGTTGATTTTCAGGATATGGAAGCCGACGCCGGAGCGAATCGGGCCAACGATATCGCCTTTTTTGGCGGTAGTCAGCGCCTGCGCGAAGATACCCGGCAGTTCCTGAATGCGTCCCCAGCCCATCTGGCCGCCTTTCAGCGCCTGCTGGTCAGCAGAGTAGGAGATTGCGAGCTTACCGAAATCAGCGCCGTTACGCGCCTGCTCAACGATAGACTCCGCCTGGCTCTGCGCTTCGTTCACCTGGTCAGAAGACGGGTTTTCCGGCAGCGGGATCAGGATGTGGCTCAGGTTCAGCTCGGTGCTGGCATCGTTCTGGTCGCCAATCTGGCTTGCCAGCGCGTCCACTTCCTGCGGCAGGACGGAAACGCGGCGACGCACTTCGTTGTTACGCACTTCAGAGATGATCATCTCTTTGCGAATCTGGCTGCGATAGGTGCTGTAGTTCAGACCATCGTAAGCCAGACGGCTGCGCATCTGATCGGTTGTCATGTTGTTCTGCTTCGCGATGTTGGCGATAGCTTGATCCAACTGTTCGTCAGAGATCTTGACGCCCATTTTCTGACCCATCTGTAGCATGATCTGGTCCATGATCAGACGTTCCAGAATCTGGTGGCGCAGAGTTGCGTCGTCCGGCAGTTGTTGCCCCGCCTGGCCCGCGTTGAGCTTGACGGATTGCATCAGACCGTTGACGTCGCTTTCAAGTACGACACCATTGTTTACGACGGCTGCTACTTTATCGACAACCTGTGGGGCGGCGAAACTGGTATTCGCGACTAACGCGATACCAAGAAGCAGCGTTTTCCAGTTCTTCATACTTTTTCCATTTCAATTAACAAACCGCTCGGCGGCTTAAGTTTCTGTCAGTGTCGTTACAATGAGTTCTGGTACGGCAGTATGTTCGAACGCAGCATTTGCTGGGTACCCAGACCATAGTTCGAACTCAATCCACGAAGCTCAATATTAAAGCCGATTACGTTGTCGTAGACGGCGTGATCTTTCGCCCCTTCGTTATCCCAACCGTTCAGCTTACGTTCGTAGCCGACACGGATGGCGTAGCAGCAGGAGTTGTACTGCACACCCAGCATTTGATCGGCCGGTTTGTGGCTGTTGGTGTCAAAGTAGTACGCGCCAACAACAGACCAGCGATCGGCGATCGGCCAGCTGGCTATGCCGCCCACCTGAGAAATCCCGTTCTTATACTGCTCTGACGTCGAGTAGTTAGACGGTAATGTCGCCTGAATATATTCCGGGCTGGCGTAACGGTAGCTCAACTGAACTAAACGATCCTGGTCACGGCGATACTCAAGGGTGGTGCTGCTGGTGGAGATGTTATCCAGACGTTTATCGTACTGGATACCGCCACGCAGGCCCCAACGGTCGGTCAGACGTAAATAGGTGTCTCCCGCCCACACCAGTGAACCGGTGTTGTCATCATTTTGCCAGGTCGTTGTATCATCACCGGTACGAGACTCGGTGAAATAGTAGATTTGACCAACAGAAACGTTAAAACGTTCAATCGCCGATTCATCATATACGCGAGTTGTGAGGCCGGTCGTCACCTGGTTGGCTGACGCAATGCGGTCAAGGCCGCCGTAGGTACGATCACGGAATAGCCCGCTGTAGCCGGATTGCAGCAGCGAAGAGTCGTAGTTGTAGATGTTGCTCTGGTCGCGATAAGGTACGTACAGATACTGCGCACGCGGTTCCAGCGTCTGGGTATAACCCGCAGACCAGTCCATATCGCGCTCAAACACCATCTTACCGTCGACTTTGAACTGCGGCATTGTGCGGTTTACCGAGTCATCGTACTGGGTGTTTTCAACGTTCTTTTGCTGATAATGCGTGGCTAACAGCTTCGCTTCAGTATTGAGGCTACCCCAACCGTTAGACAGCGGCAGGTTAATGGTCGGCTCAAGGTGCAGACGCGTCGCTTCCGGACGATTGCTGTTGGTGTTAACGAAATTCACCGCCTGGCCGTAGATACGCGTATCGAACGGCCCAACATCGTTCTGATAGAAATTCACATCCAGCTGCGGTTCAGCAGAGTAGGAATTACTGCTGGTTCGGTCGAAGACCTGGAACTGTTTCGTTGATACGGTGGCGTCGAAGTTCTGCACCGCATAGCCCACGCTGAATTTTTGCGTGGCGTAGCCGTCGGTACTGGAACCGTATTTGGAGTCAAAGTCGTTGAAGTAGTTCGGGTCGCTGACTTTGGTGTAGTCGACGTTGAAGCGCCACACCTGATCCAGCACGCCCGCATGACGCCAGTAGAACATCCAGCGACGGCTGTTATCGTCATCCGGGTGCTCATCGCTATAGACTTTATCCGATGGCAGATAATCGAGTTCCATCAGACCTGCGCCCGCTTTGGTCAGATAACGGAATTCGTTCTCCCACATGATGCCGCCACGTCGGTGCATATAATGTGGCGTGATGGTCGCATCCATGTTCGGTGCGATGTTCCAGTAGTAAGGCAGATAGAACTCAAAGTAGTTCTTAGTGCTGTACCGGGCATTGGGGATCAGGAAGCCAGAACGACGCTTGTCGCCGATCGGCAGCTGTAAATAAGGGCTATAAAAGACCGGAACCGGACCTACTTTAAAGCGGGCATTCCAGATTTCCGCAACTTCTTCTTCGCGGTCCTGAATCACTTCAGAACCGACAACGCTCCAGGTGTTAGAACCCGGCAGACACGACGTGAAGGTACCGTTTTCCAGGATGGTGTAGCGGTTTTCGCCACGCTGTTTCATCAGGTCAGCCGTTCCGCGGCCCTGACGCCCCACCATCTGATAATCACCTTGCCAGACGTTGGTGTCTTTGGTGTTAAGATTTGACCAGGCTTTAGGACCTTTCAGGATCACCTGGTTATCGTCATAGTGTACATTACCGAGGGCATCGACCGTGCGCACGGGCGCAGTCTGGCCATCAGGCTGTTTTTGATGAAGCTGAACTTCATCGGCCTGCAAGCGGCTATTTCCCTGGTTAATATCGACATTACCCGTAAACACCGCGTCATCAGGGTAGTTCCCTTTTGCGTGATCGGCGTTAATTGTGACAGGCAGATCGTTGGTCTCGCCTTTCACCAAAGGACGGTCGTAGCTCGGCACGCCTAGCATACATTGCGAAGCGAGATCGGCAGCCATGCCCTGCTGGCTGTACAAGGCACTGGCAATCATAGTCGCCAGGAGGGTGGGAATACGTTTTTTCATACGTTGTATTTGTTGTTCCGTCATCTATAGCATTGCGGCTTGCAAACGGTCAGAGACTAACGTACTCAACGGCTTGACGCTAGTACTTATCCTGCCCGTCCCGGCCAGAGGTGTTAGGCACGGCATTGAATGACGGGTATGATAATGCATATTTTAGCCGCTGGCATGACGATTTGGGGAGTATATGCAGTATTGGGGTAAAGTGATTGGTGTAGCCATCGCCTTAATGATGGGTGGCGGGTTCTGGGGCGTGGTCCTCGGATTGCTCGTGGGACACATGTTTGACAAGGCGCGCAGCCGCCGGATGAACTGGTTTGCGAATCAACAGGAGCGTCAGTCCCTCTTTTTTGCCACCACCTTTGAAGTCATGGGCCACCTGACCAAATCGAAAGGGCGTGTCACGGAAGCGGATATTCATATCGCCAGCATGTTGATGGACAGAATGAACCTGCACGGTGCTTCGCGCACCGCGGCACAGCAGGCGTTCCGCGTGGGCAAGTCAGATAACTACCCGCTGCGCGAAAAAATGCGTCAGTTCCGTAGCGTCTGCTTTGGTCGTTTTGATCTGATTAGGATGTTTCTTGAAATTCAGATTCAGGCAGCGTTTGCCGACGGTTCACTGCATCCGAACGAACGTGACGTGCTGTATGTGATTGCCGAAGAGCTTGGGATTTCGCGCGCGCAGTTCGATCAGTTCCTGCGCATGATGCAGGGCGGGGCGCAGTTTGGTGGCGGTTATCAGCAGCAGTCACAGGGCGCAGGCGGCTGGCAACAGGCGCAGCGCGGCCCGACGCTGGAAGATGCCTGCAACGTGCTCGGCGTGAAAAGCACCGACGATGCGACAACCATCAAACGCGCGTACCGTAAGCTGATGAGCGAACATCACCCGGATAAGCTTGTGGCAAAAGGTTTACCACCAGAAATGATGGAGATGGCGAAGCAGAAGGCGCAGGAAATTCAGAGTGCGTACGAGTTGATTAAGGAACAGAAAGGGTTTAAGTAAGAGGTGCGGTGGGGCCCCTCACCCCGGCCCTCTCCCGCAGGGAGAGGGAGAAAACCGCACATACCTGACCATTGGCACAATCGGTCCCCTCTCCCTGTGGGAGAGGGTTAGGGTGAGGGGGCATCAGGCCGCAGAGGCCTCAAAAATCCACCGGTGCTTTAAACGTCATACTGTTGCCAAATTCCGGATGCGTAATCGTCAGCGTCTGCGCATGCAGCAGCAGACGCGGCGCCATCGCCAGCGCTTCGGGCGTCGCGTAAAAACGATCGCCCAGAATCGGATGCCCTAACGCCTGCATATGCACGCGCAGCTGGTGTGAACGCCCGGTAATCGGCTTTAACAGCACACGGGCGGTATTATCGTCCGCGTACTCCAGTACTTCATACTCCGTTTGCGCCGCTTTGCCGGTTTCGTAACACACCTTCTGCTTTGGCCGGTTCGGCCAGTCGCAAATCAGCGGTAAATCCACCAGACCCTCTTGCGGCTTAGGGTGCCCCCAAACGCGTGCCACATACTGCTTTTTCGGCTCGCGTTCGCGGAATTGACGCTTAAGCTCGCGCTCTGCCGCTTTGGTCAGGGCCACCACAATGACGCCGCTGGTCGCCATATCCAGACGATGGACGGATTCGGCCTGCGGATAGTCGCGCTGCACGCGCAGCATCACGCTGTCTTTATGCTCTTCCTGACGGCCCGGCACGGACAACAAGCCGCTCGGCTTGTTGACCACCATAATGTGCTCGTCCTGATAGAGGATAACCAGCCACGGATCCTGCGGCGGATTGTAGTTTTCCATTCCCATAGCGGGCTCCTGTTACTGGTGCGTTACGACGATCAAGCGCAGCGCATCCAGACGCCAGCCAGCCTGCGACAGGCTTTCCATCACCTGCTGGCGGTTGCTTTCAATAGCAGAAAGCTCGTCATCACGAATGTTCGGGTTCACCGCTTTCAGGGCTTCCAGACGCGACAGTTCAGCACTCAGTTTTTCATCGGCTTCACTGCGCGCAGAATCGATCAGCGCCTGTGCAGCTTTAGCTATCTGGCCTTCGCCCAGTTGCAGAATCGCGTGAACGTCTTGCTGTACGGCGTTAACCAGCTTGCTGCCCGTGTGGCGGTTTACCGCGCTCAACTGGCGGTTGAAGGTTTCGAACTCCACCTGCGCCGCCAGGTTGGTGCCGTTTTTATCCAGCAGCATACGCACCGGCGTTGGCGGCAGAAAGCGGTTGAGCTGCAGTTGTTTCGGCGCATTGGCTTCCACCACGTAAATCAGTTCAACCAGCAGCGTACCGACCGGCAGCGCTTTGTTTTTCAGCAGAGAGATGGTGCTGCTGCCCGTATCGCCGGAGAGGATCAGATCCAGACCGTTGTGGATAATCGGGTGTTCCCAGGTGAGGAACTGCGCATCTTCACGCGAAAGCGCCACGTCACGCTCGAAGGTGACGGTACAGCCATCTTCCGGCAGGCCAGGGAAATCCGGCACCAGCATATGATCGGACGGTGTCAGGACAATCAGGTTTTCACCACGATCGTCCTGATTGATGCCGACGATATCAAACAGATTCATGGCGAAGGCGATCAGGTTGGTATCGTCATCCTGCTCTTCAATGCTTTCGGCCAGCGCCTGCGCTTTCTCGCCGCCGTTGGAGTGGATTTCCAGCAAGCGGTCGCGGCCCTGTTCCAGCTGCGCTTTCAGTGCATCGTGCTGTTCGCGGCAGGTTTTGATCAGATCATCAAAGCCTTCGCTGTTTTCCGGCGCGGCTAAGTAGTTGATTAATTGGTCGTGCACACTGTCATAGATGGTGCGGCCGGTCGGGCAGGTATGCTCGAATGCGTCCAGACCTTCATGGAACCAGCGAACCAGCACGGACTGCGCGGTGCGTTCCAGATAAGGCACGTGAATCTGAATATCGTGCGCCTGACCGATACGGTCCAGACGACCAATACGCTGTTCCAGCAGGTCCGGGTTGAACGGCAGGTCAAACATCACCAGGTTACTGGCGAACTGGAAGTTACGCCCTTCAGAACCGATTTCAGAGCACAGCAGCACCTGCGCGCCGCTGTCTTCTTCACTAAACCAGGCCGCGGCGCGGTCGCGTTCGATGATCGACATCCCTTCGTGGAACACGGCGGCACGGATACCCTCGCGCTCGCGCAGAACCTGTTCCAGTTGCAGCGCAGTGGCGGCTTTGGCGCAAATCACCAGCACCTTCTGTGAGCGGTGGCTGGTCAGGTAGCCCATCAGCCACTCCACACGCGGGTCGAAGTTCCACCAGGTGCCGGTATCGCCTTCAAATTCCTGATAAATCTGTTCCGGGTAAAGCATATCGCGCGCGCGTTCTTCTGCACTCTTACGCGCGCCCATAATGCCGGAGACTTTAATCGCCGTTTGATACTGCGTTGGCAGCGGCAGTTTGATGGTGTGCAGCTCGCGTTTCGGGAAGCCCTTCACGCCGTTACGGGTGTTACGGAACAGCACGCGGCTGGTGCCGTGGCGGTCCATCAGCATGCTGATCAGTTCCTGGCGTGCGGCTTCTGCGCCGTCGCGGTCGCTGTTCGCCGTTTGCAGCAGGGCTTCAATATCCTGCTCACCAATCAGCTCGCCCAGGGTGTTCAGCTCGTCGTTGCTGAGTTTGTTGCCCGCCAGCAGCAGCGCGACCGCGTCGGCCACCGGGCGATAGTTTTTCTGTTCTTCGACAAATTGCTCAAAATCGTGGAAGCGGTTCGGGTCGAGCAGGCGCAGACGCGCAAAGTGGCTCTCCATCCCCAGCTGTTCCGGCGTTGCCGTCAGCAGCAGAACGCCCGGCACGCGTTCTGCCAGCTGTTCGATGCACTGATATTCACGGCTTGGCGCATCTTCGCTCCACACCAGGTGATGCGCTTCATCGACCACCATGATGTCCCATTCGGCGTCGCACAAATGCTCCAGACGCTGCTTGTTGCGGCGCACGAAGTCCAGCGAGCAAATGACCAGCTGTTCGGTTTCAAACGGGTTATAGGCGTCGTGCTGCGCTTCGGCGTAACGCTCATCGTCAAACAGCGCAAAGCGCAGGTTGAAGCGGCGCAGCATCTCAACCAGCCACTGGTGCTGGAGGGTTTCCGGCACGATGATCAACACACGCTGGGCCGCGCCAGAGAGCAGCTGCTGATGCAGGATCATCCCGGCTTCGATGGTTTTACCTAAACCGACTTCATCGGCCAGCAGCACGCGCGGCGCGTGGCGACGGCCCACATCGTGGGCAATGTTGAGCTGGTGAGGGATCAGGCTGGTACGCTGCCCACGCAGGCCGCTGTACGGCATGCGATACTGCTCGCTCTGATATTTACGCGCACGGTAGCGCAGGGCAAAGCGATCCATACGGTCGATTTGCCCGGCAAACAGACGGTCTTGTGGTTTACTGAAAACCAGTTTGCTGTCGAGCAGCACTTCACGCAGCACAACATTGGCTTCTTCGGTATCCAGACGGGTGCCGACATAGGCCAGCAGGCCTTTTTCTTCAATAACTTCATCAACGTGCAACTGCCAGCCATCATGGCTTGTAATCGTGTCGCCAGGATTGAACATCACGCGGGTCACGGGGGAGTCGCTTCGGGCATACAGACGGTTCTCTCCGGTAGCCGGAAAGAGCAGGGTGACGGTGCGTGCATCCATTGCAACTACAGTACCAAGTCCCAGTTCGCTTTCTGTATCGCTGATCCAGCGTTGACCAAGTGTAAAAGGCATAAGTGTTCGGCTCTATCTCTTTGTAAATTGCAGGCAATACCCATCCACCGCCTGAAGGAGAGGCGGCGAATGAATGAGGTCCAGGAATGGAAAGGGCGCTATGGTACTGGATGGCGCGGCGTTAGTCACCTGTCAAAATAGCCCCAGTTGCCCCGTCACTATTGTAGCAAAATCGTCGTCGACAAAGGGGAGAATTCCTTCGGCAACCGGCTCTAATTGCTTAGTAAGGTAGTGCTCATAATCAAGCGGCGACTGTTGATAATCCAGCGGTTCCGGGCCGCTGGTGGTCCAGATATATTTTATGCTGCTGCGTTGCTGATACTGAAGCGGACGGCCCAGGCGTGCGTTGTGTTCGTCCGCCAGACGCGCGGCGCGCACATGCGGCGGCACATTACGCTGATATTCAGCCAGCGGACGGCGCAGGCGCTTGCGGTAGACCAGTTTGCCATCGAGCTTGCCCGACATCAGGTTATCGATGGTTTCAAGAATATAGTCGCGGTAAGGCTCGTTACGGAAGATGCGCAAATAGAGCTCCTGCTGGAACTGTTGCGCCAGCGGCGTCCAGTCGGTGCGCACCGTTTCGAGGCCTTTATAAAGCATTCTTTGTTCCGTGCCTTCCTGAATCATCCCGGCGTAGCGTTTTTTACTGCCCGTATCGGCACCGCGAATCGTCGGCATCAGGAAGCGACAAAAGTGGGTTTCAAACTCCAGCTCCAGCGCGCTGGTTAAGCCCGATTTTTGTAGCTCATCGGCCCACCACTGGTTAACAAATTCAACGAGCTCGCGGCCAATTTTTGCCGCAGAGTCTTCATCATGCGCTTTTTTAAGCCACACAAAGGTGGAGTCCGTATCGCCATAGATGACGTCGTAGCCTTTGGATTCGATAAGCGCTTTGGTCTGGCGCATGATCGCGTGCCCGCGCATGGTGATCGACGACGCGAGGCGCGGATCGAAAAAGCGGCAGGCGCTGGTGCCAAGCACGCCGTAAAACGCGTTCATGATGATCTTCAGTGCCTGCGAGAGTGGTTTGTTTTTATGTTGTTTGGCGTCATCGCGCGCGTGCCAGATTTGGCCGACGATCCCCGGCAGACAGTGTTTATCGCGCGAGAACCAGGCGCCGAGAAAACCCTCGGTGCTGTGTTGCGCATCTGGCTGGTTCATCCCTTCGACCAACCCAACCGGGTCAATCAAAAACGAACGGATAATCGACGGGTACAGGCTTTTGTAATCCAGCACCAGCACCGAATCGTACAGGCCGGGGCGGGAATCCATTACGTAACCGCCGGGGCTCGCCTGCGGCGGCACTTCGCCTAAATTGGGCGCAACGTAGCCCAGACGGTGCATACGCGGGAAATAGAGGTGGCTGAAGGCGGCAACCGAACCACCGTGACGGTCAACCGCCAGCCCGTTAACCGTGGCGCGTTCCAGCAGGAACGGCATGATCTCCGTTTTGTGGAAAATCTGCGTTACCAGCTCGCAATCTTTGAGGTTATATTTCGCCAGTGCGGGCTTATCTTCGGCGAAACGGCGGTCAATTTCGTCCATGCGATCCCACGGATTATCAATCGCTTTGCCTTCGCCCAGCAGTTCTTGCGCTACCGCCTCCAGCGAAAACGAAGAGAAATTCCAGAACGCGGATTTCAGCGCTTCAATGCCGTCGAGAATCAGCCGCCCGTTAGCCTGAGCGAAAAACACACCGTTCTTAAACCCGTGTTCGCGCCACTCCAGCTCGCTGTTGCCACGGCCCAGCATCAGCGGAATGCGGTAGCGCTCGGCGTGTTTTTGCAGCACGCGTAAATCGAACTGCACTACGTTCCAGCCGATGATCACATCCGGGTCGTGCTTAGCGAACCAGGCATTCAGTTTTTCTAATAGCTGCGGGCGGCTGGCGACGTACTCCAGCTCAAAATCTATCGTTGAGGCATCTCCGTTGGCCGGGCCGAGCATGTAGACCACGCGCTGACCGCAGCCTTCAATACCGATGCAATACAGCTCGCCGTGACGTGTAGTTTCAATGTCGATAGAGGCCCACTTCAGCGCCGGGCGATAGGTGTCATGGGGTTTTAGCCGTGCATTCACCAGCCCATTACCGCGTGCGTCGCAATCGAACCACACCGGGGCGGTGATAAAGCGCTCCATCAGATAGCGCTCCGGCGGGCGAATATCCGCTTCATAAACGGTGATACCGTTTTCGCGCAGCAGTTTATCAAGCCGCATCAACTGGCGATGGGAACGGCAGTAGAGGCCGAACACCGGCTGGCGGTGAAAATCTTGTAAGGTGAGCGGGGCAAGACGGGCATCGCGCTCACCCTGTAACAGGCGTTCCGTCTGCGCGCGCTGCGCTTCCGGGATAAAGGCGACCGACTCCTGGGGCGGCAGCGTCACGGCGAGCGGGCCTGCATCCGTCGCCAGCCAGAAGGTGACTTCTGTCCCCTGAGGAGTGTCCCGCCAGTGGCGGGTTAAGATAAAGCCAGCTTGCGCTTGCGCCACACGCGTTTCTCACCAGATGAATAAGCGCTGATTATAACCTGGTTTAGTCGATTTTAACTGGTTTTTTGTACAGGGATGTTTTCAATATGACTGAAATTTTCCCGGCGTGTCATCGCAGTAAAATGCCACCTGTTCACACAGCGCCTGGTACTCAGAAAAAATGATCCACTTTGTACCGTGTCCATATCCCAGAAACCAGGTCGTTTTCTGCCCCGCGTGGTCTGTGATCGCCAGATGGTATTTTTTATTCATTGGGTAAATATTGGGTGTGAGTTTTATGCTCTCAATATTGACCCACTGCCAGCTTTTATCATCTATTGTGATGGCATCGGCGCTGAGAACAATCTGCTCCGGTGTTCTTGATTTTATCCAGTGGGCATAAAGAAACATCGCCAGGGCTAACAGCAACTCTGCAACCAGCGTCACGCCAAGTGCACCCAATGCCATCGAGAGAAACGGTACGCCGATAAACATTGAAAAAATGAGCAGAATCAGCAGGCTGACGGGAATGGTTGCCACAATAAAAAAGTTATCATCGAGAACGATACGTGAGATTATTTTTTTATTCAGGGAGTATTTAATTTCAGGTGGCACGTTATTAATCCTGATTCATTCTTAATATAAATGAATGCTTATTTTTAATGATGGATAAAATAGCGTGCCTTTAAATAAAGTTAAAGAGAGGCTTGAAACAGAATAAAAATAAAAGAAGGTCTGTTTCCAGACCCTCTTCTTGTTACTGCCCGTAATACGCCTTCGCGCCATGCTTACGCAGATAGTGCTTATCCAGCAGCGTTTGCTGCATATCCGGCAACTGGGGGGCAAGCTGGCGGCAGAAAATGCCCATGTAGGCCACTTCTTCCAGAACGATGGCGTTATGTACCGCATCTTCCGCGTTTTTCCCCCACGCGAACGGGCCGTGAGAGTGCACCAGTACGCCCGGCATTTGCGCGGCGTCGATGCCCTGTTTTTCAAAGGTTTCGACAATCACGTTACCCGTTTCCCACTCGTACTCGCCGTTGATCTCCGCATCGGTCATTTTGCGCGTGCAGGGAATGGTGCCGTAGAAATAATCGGCGTGGGTGGTGCCGGTCGCCGGGATGGATTGGCCTGCCTGCGCCCATATGGTGGCGTGGCGGGAGTGGGTGTGCACAATGCCGCCGATGGTGGGAAATGCCTGGTAGAGCAGGCGATGCGTTGGGGTATCAGAGGAGGGTTTTTTGTTGCCTTCCACCACCTCGCCGGTCGCTATGCTGACCACAACCATATCGTCGGCGGTCATTACGCTGTAATCAACACCGGAGGGTTTAATCACAAAAACGCCTTTCTCCCGGTCGACGGCGCTGACGTTGCCCCAGGTGAGGGTGACCAGGTTGTGTTTTGGCAGCGCCAGGTTGGCGTCGAGCACCTGGCGTTTGAGATCTTCTAGCATGTTGGCTCCTGTGTGGACCCCCTCACCCTAACCCTCTCCCTCAGGGAGAGGGGACAGACTGTGCGGGTGTGGGGTTTTCACCCTCTCCCTCAGGGAGAGGGCCGGGGTGAGGGTGTTAACGACGCAATCCGTAATAAACCTCGTTCCAGCGCAGCGCGTCTTTAAACGCCGGCAGGCGGGTGTCGTTGTCGATAACCGTAATCTCGATGCCGTGCAGTTCAGCGAACTGGCGCATGTCGTCCAGCGTCAGGGCGTGGCTGAAGACGGTATGGTGCGCGCCGCCGCCGATGATCCACGCTTCGGAGGCGGTTGCCAGATCCGGCTGCGCTTTCCACAGGGCGTTGGCGACCGGCAGTTTCGGCAGATCGTGCGGGGTTGCTACGGTTTCGATGGTGTTGACCAGCAGGCGGAAACGATCGCCCAGATCCACCAGGCTTGCGACAATCGCCGGGCCGGTTTGGGTGTTGAAGATCAAGCGTGCCGGATCGGCTTTGCCACCGATACCCAGCGGCTGCACATCGAGGATCGGTTTCTCTTCCACCGCGATCGACGGGCACACTTCCAGCATGTGCGAGCCGAGCACCAGGCCGTTGCCATTGTCGAAGTGGTAGGTGTAATCCTCCATAAAGGAGGTGCCGCCCTGCAGACCGGTTGACATCACCTTCATGATGCGAAGCAGGGCGGCGGTTTTCCAGTCGCCTTCGCCCGCAAAGCCGTAGCCCTGCTGCATCAGACGTTGTACCGCCAGGCCCGGAAGCTGTTTCAGGCCGTGGAGATCTTCAAATGTGGTGGTGAAGGCGTGGAAACCGCCCTCTTCGAGGAAGCGTTTCATCCCAAGTTCAATGCGCGCGGCATCCAGCACATTCTGGCGTTTGTCACCGTTGATTTGCGCGGCTGGCGTCAGGCGGTAGCTGCTTTCGTATTCGTCGACCAGCGCGTTGATATCGCCATCGCTGACCGCGTTGACCACCTGCACCAGGTCGCCCACCGCCCAGGTATTTACGGAGAAACCAAACTTAATCTGTGCCGCAACTTTATCGCCGTCGGTCACCGCCACTTCACGCATGTTATCGCCAAAGCGGCACACTTTCAGGTGACGGGTATCCTGCTTCGACACGGCCTGACGCATCCATGAACCGATACGTTCGTGCGCGTTTTTATCCTGCCAGTGGCCGGTTACCACGCTGTGCTGCTGACGCATACGCGCGCCGATAAAGCCGAACTCGCGGCCGCCGTGCGCGGTCTGGTTCAGGTTCATAAAGTCCATATCGATGCTGTCCCACGGCAGGGAAGCATTGAACTGGGTATGGAATTGCAGCAGCGGTTTATTGAGGATGGTCAGGCCGTTGATCCACATTTTCGCCGGGGAGAAAGTGTGCAGCCACACCACCATGCCCGCGCATTTGTCGTCATAGTTGGCATCGCGGCAAATCGCGGTGATTTCATCCGGGCGTGTGCCCAGCGGTTTCAGCACCAGTTTGCACGGCAGTTTCGCTTCCGCATTCAGGGCATTGACCACCTGTTCTGCGTGCTGAGTGACCTGACGCAGCGCTTCCGGGCCATAAAGGTGCTGGCTGCCAATCACAAACCAGACTTCATAATTATTAAAAATGGTCATCGTCGTATCCTTAATGAGTCAGCGCTGCTGTGGCGGACGGCGTGGTAGCCGATGGCGCAGCGACAGGGAGATAATGTTGTTCGGCGCTCAGCGCCCATTGCTGGTAGCGCTGATAAAGCTCTTCAAAGCGCTGTGCCTGCTGCGGGCGTGGCTGGAGCGTGCTTTCGACGCGGCTTGCCATTAACAACTGTGCGGCGGGAATATCGCGGTAAACGCCCGCGGCGACGGCGGCAAAGATGGCGGCACCCAGCGCGCAGCACTGGTCAGAGGCGACAATCTGCAACGGACGGTTGAGCACGTCGCAGCAGGCCTGCATGATGACGCGGTTTTTACGCGCAATGCCGCCCAGCGCCATCACGTTATTCACCGGGATGCCCTGGTGGGTGAAGCACTCCATAATGGCGCGCGCGCCAAAGGCGGTGGCGGCGATCAGCCCACCAAACAGCGCCGGGGCATCGGTGGCCAGATTCAGGTCGGTAATCACCCCTTTCAGACGCTGGTTGGCGTTTGGTGTGCGGCGACCGTTAAACCAGTCGAGTACCACTGGCAGATGATCGAGAGATGGATTGTTGGCCCAGGCTTCGGTCAGCGCAGGCAGCAGCTGTTTCTGGCTCTCTTTAATTTGCGTTTTCAGTTCTGGATGCTGTACGGCGAGCTGTTCCAGCGGCCAGCCCAGCACGCGGCCAAACCAGGCGTAGATATCGCCGAACGCTGACTGGCCCGCTTCCATGCCGATAAAATCAGGCACTACGCTGCCGTCAACCTGGCCGCAAATCCCTTTCACCGTGCGATCGCCCACGCTCGCTTTCTCCGCGACAAGAATGTCGCAGGTGGAGGTGCCGATAACTTTCACCAACGCGTTAGGCTGTGCGCCCGCGCCGACTGCGCCCATATGGCAGTCAAACGCACCGCCGGAAATCACTACTTTCTCGGAAAGCCCCAGACGCTGCGCCCATTCCGCGGTGAGCGTGCCCACCGGAACATCGGCGGTCAGGGTGTCGGTAAAGAGCGGGCAGGGAAGGTGCTGATTAAGGATTGGGTCCAGCTCATCGAAGAACGACGCCGGTGGCAGCCCGCCCCAGCTCTCATGCCACAGAGATTTATGCCCAGCGCTACAGCGGCCACGGCGAATATCCTGCGGGCGCGTGGTGCCGGAAAGCAGTGCCGGAACCCAGTCGCACAGCTCAATCCACGACGCGGCGGCCTGTGCGACCGCATGGTCTTCGCGGGTGACGTGCAGAATTTTGGCCCAGAACCATTCGCTGGAGTAGATGCCGCCAATGTAGCGCGAATAGTCTTCTTTGCCCGGCTGATGGCACAGGCGTGTGATGGCTTCGGCTTCTTCGACGGCGGTATGGTCTTTCCACAGCACGAACATGGCGTTCGGGTTTTCAGCGAACTCATCGCGCAGCGCCAGTACGTTGCCGTCGGCGTCAATCGGCGCAGGGGTGGAACCGGTGCTGTCAACGCCAATTCCTACTACATCTTCCCGCTGGGCGTCGGTGAGCTGTGCCAGCACGCTTTTCAGCGCCGCTTCCATCGACTCAATGTAGTCGCGCGGGTGGTGGCGAAAACGGTTATTCGGTGCGTCGCAGAAGCGACCCTCCTGCCAGCGCGGATACCATTCAACGCTGGTGGCGATCTCTTCGCCGTTCGCGCACTCCACTGCCAGGGCGCGGACCGAGTCGCTGCCAAAATCGAGGCCAATTGCGATTGCCATCGTGTCACTCCATCGTAAAAAAACAGGATGGGTTAACACTAGCGAGCGCCCGGAAAAATCGTCAGGCAGGAACCGCTAATCTTATGGATAATTTTGCTGTCACATCGCAAAGTGTGACGGCGTGCAAATATTCAATGTGGACTTTTCTGCCGTCTTTATAGACACTTCTGTTACACGCCAGAAACCGTATGGTTCGCGGAATTATTATCAAAATCGCGGTTTGTCGCGGGGTTAAATGTTTATCGTGAGCGGTGATGGTTTGCACAGGTCGCCGGGAAGGGTGAAAACGTGAATATGGATAATTGGTTTCTTCACAACACGCGGAGAGCAGACTGAAAATGCCTGAATTGCAAAACGATCCCCTGCTGCCGGGTTACTCCTTTAACGCGCACCTGGTCGCCGGGCTGACGCCGATTGACGCCGGAGGTTATCTCGATTTCTTTATCGACCGGCCGCTGGGCATGAAGGGTTTTATTCTTAACCTGACGGTGAAAGGAGAAGGCGTAATTGAAAATCAGGGGCAGCAGTTTATTTGTCGCGAAGGCGATATGCTGCTTTTCCCGCCGGGTGAAATTCATCACTACGGACGTCATCCGGACGCCAGCGAGTGGTATCACCAGTGGGTTTACTTCCGCCCTCGCGCCTACTGGCATGAATGGCTGAACTGGCCGACCATTCATGCGCAAACCGGTTTTTTCCGCCCGGATGAAGCGCATCAGGCGTCGATTTCCGCGCTGTTTGGGCAAATTATTGATGCCGGGCAGGGCGTTGGGCGCTATTCAGAACTGCTGGCGATCAACCTGCTGGAACAGCTGCTGCTGCGACGCATGGAAGCCATCAATGAATCGCTGCATCCGCCGATGGATAACCGGGTACGCGATGCCTGCCAGTACATCAGCGATCACCTCGCCGATAGCCATTTCGATATCGCCAGCGTCGCCCAGCATGTTTGCCTGTCGCCGTCGCGTCTGTCGCATCTGTTCCGTCAGCAGCTTGGCGTCAGCGTACTGAGCTGGCGGGAAGATCAGCGCATCAGTCAGGCGAAGTTACTGCTCAGCACTACGCGTATGCCGATTGCCACCGTGGGGCGCAACGTCGGCTTTGAAGATCAGCTCTATTTTTCTCGCGTCTTTAAGAAATGCACCGGCGCCAGCCCGAGCGAGTTCCGCGCGGGGTGTGAATAAAAAGTAAAGAAAAGGAAAGGCGGTGTGTGGAGAATTGTCTTTGACAGTAAACTATTCAGACAATTGATGGCTTGACGAAAGTCGGGGTGATGACCAGAATCCCCGATTCGTTTTCAAACCGGACACACTATGCAAGCACTGCTGGAACATTTTATTACCCAGTCCACGACCTATTCACTTGTCGCGGTCGCGCTGGTGGCTTTTCTGGAATCATTAGCGCTGGTCGGCCTGATTTTGCCGGGCACGGTGATGATGGCGGGTTTGGGCGCACTGATAGGCAGCGGCGAGGTTAATTTCTGGCAGGCGTGGCTGGTCGGTATCATCGGCTGTCTGCTCGGCGACTGGATCTCCTTCTGGCTCGGCTGGCGCTTTAAAAAGCCGCTGCACCGCTGGTCGTTTATGAAAAAGAACAAGGCGCTGCTGGATAAAACCGAGCACGCGCTGCATCAGCACAGCATGTTTACCATTCTGGTCGGGCGCTTTGTCGGGCCAACGCGTCCGGTGGTACCGATGGTCGCCGGGATGCTCGACCTGCCGGTAGCGAAGTTTATTCCGCCGAATATTATTGGTTGCCTGCTCTGGCCGCCGATTTACTTCCTGCCGGGGATTCTGGCGGGGGCCGCGATTGATATTCCTGATGATATGCAAAGCGGTGGCTTTAAGTGGTTGCTGCTGGGTACGGCGCTGCTGTTATGGATAGCCGCGTGGCTTTGCTGGCGCTTATGGCGCAGCGGAAAAGCGGCGAAAGATCGTCTGACCAATTACCTGCCGCGCCAGCGTTTGCTGTGGGTGGCCCCGCTGATGCTCGGTGTCGGTGTCGTGGCGCTGGTGGCGGCAATCCGCCATCCATTGATGCCTGTTTACATCGAAATTTTGCGTAAGGTCGTGGGGCTTTAGCGCAGTTTGCCGGATGGCGGCCTACAAAAATGGATGCTAACGAGTAGGCCGGATAAGCGAAGCGCCATCCGGCGCAGCGATGCCGAGTAAGTGCGACGCGCTGGCGTGTCCGCTCAATAGCGCCGTCGTTTCGCCATCCCACGCAATACGCCCGTCGGCGACCACAATTGCCCGCGGCGCAATCCGCGCCGCATCTTCCACGCTGTGCGACACCATCAGCAGCGTGATCTGCTCGCGTTCACACACGGTTTTAACCAATAGCAGCATTTCCTGGCGTAGCGCCGGGTCGAGCGCGGAAAAAGGTTCATCCAACAGCAAAATCGGTTGCTCACGCACCAGACAACGCGCCAGCGCCACGCGTTGACGCTGGCCGCCGGAAAGCTCACCGGGCAGGCGCGTCAGCAAGGACTCAAGCCCCATTTGCCGGGCGATAGCCTGCAACTTTTGTTTTTGCGCATCGTTCAGTTTCAGTGATGGCGACATCCCCAGCCCGATGTTTTGCTGCACGCTCAGGTGGCTGAACAGGTTGTTTTCCTGAAACAACATCGATACCGGGCGACGCGCGGGCGGCGTGCGGGTATGCGTCTCGCCGTTAATCACAATTTCACCGCTGGCGGGCGTCAGAAAACCGGCAACCAGATTCAGCAGCGTACTTTTTCCTGCCCCGCTGGGCCCAAGAATGGCGAGGGTTTCGCCCTTCGCCACAGAGAGACTAAAGCGCATAGGTAGATGCTGATAAAGCCAGGTAACATCAGTGAGTTTTAGCATGGCGTCCCGGTAGTTTTTCAATCACGGTAAAAAGCAGGAAACAGAGCAACAACAGAAGCAGGGCGGTCACCGCGCCATCCTGGCTGCGATAAGAGCCTATTTGCTGATAAAGATAAAACGGCAGCGTGCGGAAATCGTCATTGCCAAACAGCGCCACCACGCCGAAATCGCCAATCGACAACACGCAGGCGAAAGCCAGCGCCTGAGCCAGAGGGCGTCTTAACGCGCGCAGTTCCACCACCTTCAGGCGATTAAAACCCGTGAGCCCCAGCGATTCACACAACGGTGTATAACGCGCGGTAATATCGCGCATCGGCGTCTCCAGCACTTTCAACGCGTAGGGGATGGCCATCAGCGCATTGGCGAAAATCACAATGCCATCGGCGGAATCGGGCAGCCCGATAGTATTATTCAGCAGCAGGAAAAAGCCGGTCGCCAGCACAATCCCCGGCATGGCAAGAATCAACATGCCGCTCAGTTCCAGCGTCTGCCCGGCAAGCTGCGCGTTACGCGCGCGCAGCTCGCGGCTGCTCCACAGCAGCATCATGGTCAGCACCACGCTGAGCACGCCAGCGGCGACGGCGATGCGCAGCGAGGTCCACAGCGCCTGCCAGAGCGGCGGCTGTAGCAGGGCGTTGAGCATCGCCGGGTTAACGCCATCGACCAGCACCGCCAGCAACGGCGGCAGCATCAATAACAGGGCCAGCGTGATCAGCAGGCCATCGCTAAGGCGGCTGTGCAGACGATCGTCCGGGTCGCGCCAGCCCTGCATTTGCGTATTACCGACGGCAATGGCCTTGCTCAGACGCTGGCTAACCAGCACCAGCGTCAGGCAGCACGCCATCTGGATCAGCGCCAGCATCGCCGCCCGCGCCGGGTCATAATCAAAATTAAGCGCCTGATAAATCGCCAGTTCAATGGTCGTGGCTTTCGGCCCGCCGCCCAGCGATAGCACGGTGGCAAAGCTGGCGAAACAGAGCATAAAAATCAGCGTGCTGATGGGCAGAATTTGCCGACGCAGCCAGGGCCATTCCACGAAGCGAAAGAAATTGAATCCGCGCATACCAAGCTGCGCGGCAAGCTGGCGCTGCTCGCCGGGAATTTGCTCCAGCGCCTGAAGCAGCAGACGGGTCGCCATCGGCATATTGAAGAAGACGTGCGCCAGCAGGATGCCCTGCAATCCATAAGGCGAGAAATGCCACTCCAGCCCGAGTGATGTGAATATCTGCGCCAGCCAGCCCTGCCGCCCGTAAACGCTGAGTATGCCGAATACCGCGACCAGCACGGGCAAAATCAGCGTCATGGCGCACAGGCGCAGCAATGTTTCGCGGCCAGGGAAACGACGACGATAGAGCGCGCGGGCGAGGAAAATGGCAGGCACTACCGAAAGCAGCGCGGAGAGAAATGCCTGCCAGAATGAAAAACGCACCACGTGCCAGAGGTAGCTGTCCGCCAGCAGCGCCTGCCCGCTGGCATCCGGGGCGCTAAACCACAGTGCGAGAAATGCGGCCAGCGCCACAGCGACGATAAGCGTCGCCGCCGTCACTCCTGGCCAAATCCAGCCGGGAATTAACGGCTGACGGCGCGTTGCCATGTCGCAATCCAGTTCTGACGCTGTGCGGCGACGTCCTGCGGGGTAAATTCCAGCGCAGTTTTCGGTTTCGCGAGCGCCTCAAAGCCTGCAGGCAGCGTCACGTCAGTAACCGGATACATCCAGTTGCCCGTCGGAATGGCCTGCTGGAACGCCGGAGAAACCATAAACTTGAGGAATTTCTCGGCTAATTCAGGCTGTTTACTGGCGGCGGTACGCGCGGCGACTTCGACCTGTAAGTAGTGGCCCTCAGCAAATGAGGCGGCGGCGTAGTTCGCTTTTTTCTCTTCGATAATGTGATACGCCGGAGAGGTAGTGTAGCTCAGCACCAGGTCGCTTTCCCCTTTCAGGAACAGACCATACGCTTCGCTCCAGCCTTTGGTCACGGTGACGGTTTTCGCCGCCAGTTTCTGCCAGGCTTCAGCTGTTTGATCGCCATACACTTTTTGCATCCACAGCAGCAGGCCCAGGCCCGGCGTGCTGGTGCGTGGGTCCTGATAAATCACGCGCCATTTCTGATCGCTCTCGACCAGTTCTTTCAGGCTTTTCGGCGGGTTCTTCAGTTTGTTTTTATCGTAGACGAAGGCGAAATAGCCATAATCGAAGGGAACAAAGGTGTCATCTTTCCAGCCGCCGGGAACGGTAACGGTGCTTGCCGGAACGCCGCTTTTGGCGAACAGTTTTGTCTGGCTGGCGGCTTGCAGCAGATTGTTATCCAGCCCCAGCACCACGTCGGCCTTGCTCTTTTTCCCTTCCATGCGCAGGCGGTTAAGCAGTGATACGCCATCTTCCAGCGCCACGAATTTCAGCTCGCAGTCACAGTCGGCTTCAAAGGCTTTTTTCACCACCGGGCCAGGGCCCCAGTCGGCGGCGAAGGAATCATAGGTGTAAACCGTGAGCACCGGTTTGGCGAAAGCTGGCATGGCGAGAAGCGCCAGCAGCGGCAGACATTTTTTTAACACTTTGCACCTCAGTGAGCAGGTGGCAAAGGATTTTGAGTTGGCCTCAAATCCCTCCGCCGGCGTTATCCGGATCAGGTTCGACGGGTTTAATCTCAGCAGACTTCTGCACCCCGTTGAGTAGCTCGCTATTGTAATGATTACGTGAATAAATCAAAAGCGCTATGGATCCGGCGGAGCGAACCACGCGGATTTAAAGTCGAACCAGCCGAGAGTGTTCATGCGCACGCCGCGCATACTGCGTTGCCCCTGAATGCGTAGCCAGTGGTGGATGAGCGGCACAATCGCCTGCTGCTCCAGCAACTGCTTGCACCAGGTGGGGAGATCCAGCTCGCCCGCATGCCACTGGCGGATATCTGCCTGCCAGTCGCGCGCGATGCAGTGCTGAAGCAGCGGCACTTCGCAAAGATGCGCAAACAATGAGAAATTGAGCGGCAGGGTAAAGTTAGCGCTGTTCAGCCACACATCGCTAACCACTTCGCCGCTGTGCCATTCGTCATAATCCACTTCGTTGACCTCAAGTGTGACCTGATGTTCGGCCAGCAGTTGCGCCATGATGCGGGCTATCACTTTATGTTCGACATGATCGCGATAGAAACCGATGGTGATGCGCTCCAGCCCGGCGGGTTTCTCACTGATTTTGCTGTGCGCGTGGTGCCAGCGCGGCAGCAGGCCGTAGGCCGGGAACCAGTACTGCTGATACTGTTCGCTGGCGTGATAGAGCAAATTCGCCGGGGCCAGCACGTGGCTCAGCCACTGGCGTACGTGTTGATTTGCGCCACGCGACGAACGGGCGTCAAACAGCAGATAGTAGCACCCCTCTTCAAGACGGCTTTCGACGGCCTGCTCGCTCTGGGTAGTGCCCTGTAACGTCAGGCCACAGCTGAGATCTTCCGCCACATCAGGTAATACCCAAACATTCACTTCATCTATTAATGCGCGAAAACCGAAATACTCTTCGAAAGCGTGGATTTTGAGCTGGTTCTGATTATTGCGCACCACCGCATATGGGCCGGTTCCCACCGGCTGGCGCGAGAAATGTGGCATGGATGACCACTCTCGCGGCAGGATCATCGCGGGCGTATGGCCGAGCAGCCACGGTAGCCAGCGGTCCGCGTGGGAGAGATGGATATCCAGCGTCCATGCGGTGGGTGACACTATTTGAGTGATATGAGAGTAGAGCGGCAGCCTGTTAATGCGTTCCAGCGAATGGATGATGTCTTCCATCTCCAGCTCGCGACCATGATGGAAATGAATGCCGGGGCGCAAATAAAAGCGCCAGTGCAAAGGGGAAATTTCCTTCCAGTGGTGCGCAATATCGGCTTCCAGTTCCCCGTTTTCCTCATTTATGCGGGTCAGGGCGCTGAAAATTTGCCGCGCAATATGCGTTTCTGAACGACGTAACGCCGTACCGGGCAACAGATTCTGCATCGGGCGGTAGTAGAGCACGCGCAGAATGTGCTTCCCCTGGCGAAAGCTGCGCCCCAGGTGGGAAACCAGCATCTGTCGGACCGTCGACTTATCGCCAACCAGTTGTACCAGTTGATCGATTCGGTCCTGCTCCAGCAGGTCTTCTGCCCGCTGCTGCTGCAATGCCAGCCCGGTATAAAGGAAGGTTAATCGCGAGCGTTTAGGTATGAACCGGAAACATGGGTAACACTTTAGACCGGATACATGGGTAACAGTTATAACTGGCATAGAAGAGGAGACTCACTATGCCCTGGACTGAGACCCGACCTATGCAACGCCTTGATTTCATC
>CAJYVI010000031.1 GCA_913778145.1 uncultured Pseudocitrobacter sp.
TGACCTCTCCACTGCGCGACCGTTTCGGTATCGTGCAGCGTCTGGAGTTTTACCAGGTGGCCGATCTCCAGCACATCGTTGGCCGCAGCGCCCGCTATATGGGGCTGGAGATGAGTGACGAAGGCGCACTGGAAGTGGCCCGCCGCGCGCGCGGTACGCCGCGTATCGCCAACCGCCTGCTCAGGCGTGTGCGCGACTTTGCGGAAGTGAAGCATGATGGCACCATTTCAGCGGATATCGCTGCGCAGGCGCTTGATATGCTGAACGTCGATGCGGAAGGGTTTGATTACATGGACCGCAAACTGCTGCTGGCGGTGATTGATAAATTCTTCGGCGGCCCGGTGGGGTTAGATAACCTGGCGGCGGCGATTGGTGAAGAGCGGGAAACCATTGAAGATGTGCTGGAGCCCTACCTGATTCAGCAGGGCTTCCTGCAACGTACGCCGCGTGGACGCATGGCGACGGTGCGCGCGTGGAATCACTTCGGTATTACGCCGCCGGAAATGCCCTGAGTACCTATGTCGGATGGTGATGCTCACGCATCTTATCCGACCTACAAAACCGTATTCCCAGGCCGGATAAGGTGAAGGGGCATCCGGCATCTCAACGGCTTACTGAGCCTGCTTTTTCATCATACTGAAAATAAACAGCACCGCGGCACACAGAACGACTGACGGGCCAGCCGGTGTATCATAAAACGCTGAGAAGGTCAGACCGCCGGTGACCGCAATCATTCCCACGCCAACAGCGATGCTCGCCATTTGCTCCGGTGTGCGGGCAAAACGACGCGCCGTCGCGGCAGGAATAATCAGCAGCGAAGTAATGATTAGCGCACCCACAAACTTCATCGCCACGCCGATGGTTAATGCTGTCACCAGCATCAGCAGCAGTTTCACACGCTGTAATTTCACGCCGTCGACAAACGCCAGATCCGGGCTGATGGTCATCGACAGCAGGTTACGCCATTGCCAGAAGAGGATCGCCAGTACAATCACCACGCCAATGGCGATGGAAATCAGATCTTCCGGCGTCACCGCCAGCAGATCGCCAAACAGATATGCCATCAGGTCAACACGGATATTCGACATCAGGCTGACCACCACCAGACCCAGCGACAGCGCACTGTGCGCCATAATCCCCAGCAAGGTATCGACCGCAAGGTGAGGGCGTTTTTCCAGCCATACCAGCCCGCCGGCCAAAAAGAGCGTAACCGCGATAACTGCATAGAAAGGATTCACATCCAGCAGCAGGCCAAACGCCACGCCCAGTAATGAAGCATGGGCCAGGGTATCGCCGAAATAGGACATGCGACGCCAGACCACAAACGAACCCAGTGGGCCAGCGGCGCACGCCAGCATCATCCCGGCCAGCCAGCCGGGCAGTAATAATTCAATCATGAGTGACCATTTCCCCGACGCAAAACAATACGACCCTGTAAATCGTGGCGATGGTTATGCTGATGGCGGTAGATGCCGAGCTGCTCAGCGCCGCGCGGCCCGAACATCGAGATAAATTCCGGATGCATTGACACCACGTCCGGCGTACCGGAACAGCAGATGTGATGATTCAGGCATAAAACTTCATCCGTTTTAGCCATTACGAGATGCAGGTCATGCGAAACCATCAGCACCGCGCAGTCCAGCTCCTGACGCAGCTGATTAATCAGGTCATACAGCGCGACCTGGCCGTTAACGTCGACACCCTGCGTCGGTTCGTCCAGCACCAGCAACTGCGGGCTGTTCAACAGTGCGCGCGCCAGCAGCACGCGCTGCGTCTCGCCGCCGGAAAGTTTCTGCATGGGCGCGTTAAGCAAATGACCGGCCTGCACGCGCTTCAGCGCCGGAAGGATATCCGCTTTTTTGGTTGCCGGGTGCAGACGTAAAAAACGCTCTACCGTCAGCGGCAGCGTGGCATCGAGGTGTAATTTCTGCGGCACATAGCCAATGCGCAGTTTGCCCTCGCGCTTGATCACGCCTTCATTGGGTGCTACCAGGCCTAAAACCACGCGTACCAGCGTGGATTTACCCGCACCGTTTGGCCCGAGTAACGTCAAAATGCGTCCTGGCTTCAAGGCCAGCGAAATGTCAGACAACACGCGGCGCTGGCCGAATGAGACCGAAACATTTTCCAGTGTTACAAGATTCGTCATAGCAATTAGGGGTTGCACAAGTGAGTGAATGTTATAATATCACATTCCACTTATTCATTACGATTATCAGACGCATTATGTTACAGAAAAATACGCTTCTTTTCGCTGCTTTATCGATTGCGTTGAGCGGTGCTGCCGTTCAGCGCGCTGACGCGGCTGTCGTCGCTTCACTGAAACCGCTTGGATTTATCGCTTCAGCTATCACCGATGGTGTCACCGAGACGCAGGTTTTGCTGCCAGACGGTGCGTCTGAACATGATTATTCGTTACGTCCATCTGATGTAAAACGCTTACAGAACGCGGACTTAGTCGTATGGATCGGGCCGGAAATGGAAGCTTTCATGAATAAGTCAGCGCAAAGCATTTCCGACAAAAATAAAGTCACTGTTGCCCAGCTTGATGGCGTAAAACCGTTGCTCATGAAAGGCGGTGATGACGACGAGCATGACCATGAGGGTGACCACGATCACGTAGGCCATGAGAGTGAAAAAGGTGACGCACATCACCATCACGGCGACTACAACATGCATCTGTGGCTCTCGCCAGAGATAGCGCGGCTGTCAGCGGTTGCAATCCACGACAAATTAGTGGAACTTATGCCGCAGAGTCGAGCCAAACTCGACGCCAACCTGAAGGATTTTGAGGCACAATTAGCCACAGCCGATAAAGAGGTTGGTAACGAGCTGGCACCGCTGAAAGGGAAGGGGTATTTCGTTTTTCATGACGCCTATGGCTACTATGAAAAACAGTACGGTTTAACGCCGCTTGGCCACTTTACCGTAAACCCTGAAATCCAACCCGGTGCGCAGCGTTTACATCAAATCAGAACACAGTTGGTTGAGCAAAAAGCAACCTGCGTTTTTGCTGAGCCACAGTTCAGGCCAGCGGTCGTTGAAGCGGTGGCCCGGGGAACTTCTGTGCGTATGGGCACGTTAGATCCTCTGGGTACAAACATTCAATTGAGCAAAGAGAGTTACGCGACGTTTCTTCGTCAACTCGCGAACCAATATTCGAGCTGCCTGAAGGGAGATTAATGAGGAAGTGAATACGTGCAACAGATAGCCCGCTCTGTCGCCCTGGCGTTTAACAATTTGCCGCGACCCCACCGCGTTATGCTGGGGTCGTTGACAGTCCTGACTTTAGCGGTCGCCGTATGGCGACCATACGTTTATCACCCAACATCCAGCCCGATTGTGCGCACCATCGAGCTGGAACAGAAAGAAATCCGTTCCCTGCTGCCGGAAGCGAGCGAGCCTATCGACCAGGCGGCACAGGAAGATGAAGCTATACCTCAGGATGAGCTGGACGAAAAAACCGATAACCAGCATGAGTATGTCGTCTCAACCGGCGATACACTCAGCAGCATCCTTAATCAGTATGGTATTGATATGGGTGATATCAGTCGCCTTGCGGCGGCAGATAAAGACCTGCGAAATATGAA
>CAJYVI010000032.1 GCA_913778145.1 uncultured Pseudocitrobacter sp.
CGTCAGCGTGATGTTCAATGGCGGTAACAGGGCAATTAAAGAGCTGCGCGCAACCTGCTTCCTTTGCCAGCGCGATCAGAGTCTTGACCGCCAGCTCGCTTTTCAGCACGCCGGATGCTGGCTCAAAAATGGCCTGATAGTCATCGGGCACCTGAATTTCCGGCCAGCGAGCCATCACGCCAGCGGCATCCAGTCGCTCAACATCAAGGCCAAATTTTTCCGCGCTCAGCGCCACGGTAGAGAGAAAAGTGGAATCTGCAGGGCCGAGGTTTACCACGCCGCTACGTTCAAACAGGTCTTCACCGCTTAGGGCTGCCAGCTCATCCCACAGTTGCTGCGCGCGAAGCACAAGCGGGACATATTTTTCGCCTTCACCATACGCGTGGCGAATCAAACGCGTATCGCCATGGTGGCTGCCTTCGGTATGTGGCGGCATGTGGGCATCGGTCATCAGGACATTAAGGCCCGCTTTGCGAGCGTAGTATCCGGCCGCCGCCCCAACGGAGCCACTGCCGACAATGATTAAGTCATATTGCATAGCGCTTCCTGGAATTATTTTTTGAAAAGCCGCATCAGCGTGCAGGATGATACTTATACACAAAATCATTAAAGCTGTATCAAGGCGGCAAGTGAGCAAGTCCCGATGAGCTTACTCATGTAAGTGATTCGGGTGAGCGAGCGCAGCCAACGCAGAGACAGCTTGAATGATGACGTGTATAGCAGGGTAATTAACAAGAGGGATGGATACAAGTCTGAAAATAAAGAAGGCACCCGAAGGTGCCTGTTTGATAATTATTCGTATCAGCATTAATGCCTGCGATACTCATTCGCCTGGTAATCGCCGGATTCAATTTTGGCGATGCCCGCCTCTAATATAGAAATAAATTGACGAGCGACATCGGTAGTCAACCAAAGCGTTTGACCTATTTCAGCTTCTTTCTTGCTCGATTCATTGGGGTCTTGGTAGTGCAGGCGCAGCATCAGCGCATCGTAGCTATCAACGGTGCTGATGTCCCATCCGACGAGGGGATGGGTCTGGATGACTTCATTATTCTTTTCCATCATAACCCCTTATATCTTTGTTAAAAGGCAACAACTCTCGAGGTTCAATGCAGGTTTTTTTCGAAGCTTTTTCAGTATACCAACAACTTACTTAATATTCGAGAATTTCTATAAAATGCAACACAAATTCCTAAAATACAGGTTTTGTTGCGCAATAAATCATCATTCTGGCTTATGTGTTTTTAATGGAATCAGAATAGGACCAAAATGAGCGGGGAGAGAGGAAATAAAAAAGCCGGGGCGACCCGGCAAAGAACACAATGGGGGAGCAAATTAATCGGCAGTAAACCAGTCATCCGCGCTTTCCCATGTCTCCTGGAGAATTTCGCTGATGCGGTCTTTGTCTTCTTTAATGCCACCGATAACCGAAAGGTTATTTGCCGATGCGTAGCGTACCGAAACGGTGCCGCCGCTATCCGGAAACTGATTGTTAATTCGTCGGGAGAGTTCACCCGCCAGTGCGTCAAGTGCGCCAGCGGGGAGGGTTGTGGTTTTAGCAATAGTCACTTCAATGCGCATGGTTGCCCCCTGTATGTGTACTGTATATTTATACAGTTAAACCAAAAAACTTACAACAGGGCGCGTGCGATTTATTTTTTTACCGTCCAGCGCACGGTCTCGCCGGCGAGGAAAGGAATCAACGTGTCGTCAGAAAGGGCAATACTCTCCACCACCTGGCACTCTTCGCGCACCAGTTCGACGGTGGATTCATTCACCGGCAGGCCATAGAAACGCGGCCCGTTCAGCGAGGTGAAGGCTTCGAAGTGCTGTAACGCGTTCATCTCTTCAAAGACGGTGGCATAGCTGCCCAGTGCAGTAGGCGCGTTAAAGCAGCCTGCGCAGCCGCAGCTGGCTTCTTTGCGATGACGCGCATGTGGCGCGGAGTCCGTACCAAGGAACGCGCGCTCGAAGCCGCTGGCAACCAGCTCGCGCAGCGCCTGCTGGTGGATATTTCGTTTGAGGATAGGCAGGCAGTAAAGGTGCGGGCGCACGCCGCCAACCAGCATGTGGTTGCGGTTAAACATCAGATGCTGCGGGGTGATGGTCGCGGCCAGCAGTTCATTACCTTCGCGTACATAATCTGCGGCATCTTTAGTGGTGATGTGTTCAAACACCACTTTCAGCCCCGGCAGACGCAGGCGCAGGGGTTCCATCACCGTTTCGATAAAGCGTGCTTCGCGGTCAAAAATATCGATGTCCGCGTGAGTGACTTCGCCGTGGACCAGCAGCGGCATTCCGAGTTTTTCCATCCGCTCCAGCACCGGCATGATGGCATCGATACTGGTAACGCCGTGGCTGGAGTTGGTTGTCGCGTTTGCCGGATACAGTTTAGCAGCCGTAAATACGCCTTCCCGAAAACCGCGTTCCACTTCGTTCGGGTCGAGGGAGTCGGTGAGGTAACAGGTCATCAGCGGAGTAAAATCGTGGCCTGCCGGAACCGCATCCAGAATGCGCTGGCGGTAGCTGATGGCCGCTTCCACGGTGGTGACAGGCGGTACCAGATTCGGCATGATGATCGCACGGCCGTAGAGCTCGCTGGTATAAGGCACGACGGTTTTCAGCATCTCGCCATCACGCAGATGGATATGCCAGTCGTCTGGGCGGCGAATTTTCAGAACTTGCGGTAATGCGGTCATGGGTGTGCTCCGGCCTGGTGGGAAATCAGTCATTAGGGCTGTTTTTTGCCGGGCACTAAGGATAAACGTAAACGTTTTCCTTTGCACTCCTTTCTGCAAAAAAAAGACGCCCAACGAATACAACCGACGGGCGTCTTTTTTACGTTAATCAGTAAACGGGATAATAATTTGTCCTGGTTTTACCTCAATGCCTTTGGCGTATTTTTTAGCCAGCGCTTCACCTTTGCTTGCGTCCTCTTTCAGTACGTAAGCCGGTTGCTGATTAAAGTAATTGCGCAGTGACTGATTCAGATAAGGCACCAGTGTTTGCACCACCGATTGCATTTTTTCCGGCGTCACTTTGGCATCGACCACTTCCATTTCTTGCAGGAAAATCGCGCCTTTTTCTTTGTTGAACACCGGCAACGCTTTCAGTTTCAGGTCAATGGTCGCTTTCTGGCTGCCAAAGAGCGAGTTTAAATCCAGTTTGGCGTCACCGGTAAGGGTGACTTTGTTCGGCTCTTCACGGCCAATCGCGCTGGTGAGATTATTCAGCACGATGTGCGCATCGGCCACACCGGGCAGGCCAATATCTTTCGAGAAATTATTGTGCTTTTGCAGCGCCTGATTAATTTCCTGTTCACTCACTGTATATTGCGTCAGTTGATTACAACCCACCACCAGGCCGCTAACGATCAGTGCGGCAATGACAAAAAATTTCTTCATGAAGTTCCTCAATATGATGCTGTGCTGTAATCCTGTCCACAGGCAGCTTGCGCTTTCAGTCGTGTTTATGACAGCGGAAAATACTGAAAGTGCCATCTCTTCTTTCTTTGGATGAGAATTTACTGATGGCCTGCGTGATTCGCAGGCCAGAAATTACGCGGAATAAAAGGATTAAAGACGAGGTTCAAGCATGCCGGAGGCGGCGCGTTTAGGACTGAACTGCCACCATAAGGCGACAAATGTGATGATGCCGATAAGCCCCAGCATCGCCCACGGTAGTTCTGGCTGGTTCAGCGCTTTCCCGCTGTCGAACAGCCAGCCGCCACCGGTGTAGCCGAGTGCGCCGCCAAAGGCCAAACCCAGACGGCTAAAGCCCATGTAGCTGCCGCGCGCGCGGGCATTTGCCAGATGAGCGCTCAGCGTTTCACGCGCCGGTTCTGCAATAATCGAACCGATGTAGAACGTACAAATCAGCGTGAACAACTGCTGTAGCGAGGTTGCCAGGCCAATCGGCAACATGGAAACCGTCATGATCAGCAGGCCAGCCATCAGGCGCTGCTCCAGACGAAAGCGTTTTTCGCTCCAGCGCGCAATAGGGTAGAGCAGCGTCAACGACAGCGTTGCTTCAATGGCGTACATCCATTTCACGGCAGAAGGCGAGCCGGCGATATCGTTCACCATGATTGGCAACATCAGCATTACCTGCACCGCCAGCATGTAGTAACCGGTAAGGGTTAACACATAGGTGACAAAACGTTTGTCGCGCAGCACCTGCGCCAACCCTTCGCGCACCGGTGTTCTTACGGTAGAGAGTTTCCAGGCCGGGAGATAGCAGGCGTTGAAGATAGCGCACAGAATAAACAGCACCGCGCCTGCGCTGCACACCAGACGGAAATCATATTGCAGCAACCAACTGCCCATCAGGGCGCCGATGACCGCGCCCGCGCTGTCCTGCATCATCAATAGTGAGAAAAAACGGCCGCGATGCGCCGGACGCACCAGCTTCACCACCAGTGCGGAACGCGGCGGGTCGAACAGCGTACCGCCGAGCCCGGAAAGCAAACAAGAGAGCCACAGCACCCAGGGTTCGTGCGCCACCGCCATAATGGCAAAACCGCCCGCGCGCATCAGCATACCGGTCACGATCATCGGTTTGGCACCGAATCGGTCCGCAATTGCGCCGCCAAAAATACCCAGACCTTGCTGAATTAACTGACGCAGGCCGAGCGCAATCCCGACCATTAATGCCGCCCAGCCCATTTGATCGACAAAACGTATCGAGATCAGCGGAAAGACGACAAAAAAGCCCAGTACAACCAGCATGTTATCGACTAACAGGAAATATTTACCCAGGCTCCTTGCCTGCGATACGCGGGACATTTCCCCTCCAGGGGAATAAAAAGAGATGAACATCTCCATTCTGCCGGGTCGCTTCACCTTTTCCCATATTGCCAGCGACAATATTTTTTTATCAAAATGCTGCTTTGATTGAGCTTGTTTATCGAAATCGCGATCGGGGTTTAAAAAAAGGTATGTTGCTGTTTTCACAGACCCCCTGAGGACAGGTATAGTGAGTTAACCCGGGTTATTATTCAGGTACAGGAGTAAGAGATGTTTGGCTATCGCAGTAACGTACCGAAAGTGCGTTTGACAACCGATCGTCTGGTTGTGCGTCTGGTCCATGACCGTGATGCATGGCGTCTTGCCGATTATTACGCAGAAAACAGGCAGTTTTTGAAACCCTGGGAGCCCATTCGAGACGAAAGTCACTGCTATCCTTCTGGCTGGCAGGCCCGGCTGTCGATGATTAATGAATTTCACAAGCAGGGAAGCGCCTACTATTTTGCGCTGCTCGATCCCGAGGAGAAAGAAATTATAGGCGTCGCCAATTTCTCTAACGTAGTGCGCGGGTCGTTCCACGCCTGCTACCTCGGATATTCGATTGGGCAGAAGTGGCAGGGGCAGGGGCTGATGTTTGAGGCGCTAACCAGCGCTATCCGCTATATGCAACGTACCCAGCATATTCACCGCATAATGGCGAACTATATGCCGCATAATCAGCGCAGTGGCGACTTGCTGGCGCGGCTGGGGTTTGAAAAAGAGGGTTATGCCAAAAACTATTTGCTGATTGACGGCGAATGGCGTGACCACGTATTGACCGCACTCACGACACAAGAATGGACAGCCGGTCGCTAAGGAGAAGAGATGAAATATGAGTTAAGCCCGCTTGAAGCGCGCGTAATTGGCTGCCTGCTTGAAAAACAGGTGACGACGCCCGAACAGTATCCGCTGTCGATTAACGGCGTGGTGACCGCCTGTAACCAGAAAACCAACCGTGAACCGGTGATGACGCTCAGCGAGCCTGATGTGCAGGAGGTGCTTGATACCCTGGTCAAACGGCACTATCTGCGCACGGTCAGCGGTTTTGGTAACCGCGTGACCAAGTACGAACAACGTTTTTGTAATTCGGAGTTTGGCGATCTAAAACTCTCCAGTGCCGAAGTCGCGCTGATCGCCACGCTGCTGCTGCGCGGCGCGCAAACGCCGGGTGAACTGCGTAGCCGCGCCCAGCGCATGCATGAATTCAGCGACATGGCGGAAGTGGAAGCCACCCTTGAGCGACTGGCAACGCGCGATGATGGCCCGTTTGTAATGCGTCTGCCGCGCGAGCCGGGCAAACGCGAGAGCCGCTACATGCACCTTTTCAGCGGTGAAATGGAAGTGCTGGCCCAGGTAGCCGATGACGTCGCCCCGGCGGATGACGATCTCCGCGCGCGTGTTGAGGCACTGGAAGGCGAAGTGGCAGAGCTGAAACAGCGCCTGGATTCCCTGCTGGCGCACCTCGGAGAATAACGATGGCAAAATTACGCGTAGGCGTGGTCGGGCTGGGTGGGATCGCGCAGAAGGCGTGGCTTCCGGTACTCAGCGCCGCCACCGACTGGACGCTGCAGGCGGCCTGGTCGCCAGGTAAAGAGAAAGCGCTGAAAGTTTGCGAAACTTACCGCATGCCGTATGCGGATTCGTTAGCATCGCTGGCCGCGCAGTGCGATGCCGTATTTGTCCACAGTGCAACCGCCTCACACTATTCGGTGGTCAGCGAACTGCTAAATGCTGGCGTACACGTCTGCGTCGACAAACCGCTGGCGGAGAAACTGAGCGATGCCGAGCGTCTGGTCGAGCTGGCCGCCCGCAAGAAATTAACCTTAATGGTGGGTTTTAATCGTCGTTTCGCACCGCTGTATCGCGAACTGAAAAACAGTCTTGGTAATGCGGCGTCGCTGCGGATGGATAAACACCGCACCGACAGCGTCGGCCCGCACGATCTGCATTTCACGCTGCTGGATGATTACCTGCATGTGGTCGACACCGCGCTGTGGCTGGCGGGCGGTAATGCGCCCTTAAGCAGCGGCACGCTACAAACCACAGACGACGGTGAGATGCTCTACGCTGAGCATCACTTCAGCCATTCAACGCTTAGCGTCACAACCAGCATGCATCGCCGCGCCGGTAGCCAGCGCGAATGGGTGCAGGCGGTGACGGACGGTGCGCTGTATGACATCACCGATATGCGTGAATGGCGGGAAGAGCGGGGCGCGGGTGTGATCGCGCGTCCGATCCCCGGCTGGCAGACCACGCTTGAGCAGCGCGGATTCGTCGGCTGTGCGCGCCACTTTATTGAATGCGTGCAAAATCAGACGGTTCCGGAAACCGCGGGTGACCAGGCGCTGATGGCGCAACGTATCGTAGAAGCGCTGTGGCGCGAGGCCGTTGATGAATAACCTGCTGTAACATCTGGCAGTAGCAATTCATCCCGAACCCGGTAGACTATCGCCTCTTCAGGCTCCTGCCTGCAACAGCTCGGCAATCGCGCCGGGCTGTTGCAGGCATTTTGCTTCCGGTTGTGGAATAACACGTTAATGAATCTATTAAAATCGCTGGCGGCTGTCAGCTCGATGACCATGTTTTCGCGCGTGCTGGGTTTTGCGCGCGATGCCATTGTGGCAAGGGTTTTTGGCGCGGGAATGGCAACCGATGCCTTCTTTGTCGCGTTCAAACTGCCTAACCTGCTGCGTCGTATTTTTGCCGAAGGCGCATTTTCTCAGGCTTTTGTGCCGATTCTTGCAGAATATAAAAGCAAGCAGGGCGAAGACGCGACCCGCGTATTTGTCTCCTATGTTTCTGGTTTATTAACGCTGGCATTAGCGCTGGTGACGGTTATCGGCATGCTGGCGGCGCCGTGGGTGATTACCATTACCGCACCGGGCTTTGCCGATACGGCGGATAAATTTAACCTCACCTCGCAGCTGCTGCGCATAACTTTCCCTTACATTCTGCTGATTTCACTTGCCTCGCTGGCGGGGGCCATCCTTAATACCTGGAACCGTTTCTCGGTACCGGCGTTTGCGCCGACGCTGCTCAACGTCAGCATGATTGGCTTTGCGCTGTTTGCAGCACCCTATTTCCACCCACCGGTGCTGGCGCTGGCGTGGGCGGTAACCGTTGGCGGCGTGCTCCAGTTGGCTTACCAGTTGCCGCACCTGAAGAAAATTGGCATGTTGGTATTGCCGCGCATCAATTTAAAAGATGCGGGCGCGATGCGCGTGGTGAAGCAAATGGGGCCGGCGATTCTTGGCGTCTCCGTCAGTCAGATTTCACTGATCATCAACACCATTTTTGCCTCTTTCCTGGTTTCCGGTTCCGTTTCGTGGATGTACTACGCTGACCGTCTGATGGAATTCCCGTCCGGCGTGCTGGGCGTGGCGCTGGGGACGATTCTTCTGCCGTCGCTGTCGAAAAGCTTTGCCAGCGGTAATCATGACGAATATTGCCGCCTGATGGACTGGGGGCTGCGTCTGTGCTTCCTGCTGGCACTGCCAAGCGCCGTGGCGCTGGGTATTCTGGCGAAACCGCTGACGGTATCCTTGTTTCAGTACGGTAAATTCACCGCGTTTGATGCGGCCATGACGCAGCGCGCGCTGGTGGCCTATTCCGTGGGCCTGATGGGGCTTATCGTGGTGAAAGTGCTGGCGCCAGGATTCTACTCGCGTCAGGACATCAAAACGCCGGTAAAAATCGCCATTGTGACGCTGATTATGACGCAGCTGATGAACCTCGCGTTTATTGGCCCGCTGAAACACGCGGGTCTGTCGCTGTCGATTGGTCTGGCGGCCTGCCTGAACGCCAGCCTGCTCTACTGGCAGTTGCGTAAGCAGAAAATCTTCACCCCGCAGCCGGGCTGGAGCAAATTCCTGCTGCGTCTGATTGTGGCGGTGCTGGTGATGGCGGCGGCGCTACTGGGGATGATGCACGTCATGCCAGAGTGGTCGCAGGGAACCATGCCGGTGCGCCTGTTACGCTTGATGGCGGTGGTTGTAGTGGGCATTTTTGCCTACTTCGCCACGCTTGCGGTGTTGGGTTTCAAAGTGAAAGAGTTCGCACGCCGGACGGCGTAATAAGATGCGGCGGCGGGAGCGTGATGTGTCCCGCCGTCCAGATTGCGATTAAACGGTAAATTTCTTGCCGCTGCGCGGTTGTCCCGCCGTTTGCCCATCCTTGCCATACAATCCCGTCTCCTGAAAAGGCTTCAGCACTTCCAGCGCCTGCTGGTTACGCGCAATTTGGCCTTCCAGCAACCAGCCGTTGTGCTGATTAAGGTCACGCAATTGCTGCGTTTTTTGCGTGATGTTTTGCCAGCGCGAAGCCACGTCGTCGTCATTGGCACAACGCAGCGCTTCCTGCTCTACGCGACGCTGTTGTTCCAGATAATCGAGCGCCGCCAGCAGCGAGCTTTTATCTTCGGTTATGCGTTGCAGCAGGCTTCCGTTCACGCTTCCGGCAGATAGCTGCTGTTGCTCGGCATCCATCACCTCTTTCAGCGAGTTCAGGATAGCGGTCATTTGATCCAAAATATCGGGCAGACGACTCATGCGGTTAGTTACTCTGTAGATAATTCTGCGTTTCCTGAATCAACGCATCAGCAATTTTACCGGTATCCATTTTCAGCTCACCGTTGCGAATAGCGGTTTTTAATGCTTCCACGCGATCTAAGTTGATATCACGCGTATCCGATTGCGTTAAGGTTGTTTGTGCGTCACTCAGTTTGACGCTGGTGCTGTTAATCTCAGCGTTTTTTTCCACACGCGCTTTCGGCGTCTGGGTCTCGTTCGGTTCGCGAGCCTGTACCGCGTTAACAGGATTCAGAGGCGATGTACGTTCAATGCTCATGTGCTTTCCTCATGGAGGCTTATGATGGCGCGGGGATTGCCATTTTCATTTGTTAATAC
>CAJYVI010000033.1 GCA_913778145.1 uncultured Pseudocitrobacter sp.
CACAACAACGTTCTGGCGTACGCTCTCTCTGTTGACCCGTGAAGCGATTAGCGCGATGTGGGATGAGTTACAGGAAGAGGAAGAAGAGTGATGTAAATCACGTTTATACTGTAATGGATGTAATTTCATTGCATAAAACGTGTTCACGATCTCACTAACCTGGTGGGCATCTGCTAAAATGCCCGCCATGAACATACTTCTTTCGATTGCAATCACCACAGGCATTCTTTCCGGCATTTGGGGCTGGGTCGCGGTGTCTTTGGGGTTATTAAGCTGGGCCGGTTTTCTCGGCTGTACCGCCTACTTTGCCTGCCCGCAGGGCGGGCTTAAGGGGCTGCTTATTTCCGCATGTACCACCATGAGCGGTGTACTGTGGGCGCAGGTGATTATTTACGGCAGCGCAATGGCGCCGCATATGGAAATCGTCGGCTACCTGATGACCGGCGTGGTGGCGTTTTTAATGTGTATTCAGGCAAAACAGATGCTGTTGTCGTTTGTTCCCGGTACGTTTATCGGTGCCTGCGCAACGTTTGCCGGGCAGGGCGACTGGCGTCTGATCGTGCCTTCGCTGGCGGTTGGGCTGATTTTCGGTTTTGCCATGAAGAACAGCGGGCTGTGGTTGGCTAATCGCCGAACATTGGCCTCGACGCAACGCGCAGCAGAATAGAAAAATCGGCGACCGTGTGTCGCCGATTTTCATTTCAGCGGCAGGTTAATTGCTCATGCCGCTAATTTCAATTTGCGAGGTTTGATTGGTTTTTCTGTCGGTAATATTCATCACCAGTTGACCATCGGTATTGGTCACATTGACGATGAAATCTTCTGTCACCAGCTTACCGGGTTTCCCCTGACTGACGTTCCCCATCAAACTTCCCAGCAACTGAGACTGTATTGATGACGTGAAGGCGCTGAGTGCCGAAGTTTGATCGTAAGCGTCATCGGAATTCGGCGCGGAATAGCCATTTTGCGCCTGTGCTTCGGATAGCAGCGTCGATCCATTTAAGGGGTTACCGCCGAAATTCGGGTTAACCGGGGTATAAACCAACTGGCCTGCGACACAAGCGTTTGCCAGCAGTATGCCTGCTAATCCAGACAGCACGTTATAACGTTTTGACATGGTGTGCCCTCAATCGAATACAGCGATATTGTTTTTGAGAACGTAGTTTGACGACGCTTTTATCATAGTTTCCCATTCGGCAATTTCCATGTCGTTCAATGTAAATATTATGACTTAATAAAGTATGGAATAACATTAGCGATTAAAATCAATATTCTTTGTTATTCACTGGTTCATACCTTGCCAGAAAAATAGTACTTTTTTCTGACGGTGGTGGGTAAATCCTGTTTTTGTATGAGTGCGAAACAACGCCTTGCGAATAATATTATTACCATATGTGAAATTTTGTATATGACTCCCGAAATGGCGGGGAAGCAATGTATTCATTTTTTAATAAGGGGGTAAGCGATAGTTTAATTAAACTGACCGGAGGTATTCTATGAGAGGCATTGTCCTCGCAGCACTACTGACACTCACACCTATGGGTGTCTATGCACACTCTAATTCAAACGAACATCCTGATTTGTCCTCCCTGTCTGCCGAAGATTACGCGTTACCAGATACATTGAATTTGCCTCGCAACGCGACCAATGCATGGATCAAACAGAATGGTGATGGGCTTCGGGCTGATATTAATCAATATCAAACGGGGAGAAATACTCACGCGATTATTCAACAACAAGGTGGAGGGCATACGGCTGACATTACACAACTGTATGGTAATAATGATCTTGCTATTATTAGCCAGGCGGGTTGGGGTAATGATGCTGAAATAATACAAAAAGGTTCTGGGAATGCTGCGGCAATTTCTCAGGATGGTTTTTCCAATTATGCAAAAATTGTTCAGGTTGGCAATAACCTGGCAGATATTAAGGTAAGTCAAACTGGAGTAGGTAAGGCTATCACCGTAAAAGTCACCCACGGCTATACGAGGTAGTTCATTTAACCCGTTACGTTAACTACATAATAGGTACTACTATGAATCTCTGGAAATTGACAGCAATCGCATCATTAGTTATTTCTGGAAGTGCCCTCGCGCAGTATACCGGGCCTGCGGTAACCGACGGCGGTAATTCCGAACTCAGCGCAACCGCAGGGCTTGCCAACGACGCGGTCGCTGCCCACGGCAGCGAGGTACCCAGCTTCGGGCCGAATGCGGGTAACAACAGCGAACACGTCGCTATCTACCAGGGCGGCTCCAGCGGCAGTGGTCATGGCGGCCACGGCGGTTGGGATGATAAAGGCGGTTCGGGCTACAGCAGCGGCAATAATCTGGCTAACGTCGAGCAGGATGGGGCGAAAGGCTCTTCAACCCTCATTTATCAGGAGGGGGGAAGCAACTCTCTGAGCACCTTGCAAACGGCGAAAGATAGCCTGCTCTATATTCGTCAAAGCGGCGGTAAAAATAATACCATTGGTACCGGGTCGTTTGCTGCTAAGGGCGGCTCTGGCTCCTCCGGAAATACCTTTACGCAAAGTGGTTCCGATAACCGCATGGTGATTAATCAGGATCAAAGCGATAACCATATCAGTAGTCCAGGCCAGTCAGGTTCGCATAACACCGCCGTTATTTACCAGAAAGGTAAGAATGACCTGACAGCCAATCTCTCCGGAAATAATAACGAAGCCTATATCAGCCAGAATGGGCAGAGCAACGGTGCGACCGTCACTCAATCGGGCAGTTTCAACGATCTTAATCTGAAACAAAAAGGGAATTTCAACACGGCCAATTTGACACAAACCGGCGGTGGTTTCTATGACGGTAAAAACGATCGCAGCGGTGGCGGCAGTAGCCATAGCTACGGCGGAAATACGCTGGATGTCACTCAGCTCGGATACAAAAACGATGCCACGGTTAACCAGAATGGTAGCAGCAACACGATTACGCTGGCGCAGAACAGCACTAATGGTATTGCCACTATTAATCAAAGCGGAGGAACCAGTCGTAATACCGTCACCGCTACCACCAACGTCAATAATGGCCTGGTTGATGTGGACCAGACCAGCGGCACCAAAGACAGCGACGTGGTTATTAATCAGAGTGGCGGCAGCAGTTGGGATAAATCGTTTGATGATGATAAACACGGTGGTGGCTATGGCACGCTGGTGGCGGCGGCGAAAGTGCTGCAAACCAGCGCCAGCGGCAGCAGTGTGAACATCAACCAGAGCGTTGCGGGTATCTCCACAACAGCATACGTGCAGCAGACGGGATCTGGCAATACGGCAATTGTGAATCAGCACTAATCAGGGTGTTGCCGATGAGCCGCCACATTGTGGCGGCTCTTTTGTGTCTGGGGTAATGGGAAGGTGTGACCCGGTAGCCTTCAGTCGACGACCGGGTAAATGTCCGTTCAGGAACTGCTTTCGCTTACGGCTTTTGGCAGCGGTGCCTGCGGTGGGGCGAGATTCTGCTGCGCGGCCTGTGCCGGTGCGACAGGGCGAACCGTTTGCGGTGGCGGTGTTTGAGTCAGTTCATCGGGCATCAGTAAACCCTCCACGGCTTCTTTACGATAGCGCGTAAGCACTTCAGAATTGATATCTGCTGCATTACTCAGGGCCCACAGGTTTTTGTTAATGCCGTCGTTAATGAGATGAATGACGCCTTCCTCAATGGCTGACATCAGGCAGGTCATGACCGGTTCGTTGGTGGTAAAGCCTGCTTCGCCTTCTAACAGACGTTGATAATCAATAAAGCGGAAGACCCCCGCCTGAACTTCATAAGAGAGAATCGTTTTGCTGGTATTGACCGAAGAGAGGATTTCGCCGGTTTGCACATTGACAATACGCAGGTTCACGGCGACCTGATCTAATTGATACTGGGTGCTGCCGCCAATACCGAAATAGCGTGCACCAAAGCCCCCGGTTTTTACGTTGCTGGCGTAGCCAATTATTGACCCTTCAACAATAACGTTAGCCGAATAGAGTGAGGGAAGGGGCCTGGCATTATTATCGCCGACGGTACCGTTTTGCTGCGCAGCACGAATAATTTTGCGTTCATTAAGTAAATTATTCAATCCCTGACGTTCCAGAGGAACAAACCAGCGAGAGTCTTTTAAAGATGAAACCAACATCGCCGTTGCACTCTGCGGCACCGATGTTGAAAAGTTACTGGCCGGATAGGGCTGGAACTGGCCCGTTTCATCCTGGATATTATAGACCGCAACGTATATTTTCCCGCGCGGTTGGGGTAGCGAAACCAGATCTTTATAGGTTGCGTCGCGTGGGAGTAATGTTGGTTTAGCCGCTTCTTGTGGTGGTGTGGTAATGCACCCAGACAAGAGTCCAGCTACAACTGCCAGAGTAACGATACGCATCTTGTTCTTGCCTCTCTGAATGGTGACATTTAAATCCCCCTCTGTGAAATATTTACGCAAGAAGCCGCAAACACAATTAATAATAATTAATTGCGCTACGACTATTTTCCGGGTTGTAAATTACAACAGCACAAAAGGACTATTTCTCTATAATATATTTCAGATTAGTATTCGTCGGAGGAAAGGTCTCCAGTTTGCAATAACGCTTGATTTATAATCCTTTTTTGTATTTCTTCCTGTACTGATGCGACGGCTTGTGTAATCACCGCATCATAATTTCGCATGACAGGCGAAACAATAGTTTGAAAGACAATATCCTGATTATAGCGAATAGTCATAATACTGCCCCAGCGTGCGCTGGGGCGTTCAATAATAATCAGGTTAATTTTATTATCCGCCCAGTGTTCGCTAAAGTCTCGGCAGAACTTTTGGCCAACCGATGTCACCGCGCGAGTAACAATTAACCCGGGTACTTCAAGTTCTGCTGCCGGAGCGGACGTCAGATGTAAAAGCAGAGTTATCGCCAATACAGGAACGGTTTTCATGGTCGTCACCGTAGGTATTTGTTGGCCCAGAATACGGCCTGGGTTCGATTTTTCACCGAGAGCTTTTTAAAGAGATTATAAATGTGCGTTTTGACGGTGTTCTCGCTGATGAATAGCAGGTGAGCAATCTCAATGTTAGAGGCACCTTGTCGGAGCTTGCTCAGGATCTGTTTTTCACGATGCGTCAGATCAACGGTTTCATTCCACTGCGGATGGGACAAATTTAGCTGCTGTGTCAAATAGTCATTAATCGACTTCGGAAAGAATTTTTCACCCCGGCATACGGTTTTGATACCTTCTATTAAATTTTCTTCGCCGGTTTCTGTATGAAATATACCACTAATCATCGGCCATTCGACAATATCACGATGATGATAATGCGGCGGTATATTGAAAAGCAGTGTTTTAAACTTTTTCGGGCAGTTTTGTAAATCCTGGCACCACTGCCGTGATGTCTGTTCTTCCAGAGACATCATATCGAATAAAAGCAGGTCGCCATCTTCGATTGTCGAACTGTCGATGACGTCACAATGTTTGAGCGTAACTTCGTTATAGAACCTTTTTTTTAGTGCCTGTAACAGAAGCGTTGATTGCAACGACGGCTTGGTGATCAGGAACAAAAATCGTGGCTCTGACGGATTTTTATTGATTCTCATGGTTCACTCCAGAGAGATATACGCATTATTATCTAATTGAAATATCAGGTTTTAAAACCACACAAGCATGCTCAGGCCACCGCAAAAGACACGGCAATGCCAATAGACTACGAAATATGAATTAATCTAAAATTTAGGTAGGCAAAATTAATTAAACAAGTTTTAATAATGTAACAAATTGTAAATTTGAGTTATGTTTTTTTTCTACAAATGATTTCGTATGATGAATATTTAAAGCTAAAAAATAAAATAATATCTATCGCGATGATATTTAACAGGTTTTGCAAAAATAATAAAAAAGTATGAGTTACTTTTCCACTATGACTGAGGTAGATTTCAATTAATTTTACTAACCATTTTAATCGTATTGCGAATAAGATATGGGGCATTTTCATCCACGGCAAAATTAGCTTAAGAAAATTCTCATTGAACTCATGAAGATGGAAGCTATGGCCCGGGTGATGTTGATGCCATCCGATCGTTGACACACTGCCGAGAGGTTAATCATACGATGCCCGGTCTCATACTTGCTGCAATGGTGGTGGGAACACTGAGTTTTGATGCAAAGAAAGAGGGCGACCAGGTGACTGTTGTCCCCATGGTGATGCTGCCTGTAGAGTGCCAGTGCGAAGTCAGTATGGAGACCGAGCGGCAGAGCGCATCGGGCATCAGCCGAAGCCGGCAAAAAAGTGTGCTGGTGATTCAGGCGCGTAAACCCCAGGCGCTGGCGACGCTGATTTTAACGCCAGCGGCGGGCGACAACGTCGTGGTGACTGTACGAGTGAGTGACGGGCGCGAAATCAACCTCACCGAGACATGGACGCTTAATCCACCCAATACTTAAAAGTTTCTCATTATTAAAGTATCCCTCCGCACTGCCGATAGCTTCTCTGTGGTAATTGCATGATGAATTACCCGGCGAGAGTCATTTAACTATACACAAAATCATTCGAGTTGCATCAAGGCGGCAAGTGAGTGACAAATTCGTCAGGAACGAATTTGACCAGCCACAGGCTGGCCTTCGGTGAGAGACATGGATGTCTCTCATTAATCCCGATGAGCTTACTCAGGTAAGTGATTCGGGTGAACGAGCGCAGCCAACGCAGAGGCAACTTGAAGGATGAAGTGTATATCTGAAAATAAATGACGCATTGAACAACACAACATTTAATTTCATTCGCTGATTGCTGAAGCCTCCCAAACCTCTCATGTACTGCTAGCCTGAGAAGGTGCACAGATGACCAATCGTAATCAACAATCAGGGATGATGCTTTGTGGAGTGGTTTAACATGAAAGCATTTTTCGGTAATGCGTTGTTGATACTCTGTTTTACACCTGCCGTCTGTTTCGATGCGTTTGCGGAGTCAGAACGTGTAGCACAAGGAGGCGTGATTCACTTTCGTGGGCAAATTGTCGAAGGAGGATGCACGGTGGATCCGTCGGCTCGCAACGTCAACGTATCCTGCTATCGGGACGGTAATCATCACCAGAACACTATTCCTGTTTCCGCTCTTGCGCATGGAGAAACACAACATTTGAAAGACGCCACGCTGGATATGCAGTGGCTGAATAAGCAGAAAACGCTTGCTGTGATAAGCGTGCAGTATCAATAATGGCAACCCCGCAGAGGGCGGGGTTCTATTATTTGCCAGTAAGCTCACCACCTCTATTGTCTAAACTGATAACAGGTTTGTGGTCGGCAGGAGGTCAGCATGACAGCACGTATTCAGGTGTTGCAGGGAGATATCACCCAACTTGACGTGGATGTGATCGTCAATGCAGCAAATCCTTCCCTGATGGGAGGCGGCGGCGTTGATGGTGCCATTCACCGTGCCGCAGGTCCGGCGCTGGAAGAAGCCTGCGCCCTGGTCCGTCAGCAGCAGGGAACGTGTCCGCCCGGTCATGCCGTCATCACGCACGCGGGTAATCTGAAGGCAAAAGCGGTGATCCATACGGTTGGTCCGGTATGGAAAGGTGGTGACGCGCATGAAGCCTCACTGCTGGAGCAGGCCTATCGCAACAGTTTGCAGTTGGCACTGGATAACGGCTTCCAAAGCGTGGCCTTCCCGGCGATTTCAACAGGCGTATACGGCTACCCGAAACCGGCCGCCGCCGAAATTGCGTTCCATACGGTAGAACGCTTTCTGACGTTTCATCGGACGCCGGAGAAAGTCTGGTTTGTCTGTTTCGATGACGAGAACGCGCGGCTGTATAAACGTTTATTAAGCCAGCAGGGCGACGACGTCGACGCATAAAAAAACGCCTGATACCGCAACGTATCAGGCGTTTTTTTTTGTGCGTTAGCCGCGTGAAGGCTGTGCTTTTTCTACCTTCGGCTGCGGTTTGCCTGAGAACAGGAAACGCAGCACCGGAATGCGCAGGTGAATTTCATACAGCACCAGCGCACAGCCAATCACAAAGACCAGCCCGGTAATAAAGCCGACGATATTGGAGCTAATATTCGGCGTGATCCATGCGCCATAAAACAGCGTCAGCGGATGGTGCACCAGATAGATAAACAGCGAGGCGTTCACGAAATAAGTGACGCGCGCAGACTGGAAATTCAGCAGGCGGTGGCCCAGCGAGAACACCACATTTACCATCCACAGGCCCAGCACCATGGTGATCACCGACTCAGTTTCATACATCCATGCATCGCCGGAACCATATTGTTGGTTCAGTCGATAGGCGATGAAACCCGCAATGGCGGCAATCACGCACGGCCAGGACGTGGTGGTAAACAGCGCTTTTACGCGCGGGTGAATAAACGCCAGCGCGCCCAGCACAAAGAAGGGCACATAGAACAGCGTCTGCATTACCACAAAGTTAAACAGGCCATCGCTGAGGATTGACGGATAAACGATAAACAGCGTGCGTCTGATTGCGGCATAAAGGACGCCCAGCAGCAGGAAATAAACCGTCAACTTGCCCATGGTGAGATTATCGAGGCGACCCGGCGTTTGACGACGTTTCATGACGTTGAATGCCCAGATGCCAAGTGTGGTCAATACCACAAGAACCAATAAAAACCACAGATGCGACACCAGTTCCCATACCAGCGTATTATATTTGTCATAGAGCGACAGCGTGTGCCAGCTTTCCGTCTTGCCTTTAACGTGTTGCAGCATCAGAAACTGCGGCAACGTTAGCAAGGGGATGGCGGTCAACATCGGGATCCCGACGCGCTCTACGCGCACTTTCCACCATTTCTTCAGCGGATAACGCAGAAATAGCATGTAGGAGAAGTAGCCGGAGATGACAAAAAACACCTGCATACGGAAGGCATGAATAAAATCATTAAAGAGCGTAAGCCACCATGACGGCTCGATGCTGTTCACATGCCAGGTGTGGCTGGAGTAAATCAGAGAAATGTGAAAAGGGATACCCAGAAGCATCAGCCATGCGCGGATGGAATCAAGGAAATACTCGCGCTGTGCAGGTACATTATTCATAGAGTTAGCTAAATTCTCAGACTATTCGTCTTATCGCACGCGGCGATAACGTTTACATTCGACGCAACCCTACACCAAGTCCGGGTACCTGTCTCCAGGATAAGCACGCAAAGTGCAAAAAGCAGTTAACGGTTGCTTATTCCCTGAGCCGCTATGCTGAACAATATGGGGATTATGTTGTCGGATTGCTTGAGTTTCCAGTAAAATGGATCGGATCGATTTAAGCACACAAAGGGGGAAGTGCTTAGCTATATGAACAATAAACCACAGATGATGAAAATGCGCTGGATTGGCGCTGCCGTAATGTTGTCCCTGTGTACTTCATCTGCATGGGCGTTTAGCATTGATGACGTTGCAAAGCAGGCGAAATCACTGGCCGGGAAGAGCTATGAAGCGCCGAAAAGCAACCTGCCTTCCGTATTCCGCGAGATGAAATACGCGGACTACCAACAGATTCAGTTCAACCACGACAAGGCCTACTGGAGCAACGTTAAGACCCCATTTAAGCTCGAGTTCTACCACCAGGGTATGTACTTCGACACGCCGGTTACCATTAACGAAGTTACCGCGACGTCCGTACGCAAAATCAAATACAATCCGGACTACTTTAACTTCGGCGATGTACAGCACGATAAAGACACCGTAAAAGACCTTGGCTTTGCCGGGTTCAAAGTGCTTTACCCGATTAACAGCAAAGGCAAAAACGACGAAATCGTCAGTATGCTGGGCGCGAGCTACTTCCGCGTTCTGGGTCAGGGTCAGGTATATGGCTTGTCCGCACGTGGTCTTGCTATCGACACCGCGCTGCCGTCCGGCGAAGAATTCCCGCGTTTCCGCGAATACTGGATCGAACGCCCGAAAGCGACCGATAAGCGCCTGACAATCTATGCGCTGCTGGATTCTCCGCGCGCCACCGGGGCTTACCGTTTTGTTATCATGCCGGGCCGCGACACCGTGGTGGACGTACAGACCAAAATTTACCTGCGTGACAAAGTGGGTAAACTGGGCGTTGCGCCGCTGACCAGCATGTTCCTGTTTGGGCCGAACCAGCCGTCGCAGGTCACTAACTATCGCCCGGAACTACACGACTCTAACGGTCTGTCGATTCACGCTGGCAACGGTGAATGGATCTGGCGTCCGTTGAATAACCCGAAACATCTGGCCGTCAGCAGCTATGCGACTGAAAATCCGCAGGGCTTTGGCCTGTTGCAGCGTGGCCGCCAGTTCTCCCGCTTTGAAGATCTCGACGATCGTTACGACCTGCGTCCAAGCGCCTGGATCACCCCGGAAGGTGATTGGGGTAAAGGGACTGTCGAGCTGGTTGAAATTCCAACCAACGATGAAACCAACGATAACATCGTCGCTTACTGGACGCCGGATCAACTCCCGGAAGCCGGTAAAGAGATGAACTATAAGTACAGCATCACCTTCAGCCGTGACGAAGACAAACTGCATGCGCCGGATAGCGCGTATGTCGTGCAGACGCGTCGTTCTACCGGTGATGTGAAACAGTCCAACCTGATTCGTCAACCTGACGGCACGCTGGCCTTCGTGGTTGATTTCACCGGCGCGGACATGAAAAAACTGCCGCAGGATACGCCTGTTACTTCACAAGCCAGCATTGGCGACAACGGTGAAATCGTTGAAAACAGCGTACGTTATAACCCGGTCACTAAAGGCTGGCGCTTGACGTTGCGCGTTAAAGTGAAAGATCCGAAGAAAACCACTGAAATGCGTGCGGCGCTGGTCAACGCGGACCAAACGCTGAGTGAAACCTGGAGCTATCAGCTGCCTGCCAATGAATAAGACAACGAAGTACATTGACGCGCTGTCGCTCACGGAGGCGGAAAAAGCGGCGCTGCCCGATTCCAGCCTGCGTGCCGTGCACGAAGCGCTGGATACCGAGCATCAAACGTTTGAACGCGATGACGATACCCCACTCGCATCGGTGAAAGCGCGTCTTGAGCAAAACTGGCCAGATTCTCTGGCCGGTGACCAGCTCATTAAAGATGACGAAGGGCGCACCCAGCTTCAGGCAATGCCAAAAGCGAAGCGTTCTTCTATGTTCCCGGACCCATGGCGTACCAACCCGATTGGCCGCTTCTGGGATCGCCTGCGCGGACGTGACGTAACGCCGCGCTATGTCTCTCGTCTGACGAAAGAAGAGCAGGAGCATGAGCAAAAATGGCGTACGACGGGTTCTATCCGCCGTTACATTTTGCTGATCCTGACGCTGGCGCAGACGGTGGTGGCGACCTGGTACATGAAAACCATCCTGCCGTATCAGGGTTGGGCGTTTATCAACCCGGTTGATATGGTTGGCCAGGACCTGTGGGTCTCCTTTATGCAGCTGCTGCCGTATCTGCTGCAAAGTGGCATTCTGGTACTGTTCGCTGTTCTGTTCTGCTGGGTTTCCGCCGGTTTCTGGACCGCGCTGATGGGCTTCCTGCAACTGCTGATTGGCCGGGATAAATACAGTATTTCCGCGTCCTCGGTGGGAAATGAAGCGCTGAATCCGGAACATCGTACCGCGCTTATCATGCCTATCTGTAATGAAGACGTCGATCGCGTCTTCGCGGGCTTGCGTGCAACATGGGAATCGGTGAAAGCGACCGGTCAACAGAAGCACTTCGATGTGTACATCCTGAGCGACAGCTACAACCCGGATATCTGCGTGGCTGAGCAGAAAGCGTGGATGGAACTGATTGCTGAAGTGCAGGGCGAAGGGCAGATCTTCTACCGTCGTCGTCGTCGTCGTGTGAAGCGTAAAAGCGGTAACATCGATGACTTCTGCCGCCGCTGGGGTAGCGAATACAGCTACATGGTGGTGCTGGATGCTGACTCCGTGATGTCCGGCGATTGCCTGACCAACCTCGTGCGCCTGATGGAAGCGAACCCGAACGCCGGGATCATCCAGTCTTCACCGCGTGCGTCCGGTATGGATACGCTGTATGCCCGTTGCCAGCAGTTCGCCACGCGCGTCTATGGCCCGCTGTTTACCGCTGGTCTTCACTTCTGGCAGTTGGGTGAATCCCACTACTGGGGGCATAACGCGATTATCCGCGTGAAACCGTTTATCGAGCACTGTGCGTTAGCGCCGCTGCCGGGTGACGGTAACTTCGCCGGGTCGATTCTGTCGCACGACTTCGTGGAAGCGGCGCTGATGCGTCGTGCAGGGTGGGGCGTCTGGATTGCCTATGACCTGCCGGGCTCCTATGAAGAACTGCCGCCGAACCTGCTTGATGAGCTGAAGCGTGACCGCCGCTGGTGTCAGGGTAACCTGATGAACTTCCGCCTGTTCCTGGTAAAAGGGATGCACCCGGTTCACCGTGCAGTGTTCCTGACCGGCGTGATGTCTTATCTTTCAGCACCGCTGTGGTTCCTGTTCCTGGCGTTGTCTACGGCGCTTCAGGTGGTGCATGCGCTCACTGAACCGCAGTACTTCCTGCAGCCGCGTCAGCTGTTCCCGGTGTGGCCGCAGTGGCGTCCTGAACTGGCGATAGCGCTGTTCGCGTCAACAATGGTGCTGCTGTTCCTGCCGAAACTGCTCAGTATTATTCTGGTGTGGTGTAAAGGGCCGAAAGAGTACGGCGGCTTTATTCGCGTGACGATTTCTCTGCTGCTGGAAGTGCTATTCTCCGTGCTGCTGGCGCCTGTGCGCATGCTGTTCCACACCGTGTTCGTGGTCAGCGCGTTCCTTGGCTGGGAAGTGGTCTGGAACTCGCCGCAGCGTGATGATGACTCTACCCCGTGGGGCGAAGCGTTTATGCGTCACGGTTCTCAGCTGCTGCTGGGGCTGGTGTGGGCGGTCGGGATGGCATGGCTGGATCTGCGCTTCCTGTTCTGGCTGGCGCCGATTGTTTTCTCGCTGATTCTTTCGCCGTTCGTCTCGGTGATTTCGAGCCGTTCAACGGTTGGTCTGCGCACCAAACGCTGGAAACTGTTCCTGATCCCGGAAGAGTACAACACGCCGAAAGTACTGGCTGATACGGATGCCTATCTGCAACTGAACCGTAATCGCACGCTGGAAGATGGTTTTATGCACGCGGTGTTTAACCCGTCATATAACGCGCTGGCGACCGCCATGGCAACCGCACGTCACCGTGCCAGTCATGTGCTGGAGATTGCGCGCGACCGTCACGTTGAACAGGCGTTGAACGAAACGCCGGATAAACTCAACCGCGACCGCCGTCTGGTCCTGCTGAGCGACCCGGTGACCATGGCGCGTCTGCACTATCGTGTATGGGCTGCACCAGAGAAATACACTTCCTGGGTGGATGAGTATTCTAAACTGGCGATTAACCCACTGGCGATGAAAGCAAAATAAGCCGTAAAAAAAGAAAAATACCGGCGTTAAAGCCGGTATTTTTTTGTCTTACGTCGGAGGAGTTGCATGAAATTTGTTCTGGTCATTGCCATGACGTTTGTCCTGAGCGGATGCGGCAGCGTTATCAGCCGTACTATTCCGGGCCAGGGCCATGGAAACCAATACTATCCCGGCGTGCAGTGGGATCTGCGCGATTCTGCATGGCGCTGGCTGACAATTATCGATCTGCCGTTCTCACTGATCTTCGATACGCTGTTGCTGCCTATTGATGCCAGCCATGGTCCTTACGAATAATCAGCGCTCGTCCCACTCATCAGCTGCGGCCTGGCCCTCTTCGGTATCCAGCGGAGGCTCAAGCTGAAATTCACCTTCATCCCATTCGTGAAGCGTATTCTCTTCCAGCCACTCCTGGCGTAGCTCGATTTCGTCATAATCGCCGTCAAAGACGCTCTGGGCCGCTTCCCCACTCAACATCGGCAGACATTCGCCTTCTTCGCTGTCGTCAGCAAAGAATTCCGCCTGCCACATAATGTCACCATCCTGTAAAACGTACTTCTGGATGTTCAGTTGCTGAACATCCGCATCGCTCTCTTCGACGGAAGGGTTATCGGCGAGGAACTCTTCTCGCGCCGCGTCAATAGCTTCTTCAAGCGTGGCATACATAGTCATCTTATTCTCCCTGCGATTTGACGTGGTCTCGGATGTTGCCCGCCGGGGCGGGTAACATTCCGGGTATATTCAGGAAAAGAATAGCTTAAGATTGGAACTGACAAGAAAAAATGGCAGAAAATCACCCGACTGTCTTAGCGGGCACGCGTCGACGCAGGCTAAAGCCGGTATAAATTGCATTGCACAGCACGACGGCGGCAGTGATGCAAAACACGGCGCGAAAACCGTAGCTCGCCGATACCGCCGAACCGATAAGCGGCCCTGTCACGTTGCCAATATCACGAAACGACTGATTATAGCTGAATATGCGCCCGGCAATCTGATTGCTGGCGTTATAAACCAGCAACGTTTGCACCGCGGGTAACAGGGCGCCGTCGGCGGCCCCGAGCAGAAAACGCAGTATGCCGAGCTGCAAGGGGGTTTGCACAAAGGACATCGGAATCAACAGCATGACCGAGATTATCAGCGCGGCGATAAGGATTTTCTCCGGACCAATTCTGTCACCCAGTTTGCCGAGCCTGGGGGCGCTCAGCAAGGCCGCAACACCGGGCACGGACGCAATCATCCCGCTGATAAAGGCGATATTGCTCACGTTGCCTGCGAGATCGCGCACATAAAGCGTCAAAATTGGCGCAATAGAACCGGTAGCCACCTGGATTATCATGGTGGTCACAAACAGGCTAAGCACCAGTTTGGGATTTTTCAGGGCGCTGATTACCTCACGCGCGTGCAGCATCTCTTTCTTATTCACCGGGGTGAACTGTTCGCGAATCAGCAACAAGGTGAGGACAAAGCACAGGAACAGCACTGTGGCGGTGATGAAGAATACCGGCCTTAAGCCATAGCTGTCGGCCAACAGCCCCCCTGCCAGCGGCCCAAGCAGCGCGCCGCTTACCCCACCCGTTGAAAGGGTGCCTAATGCCCAGCCGCTCTTGCTGCGCGGTACCTGAGTGGCAATCAACGCGTTGGCGTTAGGAATGAACCCTCCTAGCACGCCAAGCAGCGCACGCAAGACCAGAAACTGCCAGATATTCTGCGCCAGCCCCATCAGCAACATGACGATCGCCATCCCCAGCGCCGAACGCAGCAGCATGAGCCGCCGACCTTTTCGGTCGGCAAGGCCGCCCCAAAACGGTGAAGCAATAGCGGAAAACAGAAACGTAATACTGAAGACAATCCCTGACCACAGGTTAAGTTCACTGTGGCCGGTGACGCCAAGTTGTTCGACGTAAAGGGGGAGAAAAGGCATCACCAGACTGAATGCGGCGCCGGTCAGAAAGCAGCCGAGCCAGGCGATGGTAAGATTACGTCTCCAGTTTATGGGGGCATCAACATCAGAAGCGGGCATAAAATTCCAAAAGTGAGCAGGTAGTAACAGAGAATTCGATAAGCCTGCTAATTATGCGCTTGTGTGATTGTTACTGCAATGGGGGGCTTCCGCAGCCACAAGGGCTGCGGAAAGGTTCAGTAGCGTGATGGCATGCCTTTCGGGCGCGTCTTGAAGCGACGGTGCAGCCACATATACTGCTCTGGCGCCATCATAATGCACTTCTCAACAATTTTATTCATCCACGCAGCGGTGGTTTCTGCGTCGTCCAGCGGCGGAG
>CAJYVI010000034.1 GCA_913778145.1 uncultured Pseudocitrobacter sp.
GCAAGAGCACCGTCACTGATAACCAGTGCCGAGGTGTTGCCCAGCGCGCCGTCCGCATCGGTACGCAGCGTACCCGCCTGCACCTGCGTTTCGCCGGTGTAGCGGTTAGTCGCGTTCGACAGCGACACCAGCCCGGCGGTATTAATGCCAAGATTTCCCTTACCAGAGATAGCCGCCGACATATCTGCCGCCGCGCCCTGGGCCCCGGCGTGCTCTGCCAGCACCAGCGTCTGCCCGGCGTGGATATCCAGCGCCTTCAGGCCGTAGTTGACGTACAGGCCATCGCCCGGCTCGGTGGTCAGGCGGAAACCGTAATCCCCGTCCGCCACTACAGTGCCGTTTTGCGCAATGGCGACTCGTACACCTTCCGCCACCGGGTCGCCGTTCTGGTTCGTCAGCGTCAGCCCGCCGCCCGAACCGGTCACCGTTTGCGCCTGCACCAGCTGTACGCTCACACTGGTGTCATCCTGCTCCAGCAGATTCAGCGTGGTATCCGGGTTAGCCGCACCCGGATCGTCCCACTCCTCGGCCACCGTGACCTGCACATTGCCGCTGTTGGCGACCAGCGTCGGCGTCTGAACCACGCCCTCGGCCTGCGTATCGGCAGGCATCGAAACATCAAACGCCAGCGTACCGCCGTTCATATTCAAACTGCCAATCTGTTGGGCACCGTCGCCGACGGTGGTGGTATTACCCGCATCCAGCTTCAGCGTCGCCTGCGTTAGCGCCAGGGTGTTATCGCCGGAAAGATCGAAGGTGCTGTTTTTAAGCTCTGCGGTACCGGTAAAAGCGCTGCCGGTGGTGTCGGTAAAGCTGAAGGCGTTATCCGCGCTGGCGAGATTGACCTGCAGCAAGCCGTTACCGGTCAGCGCGTTGCTCAGGGCATAGTCGCCGGTATCTTTACTGGCGCCCGTCACCGAGAGCGTACCCGCGTCGGCAATATTCACCGCGCTGTTGCCCAGCCCGGTGTTGCCGGTGCTGGAGTGCGAGGCCACGGTAAGCGTGCCGCCGTTCACCTCCGTGCGACCACCGTAGCTGTTTTCGGCGGTAAGGACGGTGTGACCCGCATCCTGCATGACCGCGCCATTCTCGCCTGAGATCAACGTATTAAAGGCATAACCCGTCGCAGAATCATCGGTATGATTAAAGACAAGTGAACCGTTGCCTGCACCGAATGCCACGCTGCCGGTGATATTCCCGGCCACTGCGGCACTTGCCCCGTGTGCTGCGCCAATGTTGAGGATGCCACTTCCCCCTTCGCGGCTGGCAATCACCAGGCCAGCGGTATCCAACGCCAGCGTTCCCGCATTACTCAGCGTCACAGCACCGGATCCGAGATCGCCAATCACCATGTTATTGCCTTGCAGCAGAGAGCCTTCGCCATCCACCACAATCTGTCCATTTGCCGTTGCCCTGGAACCCAAAGAGATAGCGCCTGCGGTCACTCTCCCTGCAGAATTAACAGTGAGTGTGCCATTTCCCTGATAGCCCACATTAAGCGCAGAGGTGCTTAACGTTGAGCCACTACCTGTTACTTCGGTTTTTCCCACCGCGGTGATGAAACTTCCAATATCCACATCACCGGCCTTCACCTTGCCGCCGCTGGCAATATTGAGCGTTCCAGAACCGTCCTGCCCGACGTAGAGCCATTGTCCGACGTCCTCTTTATTGACGATATTAAGCTGTCCGCCGCTGTTGACGTTAATCGTCCCGTCAGTCTCTTCCAGACGCGCAACGGAGACTTGCCCGGTACTGGATACCACCGCGCCATGGGTAATGTTGAGCGAACTATTTCCGGCATCGCCAATCAGCAAGCCGGTGACGTCAAAGCGGGAGTTATTGCCATCAACATTCACGACCGCAGCTGAGCCTTCGTACTTACCAAGCGTTGTATACCCCGCGGATACTCGGCCACCTGATGAAATCGTCAAGGTGGCATTAGCTTTATAACCCAGGGTAAATAAGCTGGTATTCGAGATATTCCAACGGCCGCCCGTCGAGACCAGCACCGAGTTGTCCGTATCGTTCTGGTAACCGATAGTTGAACTTCCCTCCGTGTTCACTTCAGCGTTATCGGCCACACTCATGGAGCCCTGACCGGTATAGCCCACCATGAGACGGCCCGTGTTCAGACTGGAATTTCTACCACTTACTGTTATTGTGCCTGCCTTTTCACCTGAAGAGCCGACATAAACAACCTTAGCACTTGCCGTTCCCCCATTAAGAACATTAAGACTGCCTTCGCCACTGTTTCCTATATGTAGTTCGTCGTTATCGAGGATTAAAACACCTGAATCGCGGACATTCACTACATCAGCCTCTCCAGCGCTCAGGCCAATATGGTTATAGTCTTTACGGCTTATAGTAAGTTTGCCACCAGAAAGAATATTGAGGATTGCACTTTTGCCGCTGCTATTACCGCCCCCAACTTTTAAATTATCATCAGAAACTTCGCTGTCGATATTCACCGTTTTCCCATCCGCAATATTCATTTGGGAAAAGGCAGACCCAGAAATAGCCATCATGATAAAAAAGGAAAGACACGCCTTCGGTGATAGCGTAAAACAGCCAGCTGGATTAAGGTTACCAGAACATTTCGGTTGCTGACGTTGATCAACAGATGCTGATTTGCGTTTGCCGCTCGCTAATTCCGAACAAACCTGAAATACGTTTAATGTACTATTCCATATTACGCGGTAAATCTTATTCATTGCAGTGTCTCCATGCTACTGCGCCACGACTAACTGCGGGGATGCGGTTCGTCAGGCTAAACACAGAGCCATGAGTAAATCCGCACCGCGCGGTATATTTTTATTTAAGCCTTAATACTTTTATTGCACATACAGAACACACATAGCATTTAATAAAATCGCTAAAGAAATGAAATATATTTCAAGTAAAAAATTTACTCCCAGTTACAATTCGAGTCTCACACCGCGAAATAAAACTGTCAATACGACGCCAGTTTCTGGTTGACGTAATTAATTAATCACCGAAGTTATATATTCTGAAAAATTCTTACAGACTCATCCTAGGCACGTCTGAAAAAATATCTTATCCATTTATGCCGGACAAATACCGATTAGATTTTTACATCTTCGCATAAGATTTTTACTCACACTCCTGCGGCATACATCAGGAGGGAAATAGCACGATTAGTCAAACGAACCACAAGCATTACCCCTGCCGTCATAGCGGTTAATTATCGATCAACGTCAAAAAATCGCGATCTCCTCTGGCATACTCATGAAAATTTTGTTGCGTAAATTTTACGTTTCTCCGACCATAAGTAGAACGTTCTACTAGAACGTTCTACTTACAATAACAGTGCGATTTACGCGCAATTCATTATCTCCAGTCGGGGGAACGGGTATGGGTTTGCTGTCCGGTATTTTTAAATCATTATCAAAACTATCAATGATTGGCCGCGCGTTAATGCTGCCGATTTCACTCCTGCCTGCAGCGGGGTTACTGCTGGCATTCGGTGATAAATTCCATTTGCCGCTGATGATGAACGCGGGCGGGGTTATTTTTGATAACCTGCCGATGTTGTTCGCGATTGGTTCCGCGGTGGGGCTGGCGTCAGAATCAGGTATCGCGGCACTCTCTGCCGCCGTTTCGGTATTCGTCACCAATGTCACCATCGGCACCGTGCTGGGCATTACGCCGGAAATGGCGTCTCAGGGCGGGAAATATGCGATGGTGGTCGGCATTCCGACGCTGCAAATGGGCGTCTTTGGCGGCCTGATTTGCGGTATCCTCGCGGCCTGGTGCTATAACCGCTTCCATGAAATGCAGTTGCCGGAATTTCTGGGGTTCTTCTCCGGCAAACGTTTTGTCGCCATTGCCACAGCGGTACTGTCATTCCTGCTCGGCCTGCTGTTGCCTTACGTCTGGCAGCATATTCAGGCCGGTATTGATGCACTCTCCACGGTGGTGAACGGTGATAATCAGGCGGCCTCGACGTTTATTTTTGGTCTGGTCGAACGCGCGTTAATTCCGCTCGGTCTGCATCACATCTGGTATCCCTCTTTCTGGTACTCCTTTGGCGACTACACCACGCAGGCAGGCCAAGTTATCCACGGCGACCAGACTATCTGGTTCAAAATGCTGGAAGAAGGGGTGAAATCTTTTAGCAGCGATACCTACCAGAACGCCGGTAAATTCATGCAGGGCGAATTCCCGTTGATGCTGTTTGCGCTGCCTGCCGCGTGCCTGGCGATGTACCATGAAGCGAACAGCAAAAACAAAAAGATCGCCTTTGGTATTTTGTTCTCCGCCGCCCTCACCTGCTTCCTGACCGGGATCACCGAGCCGGTCGAGTTCACCTTTATTTTTGTTGCACCAATCCTTTACGTCTTTAACGCGATTATGGCCGGTTTGGCGTATATGTGTATGTTCCTGTTGCATGCACATATCGCGAAATCCTTCTCGGCAGGGCTGATCGACTACATTTCGTTTGGTATTTTGCCATCCTTTAACGGTTATCAGACCAACTTCCTCAGTGCGGCAATCGTCGGTATTCCGATGGCGATTATCTATTACTTCACCTTCCGCTTCGTGATCCGTCGCTTTGATATTAAAACGCCGGGCCGCGCGGACGTTGTCGCCGATGCGAAAGATAAAACCGATACCGAACTGGCAACGGAAATTATCGCCCTGCTGGGCGGCGCGCAGAATATCGATTCGGTCGGTTCCTGTATTACCCGCTTGCGTCTGGAAGTGTCGCAGGGTGATAAAGTCGATAAAGATGGCCTGCACGGCGTTGGCGCGCGCGGCGTAGTGTTTGTTGGCGACAAAGGCATTCAGGTTATTTTCGGTGCCAGAGCACAGTTTATCGCTCAGACCATGTCCACGATGATTGGCAAATAATACTATGCCGATCGACGACGCCTCCGTTACGCTTGAGGGGGCGTCGTGCATGAATCGATCATTTTCAGGGAGCGGAATTGAAGAAAGTCAGCATTATTGATGTCGCAAAGCAGGCGGGCGTATCGGTGTCGACCGTATCGCTGGTGCTGCGTCAGAAAGGGAAAATTTCTGACGCGACGATCGGCAAAGTGCAGGCCGCTATAGAGGCGTTCGGTTACGTTCACAACGTCGCGGCCGCCAATCTTCGCGCCAACACCTCTAATCTGATTGGCCTGATCCTGCCTGATTTCAGCGACAGTTTTTCCATTAAAGTGATGGCAAGCATCGTGCAGGAACTGGAAAAACAGAGGTTTATGGTTTTTCTCGGCCAACCGCTCAACAGTCATGATCATTTAGAACGCTGCCTGCTGTCATTTAAACAGCAGGGTGTGGCGGGCGTTATCTACCTCGCCTCCGACGCCTTTAGCCCGCATATTCCGGACAAAGTTCGCCACTGCCCGCTGCCGTTTGTGGTGGTTTCTCAGTCGCCGCTGGATGAGCAGTGTAATCTGGTGATGCGCGATAACCGTCAGGCCGCGGCCCTTGCCGCACGATATCTGATTGAGCGCGGGCATCGCAGCATCGCCTATATTGGCGGACGCGAGAATGACTTAATTCGCCAGCAGCGGTTGTCTGGCTTTCGCAGCGTGTTAACGCAGTATGGGCTGGTAAATCGCGAAGAAACGACGCCGTGCTGTAGCGAAGATACCCATGCGGCAGGTCTCGTCACCCGTCAGTTGCTGGAGAAAAACAACACCATCACCGCCCTGCTGTGCCACTCGCCAGCGGCGATGATTGGCAGCATAAGCGGGATTCACCAGATTGGACGCACGGTCGGGAAGGATGTATTTCTGACTCAGCAGGTCGCGCTGATTGGCTTTGAAGATATGCTCAATGTGAATCTCACCTCCCCCTCTTTTACCTATGTCTCATCATCGAGCGAAGAGACCGGGCGGCAGGCGGCGGGCTTAATGATGCGTAAGCTTAAAGAACCAGAACTGCAAACGCAGAAAATTACGCTTACCGGTCAATTAATTACCCGTGAATCAGCATAGTTTCGGAATTGTGCCCGGGTCTTAATGCGCCTGTTAGCTGCTATATTCTCCTGATTTCACGGGGAATGTTTAACTATGCCAACCGTTATCACACACGCTGCCGTGCCGCTTTGCCTGGGTTTAGGCCTTGGCAGCAGAGTCATCCCGCCCCGTTTGCTGTTTACCGGCATTGTGCTCGCCATGCTCCCCGACGCCGACGTGCTGGCGTTCAAGTTTGGCGTGGCTTACGGCAATGCTTTTGGTCATCGCGGGTTTACCCATTCACTGCTTTTCGCGTTCGTGGTTCCGCTACTGTGTGTGCTGATTGGCCGACGGTGGTTCCGGGCCGGGCTGATGCGTTGCTGGCTATTTCTCACCGTGTCGCTGCTATCGCACAGCCTGCTGGATTCAGTGACAACGGGCGGGAAAGGCGTTGGCTGGCTGTGGCCATGGTCGGATGAACGTTTTTTTGCGCCGTGGCAGGTGATAAAAGTTGCGCCGTTCGCGCTGTCGAGCTATACCACGGCGTATGGGCACCAGGTCATTTTTTCGGAGTTGTTGTGGGTGTGGCTACCGGGGGTGGTTTTGATGGGAATGTTGTGGTGGCAAAGGCGTTGATAGGTGCGCGCTGATGCCCTCACCCCGGCCCTCTCCCACTGGGAGAGGGAGAAAACCGCACGAACTTACCCACAGGCACAATCTATCCCCTCTCCCTGCGGGAGAGGGTTAGGGTGAGGGGTTATTTACGACGCCACGTCGTCCCCTGCGGGCCATCTTCCAGCACGATACCCATCTCATTCAGACGGTCACGCGCCGCATCCGCCGCTGCCCAGTCTTTCGCTTTACGCGCGTCGAGGCGCTGCTGAATCAGGGCTTCGATTTCCGCCACTTCACCGTCGTCCGCCTGCGCGCCGCTTTGCAGGAACGCTTCGGGTTCTTGCTCCAGCAGGCCCAGCACGGAGGCAAGCGTACGCAGGCAGGTGGCTGCCGCGTTAGCTTCTTCGCTGTTGCCCGCCTGTTTGGCGTTATTCACTTCTTTCGCCAGATCAAACAGTACGGCGTAAGCCACCGGAGTGTTGAAATCGTCGTCCATCGCCTCTTTAAAGCGATCGACATACTGCGCGCTGCGAACGAATTCAACATCCGTTGCCGTAGTGCCGCGCAGCGCCGTATAGAGACGCTCCAGCGCGGAACGCGCCTGTTTCAGGTTGTCTTCGCTGTAGTTCAGCTGGCTGCGATAGTGACCAGACATCAGGAAGTAACGCACGGTTTCCGCGTCGTAATACTTCAGCACATCACGCACGGTAAAGAAGTTACCCAGCGATTTGGACATCTTCTCGCGGTCAACCATCACCATCCCGGAGTGCATCCAGTAGTTGACGTATTCGCCGTCGTGGGCACAGGTAGACTGGGCGATTTCGTTTTCATGATGCGGGAACATCAGGTCAGAACCGCCGCCGTGGATATCAAAATGATGGCCCAGCTGTTTGCAGTTCATTGCGGAACATTCAATATGCCAGCCCGGACGACCTTCGCCCCACGGCGACGGCCAGCTCGGCTCGCCCGCTTTCGACATTTTCCACAGCACGAAGTCCATCGGGTTACGTTTCACTTCCGCCACTTCCACGCGCGCGCCGGCCTGCAACTGCTCAAGATCCTGACGTGACAGTTTGCCGTAGTTCGGATCGGTCGGTACCGAGAACATCACGTCGCCGCTTTCTGCGACATACGCGTGACCACGTTCGATAAGACGCTCAGTGATCTCGATGATTTCATGGATGTGGTGCGTCGCGCGCGGTTCGGCATCCGGGCGCAGAATGTTCAGCGCATCGAAATCTTTATGCATTTCGACAATCATGCGATCGACTAACTGCACAAAACTTTCGCCGTTTTCATTGGCGCGCTTGATGATTTTATCGTCGATATCGGTGATGTTGCGGACGTATTTCAGCTTGTAGCCAAGAAAACGCAGGTAACGGGCTACCACGTCAAAGGAAACAAAGGTACGTCCATGACCGATATGACAGAGATCGTAAACGGTAATTCCACACACGTACATGCCGACTTCACCGGCGTGAATAGGCTTAAATTCCTCTTTTTGGCGGGTCATTGTATTGAAGATTTTTAGCATCGATAATTCCATGTTGACGTGTGTGATCTGGGCTTGCGCCTGAAACGGCGTATTCTACCTTTAATTCAACTCTGAAGCAGCACACATTGCAAGGTGATCGAACCTCACGGTTATGCTATAACAGGCGCCTATATACGACTCGCACGCGAGTTAACGCACCACTATAACGGAACAGGATGCAGAAATGGTTACTTTCCACACTAATCACGGCGATATCGTAATCAAAACCTTTGATGACAAAGCGCCGGAAACAGTTAAAAACTTCCTGGACTACTGCCGCGAAGGTTTCTACAACAACACGATTTTCCACCGTGTAATCAATGGTTTTATGATTCAGGGCGGCGGCTTTGAGCCGGGCATGAATCAGAAAGCGACCAAAGAGGCTATCAAAAACGAAGCCAATAATGGTCTGAAAAACACCCGTGGCACGCTGGCAATGGCGCGTACCCAGGCTCCGCACTCCGCAACCGCGCAGTTCTTCATCAACGTGGCTGACAACGACTTCCTGAACTTCTCCGGTGAAAGCCTGCAGGGTTGGGGCTACTGCGTATTCGCAGAAGTCGTCGAAGGTATGGACGTGGTTGATAAAATCAAAGCTGTCGCCACCGGCCGCAGCGGTATGCACCAGGACGTTCCGAAAGAAGACGTTGTAATTGAAAGCGTGACCGTCAGCGAGTAATCGTGGCGACACTCTTTATTGCAGACTTGCACCTGCAAACAGAAGAACCGGCGATCACCGCCGGTTTTCTGCGTTTTTTAGCCGGTGAAGCGCGTCACGCCGATGCGCTCTATATTCTCGGCGATCTCTTCGAAGCCTGGATTGGCGACGATGACCCGAATCCCCTGCATCAACAAATTGCCCGCGCTATTAAAGCGCTGGTCGATTCCGGCGTTCCCTGCTATTTCATTCACGGTAACCGTGATTTCCTGCTCGGCAAACGCTTTGCCAGGGAAAGCGGCATGATGCTGCTGCCGGAGGAACAACGTCTTGAGCTGTACGGTCGCCCACTGTTGATTCTGCACGGCGACACGCTTTGTATCGATGATGCAGGCTATCAGGCGTTTCGTGCCAAAGTGCATACGCCGTGGATCCAGAAAGTCTTCCTGGCGCTGCCGCTGTTTATCCGCCAGAAAATTGCCGCCCGCATGCGTGCCGACAGCAAAGCCGCCAACAGCCATAAATCGATGGAGATTATGGATGTTAACCCGCAGGCCGTTGTTGATGTGATGGAAAAGCACCACGTGCAGTGGCTGATCCACGGGCATACGCATCGCCCAGATGTGCATCAGCTTATCGCCAACGGCGAACCCGCATATCGCGTCGTGCTTGGTGCCTGGCATACGGAAGGGTCAATGGTGAAAGTCAGCGAGACAGATGTTGAGTTGATTGCTTTTCCATTTTAGTCATTCCGCGATAAAAGCCCGCCTCATGCCTACGCAACCGTTTTCCTTGCCTGTTTTCCATGCTATTCTCTGTGCCCTACATCGTCGTGTGCAGCACACCCACAGGAGTTTTAAGACGTATGTCTTCCCGCAATAATCCGGCACGTATCGCTATCGTGATGGGGTCCAAAAGCGACTGGGCTACCATGCAGTTTGCTACCGAAGTTCTTGATATCCTGAAAGTTCCTCATCATGTCGAAGTGGTTTCCGCCCACCGCACGCCCGATAAACTGTTCAGGTTCGCCGAAAGCGCGGAAGAGAACGGTTTTCAGGTGATTATTGCTGGCGCAGGCGGCGCAGCGCATCTGCCGGGTATGATTGCGGCGAAAACCTTAGTGCCGGTGCTGGGTGTGCCAGTACAAAGCGCCGCCCTGAGCGGCGTCGATAGTCTTTATTCAATCGTGCAAATGCCGCGCGGTATTCCAGTCGGAACGCTGGCGATTGGTAAAGCGGGCGCCGCTAACGCCGCCCTGCTGGCCGCGCAAATTCTTGCTCAGCACGATGCTGAACTGCATCAACGCCTGGCAGAATGGCGTCGTGCGCAAACCGATGAAGTGCTGGAAAACCCGGATCCGCGGGGTGACGCATGAAGCAGGTTTGCGTATTAGGTAACGGCCAGTTGGGGCGTATGCTGCGTCAGGCTGGCGAGCCGCTGGGTATTGCCGTGTGGCCCGTTGGCCTGGAAGCCTCACCGGAAGCGGTGCCGTTCCAGCAAAGCGTGATCACCGCTGAAATTGAACGCTGGCCAGAAACCGCGTTAACCCGCGAGCTGGCGCTGCATCCGGCATTCGTTAACCGCGACGTGTTCCCGATTATTGCCGATCGCCTGACGCAAAAGCAGCTGTTCGACAAACTCAGCCTGCCGACCGCGCCGTGGCAACTGCTGGCAGAACAAAACCAGTGGCCCGCCGTGTTTGAACGTCTGGGGGAGCTTGCGATCGTGAAGCGCCGCACCGGCGGTTACGATGGCCGCGGGCAGTGGCGTTTACGCGCAGATGAAACCGCACAATTGCCGCAAGAGTGCTACGGCGAATGCATCGTTGAGCAGGGGATTAATTTCTCTGGTGAAGTCTCGCTGGTTGGCGCGCGTGCCCATGACGGCAGCACCGTGTTTTATCCGCTGACCCACAACCTGCATCAGGATGGTATTCTGCGCATGAGCGTGGCTTTCCCGCAGGCGAACGCACAGCAGCAGGATCAGGCCGAAAGCATGCTGTCAGCCATTATGCACGAGCTGAACTACGTTGGCGTGATGGCGATGGAGTGCTTCATTACCCCCGCCGGATTGCTGATTAACGAGCTGGCCCCGCGCGTGCACAACAGCGGGCACTGGACGCAAAATGGTGCCTCCATCAGCCAGTTTGAGCTGCATCTGCGTGCCATTACCGATTTGCCACTGCCACCGCCTGTGGTCAACAGCCCGTCGGTGATGGTCAACCTCATTGGTAGCGACCTGAACTACGACTGGCTGAAGCTGCCGCTGGTACATCTGCACTGGTATGACAAAGAGGTTCGCCCAGGCCGTAAGGTCGGTCATCTCAACCTGAACGACAGCGATACCGGGCGGTTAAGCGCCACGCTTGAAGCCCTCGCGCCATTGCTGCCGCCAGAGTACGCCAGCGGAATTAGCTGGGCACAGTCCAAACTGGCTTAAGCCTAACGTGCCGGGGAACGATCCCCCCCTTCCCCGGCTCTCGTCACAAGCGTAGAATCCCGTCCGAGTTTTCCTCCCGATTTGTTACAGAAGGATTTGCCCATGAATAATGGGACGGACTACCGGGCCATTTTGACCGCCGGTACCCCCATCATTGACGTTCGCGCCCCCGTCGAGTTTCAGCAAGGCTCGCTGCCTGCGGCAATCAACCTGCCGTTGATGAACGATGACGAACGCGCCGCGGTCGGTACCTGCTATAAACGTCAGGGCCCCGATGCGGCATTGGCGCTGGGCCATCAGCTAGTATCCGGCGAAACGCGCCAGCAGCGCATCGACGCCTGGCGGGAAGCCTGCACAAAATTTCCACATGGCTATCTTTGCTGCGCGCGCGGCGGCCAGCGTTCGCACATCGTGCAGGCGTGGCTAAAAGAGAGCGGCATCGATTATCCGCTGATTGTCGGTGGCTACAAGATGCTACGCCAGGCGGCGATTCAGGCAACCGAAGCGCTGGTTCAGCATCCCATTATTTTGATTGGCGGCTGTACCGGAAACGGTAAAACGCCGCTGGTTCGCCATCAGCCTTTTGGTATCGACCTGGAAGGGCTGGCCCATCATCGCGGTTCATCATTTGGCCGCACGCTGGATGCGCAGCATCAGCAAGCCACGTTTGAAAACCATCTGGCCAGCGCGCTGCTTCAGCGCAGTCAGGGCCAGGAAAACGTGCGCTGGGTGCTGGAAGATGAGGGGCATATGATTGGCGCGAATCACCTGCCGGAGTGCCTGCGCGAACGCATGGCGCAATCCCCGATTGCGGTGGTGGACGATCCGTTTGAGCTGCGCCTTGAACGGCTGCGTGAAGAGTATTTTACGCATATGCATCAGGCATTTATTGAGGCATTTGGTGAAGAGAAAGGCTGGGCGGAGTACAGCGAATATCTGCATCACGGCCTGTTCGCCATTCGTCGCCGCCTTGGCCTGCAACGCTTCGCTGAGCTGACGCAAAAGCTTGACCAGGCGCTTGTAGAGCAACAGCAAAGTGGTTCAACCGAACCGCACTTTGCGTGGCTGGTGCCGCTGCTTAACGAATATTACGACCCGATGTACCGCTATCAGCTGGAGAAAAAGGCCAGCAAGATAGTCTTTCGCGGCACATCGGAGGCGGTGGAGCATTGGTTGTTGGGGCATTGATATCTGCAATATCCCTACCATTCACCATAG
>CAJYVI010000035.1 GCA_913778145.1 uncultured Pseudocitrobacter sp.
TTCGGATAACCAGCCATTTTGAATCGCACCTGCCAGAACTGCCCCTTTTTACGCGCGACGACGAAATCGGGGTGACGCAACAGCGCCTGCTGAGCAAGAATATCGGCGGGCGTAATCCAGCGCAGCGGCACACCCGGCGTGCGGGTATGCGGGCGCATAAACAGTTGCTCAAAGGCGGTACGCTGCGCGGGCGTGTGCAGACGGAAGCGCTCACTGACATCGGCGCCGTCTTCATCGTAGTAGGTGATTTTAAGCCACGCGCCTTTGTCATCTGCGCCGTGCTGAAGCACCATGCCGCTACAGCGTAGCACCAGCGCATCTTTTAGCTTCAGTGCCGCTTTCAGCATATCATCCGGGTCAACCAGTACCGTGTCGCACTCCCGACAGCGGCGGGCGGCGATATCGTTTTCAGCATTACACTGCGGACAGTTTTTGAAGCGGAAGCGGTAGTCGCACTGTTCACGGTTACCGTCGTCATCTTCAAGCCAACCCTGACAGCGGCGGCCAAAATGTTCAATCAGCGTGCCGTCGGCGGTGGTTTTGCCCCAGAAGGTATTGGCAAAGCCGCAGCCTGGGCAAAAAACCTGGACCGGCACGTTGTCACTTTTACCTTTTGGTGCGCCGATTTCCGGGGCGTAGAGGTCGTGAGGGTTTCCGGCGTAGTCCAGAATCAGGCAGTCTGTTTTGCCCGGCGACAGGCGCAGGCCGCGGCCCACAATTTGTTGGTAAAGACTTACTGATTCGGTTGGCCGCAGAATTGCGATGAGATCGACATGTGGAGCGTCAAAGCCGGTGGTTAATACCGACACGTTCACCAGATAACGAAACTTCTGCGCTTTGAAGGCTTCGATGAGTTTATCGCGCTGTGGGCCTGGCGTCTCGCCGGTGATCAGTGCCGCATCGTTGGCAGGGAGCAGGCCGGTGATTTCGCGCGCATGCTCAACGGTGGCAGCGAAAATCATCACCCCTTTGCGGTCCTGAGCAAACTCCTCAATCTGGCTGATGATGTGCGGCGTGATACGTTTTTGCTGCTTCAGTTCACGATTAAGATCCGCCTCGCTGAATAGCCCGTTGCTGTTGGCCTGCAGTCGGCTGAAATCGTACTGTACCACCGGCATATCGAGCTGCTCCGGCGGCGTAAGATACCCATGTTTGATCATATAACGCAGCGGCAGTTCATAAATACAGTCACGGAAAAGCGCTTTTTCATCGCCGCGTACCATACCGTGATAGTGAAACTGATAAATCCAGCCTTTTCCCAGACGGAAGGGCGTGGCGGTCAGCCCTAACAGGCGCACGGTGGGGTTCACACTCTTCAGGTGAGTAAGAATTTGCTGGTACTGGCTGTCGTCATCATCGCTAATGCGGTGGCATTCATCGACGATCAGCAGCGAAAACTCGCTCTGAAAATGGTCCAGCTTGCGCGCGACGGACTGCACGCTGCCAAACACCACTTTGCCGTGGCTCTCTTTTTTCTTCAGGCCCGCCGCGTAGATATCGGCCTCCAGGCCCAGCGCGCAATATTTGGCGTGGTTCTGTGCGACCAGTTCCTTAACATGTGCAAGTACTAACACACGTCCACGCGCCAGCCTTGCCAGTTCGGCAATGACCAGGCTTTTGCCTGCGCCGGTAGGCAGCACAATGACGGCAGGGTGTTTATGTCGGCGAAAGTGGTTAAGGGTGGCGTCGACGGCTTCCTGCTGATAAGGGCGAAGTGTAAAAGTCATGAGGCTCGTTTATTGGTTTTGCTCGCGATTAGTATGCCACGAATCTTTTCTCTTGAGTGGTATAACAACCCCGTTATACTTGATCATTGTTGTTACTCCATTTTTCGGGCGCGTTGCCCGACACCCGGCATCATACAGGCTAAAAATTTTCATGCGACTTGATAAGTTTATCGCTCAGCAACTCGGCGTCAGCCGTGCTATTGCCGGGCGTCAAATCCGCGGCAACCACATCACCGTGGATGGCGAAATTGTGCGAGATACGGCGTTTAAACTGCTTCCTGAACATGAGGTGGCTTACGAGGGGAACCCTCTGGCCCAGCAGCACGGCCCGCGCTACTTTATGCTCAACAAACCGGAAGGGTATGTCTGCTCAACCGACGACCCGGATCATCCTACCGTGCTCTATTTCCTTGATGAACCCGTGGCGCACAAACTCCATGCTGCCGGTCGTCTGGATATCGACACCACCGGTCTGGTGCTGATGACCGATGACGGCCAGTGGTCGCATCGCATCACTTCACCGCGCCACCACTGCGAAAAAACCTATCTCGTGACCCTGGAAAACCCGGTCAGCGACGATACCGCTGAGCAGTTCGCCAAAGGCGTTCAACTGCACAACGAGAAAGATCTTACCAAACCCGCAGTGCTGGAAGTGATTACCCCGACGCAGGTGCGACTGACTATCAGTGAAGGCCGTTATCACCAGGTGAAACGTATGTTTGCCGCCGTAGGTAACCACGTGGTGGGGCTGCATCGTGAACGTATCGGTGAGATTGCGCTCGACGACTCTCTGGAGCCGGGCGAATACCGTCCGTTAACCGAAGAAGAAATCGCCAGCGTCGGCCTCCCGCCGCGCTAACATAGAGGTAACTTGTGACATCCAGGCAGCCTTCGTCATTCAATATTGTGTTTATCCTTGGCCTGTTGGCCATGCTGATGCCGCTTTCTATTGATATGTATCTCCCGGCGCTGCCGGTTATTTCACAACAGTTTGGCGTACCGGCCGGTAGCGCGCAGATGACACTCAGCACCTACATTCTGGGGTTTGCTGTCGGCCAGTTGCTGTACGGGCCGATGGCCGATAGTCTTGGCCGCAAGCCGGTTATTCTTGGCGGCACGCTGATTTTTGCGGTTGCCGCCATTGCCTGTGCGCTGTCAAAAAGCATCGATCAGCTTATTGTAATGCGCTTTTTCCATGGCCTGGCGGCCGCGGCGGCAAGCGTGGTGATTAACGCCCTGATGCGCGATATCTATCCTAAAGAAGAATTCTCAAGGATGATGTCGTTTGTCATGCTGGTGACGACCATCGCGCCGCTGGTGGCTCCCATGGCGGGTGGCGCAGTGTTGGTCTGGTTTAGCTGGCGGTCGATTTTTTGGATCCTCGCCGCGGCGGCGATTCTGGCATCGCTGGCTATCTGGTTCTTTATTTCGGAAACACTGCCGGTAGAAAAGCGGCAGAAGTTTCATTTGCGCACGGTGCTGGGTAACTTCGCCTCGCTGTTCCGCCACAAACGCGTGCTCTCTTACATGCTGGCGAGCGGTTTTAGCTTTGCCGCGATGTTCTCGTTTTTGAGCGCCGGGCCGTTTGTTTATATTGAGCTTAACCATGTTTCGCCTCAGCATTTTGGCTACTACTTCGCGCTGAATATCGTTTTCCTGTTCATCATGACCACCATCAACAGCCGTATTGTGCGTCGGGTAGGGGCATTAAACATGTTCCGCGCCGGGCTGTTTGTACAGTTTGCTATGGCGGTGTGGATGGTGGCGTGCGCGCTGCTGGACGTCGGATTCTGGTCGCTGGTACTCGGTATTGCGGTATTCGTGGGCTGCGTGTCGATGGTTTCCTCAAACGCGATGGCGGTCATTCTCGATGAGTTTCCGCATATGGCAGGCACGGCGTCGTCGCTTGCCGGAACCTTCCGTTTCGGGATTGGTGCGATCATTGGCGCGCTGCTGTCGCTGGCAACCTTCAATTCCGCCTGGCCGATGATCCTTTCCATTGGACTGTGCGCCAGTTGCTCCCTCTTTTTCCTGATCTACGCCAGCCGTCGGCGAAAGTGTGCGTAGTACAAACTTTTTGATAAAGGGGCGATTTTTCGCCCCTTTTTTTTGATGCACATCAACCGAAGTACTATTCGTGGTACTTATGTATGTTTCTTTTATGTAAAATCTAATAATGTAAAAAGTCACATTGTTGTAGATAAAAAGGTTGTGTTAGATCACAGAAACGGGTACATATAGCGCCGAAAAGCATCACCCAATTCGCTTGTCGCGACAAAAATAATCACTCAGTCAATGAATAAGCCGTAAGTTGCAGGCGTTTTTTCTGGATGTAGGACGATTTGTCAACAATGTGTTAAAATGGATGTAAAATAATTGTGAAGTAAATTGCTTCCGGGGAAATATCGTGACCACATTACAGCTTTCAATAGTACATCGACTGCCACAGGACTATCGCTGGGCGGCGGGTTTCGCAGGTTCCAGAGTTGAACCGATTCCGCAAAGCGGCGATAACAGTGACAATGCGCTGGTAGCCCTTAAGCTGCTGAGCCCGGACGGCGATAAGGCCTGGCCGGTAATGCACACGCTAAGCCAGGCGTTATCGGATATCTCGCTGGAAAGCGCCGTTCTGGAGTGTGAAGGGGAGCCATGCCTGTTTGTTAAACGTCAGGACGAATGCGCGGCAACCTGCCGTCTGAAAAATTTTGGCGTGGCGATTGCCGAAACGTTTTCCGGTAATAATCCTTTCTGACCGTCAGCTCAGCGTAATGAGCTGACGGGTGTAATCCTGCTCTGGTGCAGCGAAAATGCGCTGGCACTCTCCCTGTTCGACGACTTTTCCCTGTCGCAGCACAATGACCTGATGACACAGCGAACGTACCACGTGCAGGTCGTGGCTGATAAAAATATAGGCCAGCCGGTACTTCTCTTGTAATCCTTTTAATAACGCCAGTATTTGCGCCTGAACGGTGCGATCGAGCGATGACGTGGGTTCATCGAGGATGATCAATTCCGGTTTCAGGATCAGCGCCCGAGCGATGGCGATACGTTGACGCTGGCCGCCAGAAAACTCCGCCGGATAACGTTGTCGCGTATCGGGATCTAACCCCACTTCCTGCATGGCCTCAATCACGCGCTGCTCGCGGTCGACTGCCGACAAGGCCGGATGGTGCACCCGCAAACCTTCTTCAATGATCTGTAGCGCGTTCAGGCGTGGGTTAAGCGACGAGTTCGGATCCTGAAAGACCACCTGAATACGATGGCGCAGCGGCAGGAGCTGCTTGCGGCTACGGCCCTGAAGACGTTTTCCGGCAAACTGAATGTCACCTTTTGAGGCGATGAGCCGCAGCAGCGCCAGCCCGGTGGTGCTTTTGCCGGAGCCGGATTCTCCCACCAGCCCGAGCGTTTCACCCGCACGCAGAGTAAAGCTGACGTTGTTCACGACGCGATTGTTATCAACAACGCGGCGCAGCACGCCTTTACGGATCGGGAACTCGACGCTGAGATCGTTCACTGCCAGCAATATAGCCGCATCCGCTGGTAAAGGAACCGGCAAGCCAGAAGGCTCGCTATCGAGCAGCTTGCGGGTGTACGGGTGAACGGGCGCGGCAAACAGCGCCTGAGCGCCATTCTGCTCAACGCAGCGTCCCTGTTGCATCACCGCCACCCGGTCAGCCAGCTTGCGCACAATGCTCAGATTATGGGTGATAAACAACAAGCCCATATTTAACTCACGCTTCAGCTCACGCAGCAGGGCGAGGATTTGCGCCTGTACCGACACATCCAGCGCGGTAGTCGGTTCATCGGCAATCAACAGGTCAGGGCGCGTCAGCAATGCCATGGCAATCATCACGCGCTGGCGTTCACCGCCGGAGAGCTGATGCGGGTAATCCACCAGCCGTTTGGCGGCATTACGGATGCCAACCCTGTCCAGACAATCGACTATTTCCGCCCGCGCGGGTTCTTTGCGCATCCCCCGGTGCAGAGAAAGCACCTCGTAAAGCTGTTTTTCCAGCGTATGCAATGGATTTAGTGAAACCATCGGCTCCTGAAAAATCATTGCAATGCGGTTACCGCGTACACCACGAAGCGTTTGTTCGCTGGCATGCAGCAGGGATTCGCCCTGAAAACGGATATCGCCGCCAGGATAGCTTACCGGCGGCTGCGGCAGCAGGCGCAAAATAGAGAGCGCGCTGACGCTTTTTCCCGATCCTGATTCCCCAACCAGCGCCAGCGTTTCGCCTGCGTCTATCTGCAAAGAGAGCTCGCTGACGACCGTGCGCGTGACGCCCTGGTTGCGAAAGGCGATGGAAAGATTGTCTATCTCAAGCAGGGGATGACTCATCCTAAACCGCCTTATTCGGATCGAAAGCGTCGCGCACCGCTTCGCCAATAAAAATCAGCAGCGATAGCAGCACAGCAACGGAAAGAAACGCCGTGACGCCGAGCCACGGAGCCTGAAGATTATTTTTGCCCTGCAACAGCAGCTCACCCAACGACGGCGATCCCAGCGGCAGGCCGAAGCCGAGGAAATCCAGCGAGGTGAGCGTGGTAATCGAGCTGCACAAAATAAACGGCAGGAAGGTGAGGGTGGCAACCATTGCATTGGGCAGCATATGGCGGAAAATAATGCTGCGATCGCTCACACCCAGCGCCTGCGCCGCGCGAATATAGTCATAGTTTCGCGTGCGTAAAAATTCCGCGCGCACCACGCCGACCAGCGACATCCAGCCAAACAGGACGGTGATTGCCAGCAGCCACCAGAAACCCGGCTGCACGACGCTTGAGAGCAGAATTATCAAGAACAGCGTCGGCATGCCGGACCATACCTCAATAAAACGTTGCCCCCACAAGTCAATCTTACCGCCGTAGTAACCCTGAATCGCACCGGCCGCGACGCCCATTACGCTTGAGCAAATCGTTAGCATCAGGCCGAACAGAATCGAGATGCGTGTGCCGTAGAGAATACGCGCGAGCACATCGCCGCCGTTGGCGTCGGTGCCCAGCCAGTTTTGCGCGGAAGGCGGTGAAGGGAAGGGAAGATCCGTATTAAAATCGATGGTTGTCGCACCGTAACGAACCGGCGCCCACAGCACCCAGCCATTTTCGCTCAACTGTTTGCGCAGCCACGGGTCCTGGTAATCGGCAGCGGTGGCAAACTGGCCGCCGAAGGTTTGCTCGCTGTACTCTTTTACCAGCGGCATGTAGAGGCTGCCTTTGTACTGCACCAGCAGCGGGCGATCGTTGGCGATGAGCTCGGAACACATGCTGCATACGAAAATGATCAAAAAGATCCACAGCGACCAGTAGCCGCGACGGTTATGCCGAAAGCGCGCCCAGCGGGCCTGATTGATTGGGTTTAACGCCATCATCCACGCCCCTCAAAATCAATGCGCGGATCGACCAGCGTATAGGTGATATCACTGACGATATTCAGCAGCAGGCCAATCAGCGTGAAAATATAGAGCGTGCCGAACATTACCGGGTAGTCGCGCGAGACGGTTGCCTCATAACCCAGAAGCCCGAGACCGTTCAGGGAAAACATCACTTCAATCAGTAGCGAACCGGTAAAGAACATGCTGATAAAGGTGGCTGGAAAACCGGCAATCACCAGCAGCATGGCGTTGCGAAAAATATGCTTCCACAGAATGTTGTGCTCGCTCACACCCTTGGCGCGAGCGGTAACCACGTATTGCTTGCGGATTTCATCAAGAAATGAGTTTTTGGTCAGCATGGTGAGCGCCGCAAAGCCGCCAATTACCGTCGCCAGTACCGGCAGCGTGATGTGCCAGAGGTAGTCGGTGATTTTCTGATACCAGGGAAGCGTGTCGAAATTGGCCGACACCAGACCGCGCAGCGGGAACAGATCGTAGTAACTGCCGCCGGCGAAGAACACAATCAACAAGATAGCGAACAGAAACGCCGGAATAGCGTAGCCGATAATGATCAGCGCGCTGCTCCAGGTGTCGAAACGGCTGCCGTTTTGCACCGCTTTGCGAATACCGAGCGGTATCGACACCAGGTAGATAATTAGCGTGCTCCACAGGCCGAGCGTGACTGATACGGGCAGGCTGTCCTTCATCAACTGTAAAACGGAAGCGTTACGAAACAGGCTGTTGCCGAAATCAAAGCGGATGTAATCCCACAGCATTTTGACGTAGCGTTCGTGCAGCGGCTTGTCAAAGCCGTAGCGCTGAGTAATTTCGGCAATCACTTCCGGGTCAAGGCCACGCCCGCCGCGATACTGGCTGTCGGCAATATTTCCGACGCCCGCGCGCGCATGACCTCCGCCTGTGCCGCCGCCGCTCGTGCCGGGCAGGCCGCCAGGGTTGCCGAATTCAACGGCGGCAATCGCCTGATCGACCGGGCCACCGGGCGCAATCTGCACAATAAAAAAGTTAAGCGTGATGATTGCCCACAGCGTCGGGATAATCAGCAATAAGCGGCGGAGCAAATAGGCGCTCATGGGTTCTCCTTAACGCCGGGCTTCCGGCAGTTTCGCCGCTTTATTGACGTCATACCACCAGTTATCAAAGCCGCTGGCATAGAGTGGGCGAATCGGCGGATGCGAGAATTTATCCCAGTATGCGACGTGATCTTCGGCCATATACCACATCGGCAGCATGTAGAAATTCCACGTTAAGACGCGGTCCAGCGCACGACCCAGCGGCAGCAATTTTTTCTCGTCACCTTTCGCCTGAATTATCTGGTTGATCAGCGCGTCAACGACCGGGCTGGCAACGCCAGGAGCGTTGTAGGTTGAGTTGATGTACTCGGATGACCAGGAAATTTGCAAATCGGAGCTGGGCCATGCCGTGGCGCGCCATAGGCTTGGCATCATGTCGTAATCGCGTTTACGCAGGCGGCTGAGCAGCTGAGAGTTATCCACCTGGCGAATAGACATATCGATGCCAAGACGTTTCAGATTGCGCTGGAAAGGCAGCACCCACTGATTATTACCGCCGGAGGCAACCAGCAGCTCAAAACGTAGCGGTTGACCGGTTTTTTCATTTACGCGCTGCTGGTCTTTCAGCACCCAACCGACGCGGGTGAGCAGATCGCCCGCTTTCAGCAGGTTTTGGCGGTTTGCGCCATCACCGTTAGAGACCGGCGGCTGATAAATTGTGGTGAAAACTTCTGCCGGTAAATCTTTTTTCATCGGCGCGAGCAGCGTGAGTTCCTCGGCGTTCGGATAATGTCGTGCCGCGTACTCGGTATTCTGGAAATAACTGGCGGGGCGGCTGTAGGCGTTATAAAACAGCGCCTTGTTCATCCATTCAAAATCAAAGGCCATGCTGATGGCTTCACGCACCTGGCGATCGGCAAAGACGGGGCGTTGAATATTAAATGCCAGCCAACGCGTATCCTGTGCGGCCTCGTTTTTTTGCGCTTCTTTAACGATATAGCCGTTAGCGAAATTTTTGCCGATATAGCGCGTGGCCCAGTTTTTGGCACTGCTTTCGTTACGCACATCAAACGCACCCGCCTTGAAGGCTTCAAAGGCGACATTGTCATCGAGGTAATAGTCGTAGCGCAGCGTATCGAAATTCCAGCGGCCTCGGTTGACGGGCAAATTCGCGCCCCAGTAATTTTTCTCTCGCGAATAGACAATATATTGCCCCAGCCGCCAGTCGGTAATGCGGTACGGGCCGCTGGCGAGCGGTGGGGTAGAGAGCGGGTCGCTCAGTTTGTGGTTGCGCCAGAATTTCTCTGGCATCACCGGCAGCGAGAAGAGGCTTAACATATCCTCTTTACCCGGTTTACCTAATTCGAAACGTACGGTAAGCGGCGCAATGGCTTTGACCGTCGTACCTTTGTAAACCAATCGGAATTGCGGCACCCCTTCGGTCATAAACTTGTGAAAGGTAAACTCGACGTCGCGGGCGGTAATGGGCGTTCCATCATGAAAGCGGGCCTGCGGGTTCATGCTGACTTCAACCCATGAGTAATCATCGGCATAGCGCGCGCTTTCAGCAATCAGCGGGTAGTAGCTGCCCGGTTCATCGTCGGAGGTGGTGAAAAGCCCATCGTAGAGTGCTTCGGTGCGCACGCCGGGATTACCACGTAGCGCATAACGGTTAAAGTTATCGAAGGTGCCTATGGCGGAAAGCGTCACCGCGCCGCCTTTAGGCGCTGCCGGGTTAACATAATCAAAGTGATTAAAGTTAATGGCATACTTCGGCTCGCCAATGACGGCAAACGCGTAACTCTCTTTAATCGTCTGAGCGCCGAGGGAAAAACTGCTCAGCGCCAACAGCACGAGACACATGCGCACAAATATCACCGGGCTACCTTCCCTTTATGAGCGGTTAGTCAGGCACTAACCTTTTGTCCTTGAATAATAATTGACCCTTAGCGGCTTGTGAAATATTTCGCAGGCTCATTATGTGCCTCAACAAGCTGAGTGAGGGTGAGCGGTCTGCTAATCCAGTAGCCTTGCAGGAAATCCACGCCGTGGTCGCGCAGCCACGTTGCCTGCTCTTGCGTTTCAACGCCTTCCGCGACGGTCACCAGATTTAAGCGGTGCGTGAGCGTCAGTACTGTGTCGAGCACCGGCGAGGTGACCGTTTCCATCCCTATAGCGTTAACAAAGCCGCGGTCGATTTTCAGGTAATCCAGCGTAAAGCGCTCAAGATAAATCAACGCGCTATGACCGGTACCGAAATCGTCAATGGCAATCTCGATGCCTTCGCCATGCAGCCACTCAAACAGCTTGATTGCCTGTTTCTCGTTGAGCATGTCGCGCTCGGTCACCTCAAGCACCACCGAGAAATAATTCTCAGGCAGGCTGGCAAGCAGTTCGCGAATATCCTGTTTGAAGCTCTCTGCGTGCAGATGATTGGGCGAGATGTTGATCCCAAGCTTCGTCCCGGGCGGCAGGATTTTTTGCAGCGCAGGCGCATCTTTGGCGATTAACGCGAAAAGGTGGCGGGTGAGGGGAACAATCAGGTTTTGCCCTTCTGCAAAGCTGATAAAGGCGTCTGGCGGAATGTTGCCCGCTACCGGATGTGTCCAGCGCATCAGCACCTCTACGCCGCCAATGTGTAAATCACTGGCATGCACCACTGGCTGGTAAACAACGTAGAACTGATCCCGATTGATTGCGGAAAGAATTTCGCGGCCAGGGCGCATCCTTATGGTCATGACATAGGCGCACAGGATGCCAGTCAGCAGGCCGCACATCGCCCCAAGCAGCAGAGCATAAAGCAGATTGTCCGTGGCGACTTCGTTGCCATAGAGATAAATCTCCAGCGGAACGCCGTTGATTTTGGCCCGACGGACGGGCGTATTTTCGATACTCGTCAGCGCCACAGGCTGGTGGTTAAACGTCGAAATTGCCGTCTGATTATTAATGACCAGGGCAACACCGCTGTACTGGCTCTGCCGGGATGAATTCAGAATCCAGGGCATCAGATTCGCGTTGATAGAGGTAAACACACCCCGGTCGGCCAGCAGCGGGCTACGAGCCCACAGAATAAAGGCCGGACGGTGCGGCATCATAGGCGTGCCGGGCAAAATCGCCATGGCTTTATTCTGTGACAGGTCGAGGGAAGGGACGAGCTCGTTGATCGCGATATCCAGCGGCCCCGTCGCCGATGAACAAAACGCGTGGCCGTCTCTTACCAGCAGAAAAGCGCGTATGTTGAGGCTAAAGGCGGCACGTGAGGTAAGCTCAGAGGAAACATCTTCACATGAGCTCATTGTTAAAGGTTGCAGTGTATCGATGGTTGTGAGCACTTCACCAAAATAGCTATTGAGGTAGGTTTTCAACTCGCTAATGGTATTGTCAAACTGTTCGGTGCGTTTGTGGTAAGAGACAAAAAACTGAGTTCCGCCTGCCAGCAGAGCAAAAAACACCCCTACCAGCAGGCTGGTAATGGCAATTCTACGGCTTAACAACAGCGTCTTACGGCTTAGCATAAAGGTTGCGTGTCTCGATTATTTCATTCGGTTTCGCCAGGTCAGCGGAAAAAAAAAGCACTGCCTGAGCAGTGCTTTCTTAAACTTGCGGTCAATCAAGGGATGCTGACAGCAAGTGATGTTAAGAGCGGCTTAATACTCGGCGCGCTTCATTATAGCGCTTATTCCAGTATGGCTCATTCATGCTGGAGATCGTAACACCGCTGCTGGTAGACGCGTGAACGAACTGATTATTACCGATATAGATGCCGACATGACGACCGGTAGAACCTGCACGGAACAGGACTAAATCGCCGGTGCGGAGCTGGCTGCGAGAAACGGATTTACCGGTTTCCTGCTGTTCCCACGTAGAACGCGGCAGCTCTAAACCAAATTGTTCGCGGAAGGTGCGCTGTACAAAGCTGGAGCAATCAACGCCGCGTTTGGTGTCACCGCCTAAACGATAACGAACGCCTTTCCAGCCTGCATACTGATCCATCAAACGTGATTTCACGTCGAGGTTGCGGACCATTGATTCAAATTCATCCTGAGAGGCTTGCAGTGACGAGGCATCGTTGGTGCCCACAGCATGCGTCTCAGAATGCATATTCCTGGCGGTGTCTTTTGTTGTGCTACAGGCAGAAAGCAGAACCGCAACTGCTACTGCTGGAATCGCTCGCAAGATATATCTCAAAATTGGTTGAGATTTGACCATTTTATGTGTTTTCCCTTGAAGTCCTTAACGACAATGTCGTTATAAAAAATGCCAAACGCGTCTGAGACTAAATACACGCTAACAATGAGACAATTCTTTAAAGTCAGATCTGTGGACTAGCGCACAAATTTATTCACTATGAGAATAATTGCTCATTATTGGCAAACGCGATTGAGATTACCCGATTGACAAAGGCATTGCGAGCGGTTTTACAGGATTTCTTATAAGAAAATGTGATACAGAAAGTTAAAATTTGTGAATGCGTAAAATAGTGTCAATTTAGCCTGAAAAATAGGCAACTCACTCATTCATAAGGCGAATATTTCGTGTGGGAAATGGTCAGGAGAATGATTCATCGGTCAAAACAAATCGGGGATCTAAAACGATCCCCGATGACAAATTTATAACGAACGTTATTTATTTTCGGATTGCGTCATATTGAACCGCGGAAGATAGCGTTCAAAAAGCGCTATTGCTTTATCACTGAGCGGGGTCATCAATACCCATGGAATGCCAATCAACACCGCAGTCAGTGACCCGACGGCAATATCGGTAAACCAGTGGGCGCCAATCATCACGCGTGGGAAGGCAAAAATCACGAAAATAGCCAGCGCGATAGCGAATGCTTTTCTGCCGAAATAACGCCACATGAATGTTGAGAAAATGAGCAGCATCATGCCATGGTCGCCAGGGAAACTATCCCGCGAGGCGTCTTTGGTCGAGATGTGCAAATAATCACTCACCCGATGTGTATCCGGGAAAAATAGCGTAGGGCTGGCGCGCTTAACCGGCATCAAATTCTGCGCCAGCTGGTTAATAATGACTGCGCTAAGCAGCATCACCAGGCCAATGATAATGATCCGCCGACGACCTGCTGCATCTTCTTTTAGCCAGAAGCTAAGCATCAGGCATCCCATTGCCAACAGCGAGCAGCCATCGAAGGCGCGGTTGTTGGTAATCGCAAGGAACCACTGATAAGCCCGGCTCTCATCGAGTCCGTGATTAAAGAAGTGGAAAATCGCGGAATCAACATTAAACCAGACGCCATGGTTGGCTGGCAGGAACCAGCATAAAAAAAGCGCTATGCCCGCCGCATTCAGCAGCAGGATTAACGGATATCGCGTTTTCATTTTTTCATCACCTAAATTCAACAACGACCGCAACCTTAGCCCTTTCACGCTAAACGGAGCTTCAACAGAGTGCTTTGCAGCGCATTCCAGTCGGCATCTGCATCATTAATCAGCTCTATGCGACTGTCCGGCGGCGCGACGCTCTGCGTTTCGATGTGCAGATCTGCGCCCTGGCGGTTAATTCGTACCAGCCCTTCCGGGATGCGCATCACTGCTTTAACCCGCTGAACGGGCGCCAGGCGAGCCCATTCAAGGATGCCTACCGTGTCGAAGAGGGTGTCAGCGTCAAATATCCAGCCGCAGGATTGATAGCCCTGACCGCTGTTCAGGCTGCGACGCCAGCGTTGGTGTTCCGGCAGGCTGAGTGCCGCAAGTCCTTTTTTCTCAGGATGTGCATGTGAGTGTGCGGCGCTTGTGGGAAGTTCCGCAAGGTTGCTGCGCGGCTGATCGAGCAGGGCGATATCAATATTACCCTGTGTGGCATTCACTCGCTGGCGTGCGCCGCCATACTGTTGCCACCAGTTCTCCATAGCCTTTTCGCTTTCTGCCGTCGCGCGGTCGCCTTTGTTAGCGATGATAATATCGGCGGCGGCGAGCTGGTCACGGAAGTTTTCGTTGAGGACCACTTTTTCATCCAGCAACTGACGCGGATCTAGCACACAAAGCGTCGCGCGCAGATCGATCCACGGTTCGTAGACTGCGGCGGTGAGAATATCGAGGATCTGTTTGGGGTGACCCAGCCCGGTAGGCTCGATGAGCAGACGGTCGGGTTTTCCCTGACGGAGTAGCGTATTCAGGCCCACCTGCATCGGCAAACCATTCACACAACACATACAACCACCGGGGATCTCTTTGAGCAGCGCACCGCTATCGGCTAGCAGCGCGCCATCAATGCCCACTTCACCGAACTCATTTACCAGCACCGCCCACTTCTCATCGGCGGGCTTATTGGCCAGCAGATGGAGGATAGAGGTGGTTTTACCGCTACCGAGAAAACCGGTTATCAGGTTGGTCTTTGTCACGAAAACTCCAGAATAAAAATCTGCAACGTTGTTACGATTGCATTCATCCTGGCGAAAAGGCGATGAAAAGAGAAGTAATTCGCGAAGAGAAATGATTTCTCTTCGCATAAAAGCAGAAATTGTTAACTATTGAGAGTGGTGATGATTGCCTGACGCGCGCCGGTTTGTACCAGGCGCTGCCACGCCTGCTGAACGTTTTCGACAAACGTCGCGTTATGCGGCAGGTCAGTGCCAAAGATTTCACTGAGCGTCAGCAGGGCGGTTACGCGCTCTTCATTACGGCTGTTGGTAACGATCCGGGCGATCTTCTCCGAAAGCGGATCGCGAATATCAATTTTTTCACCGGCATCGTCGATGCCACTGACGTAGCGCATCCAGCCTGCAACGCCTAAGGCCAGCAGCGGCCACGCGCTGCCCTGCGCCAGATGGACGCGAATACCATCCAGCAGTCGCTGCGGCAGCTTCTGGCTGCCGTCCATCGCGATTTGCCAGGTACGATGCTTGAGCGCCGGGTTGCTAAATCGCGCAATCAAACTGTCGGCATAAGCGCCTAAGTCCACGTCGGTAATCTTCAGCGTGGGGGCTTGCTCCGTCATCATTAAACGATGCGCCGCGAGGCGGAAATCGGCGTCCTGCATGCAGTCGCTGATATGCTGATAGCCCGCCAGATAACCCAGATACGCCAGGAACGAGTGGCTGCCATTGAGCATGCGCAATTTCATCTCTTCCCACGGCAACACATCCTCGACCAGCTGCGCCCCGGCGATTTCCCATGCCGGACGGCCCGCCACAAAGTTATCTTCAATAACCCACTGAATAAACGGCTCGCAGCTGATCGCACAGGGATCGTTCACGCCGCCCAACTCATCGGTGATTTCCGCCAGTGACGCGTCGGTTGCTGCCGGAACGATACGATCAACCATGGTACCGGGGAAGGTGACATGCGCGGCTATCCACTCTGCCAGCGCGGGATCGCGCTGTTTCGCCATACCCAACACCGCATTTTTCACCACATGGCCGTTGTCCGGGATATTGTCGCAAGAGAGAACGGTAAAGGGCGCTAAACCGCGCTCACGGCGACGATGCAAAGCTTCAACCAGGATGCCCGGCGCAGAGTGGGGTTCCTGCGGATGTTGCTGGTCGTGCGCTATACGCGGCTGATTGATATCCAATTGCCCGGTCGCCGGATCAATACAGTAGCCTTTTTCTGTAATCGTCAGTGAAACAATCGCCACCTGGGGTTCGCAGAATTTCTCAACGATAGCCGCCAACGAATCCAGTTTGGCATTCAGGCAATCATTCACTGCACCAATTACGATCGGCTGGTTCCCGTCGCCGCTTTTTTCCAGCACCGTGAACAGATGATCCTGAGCGCGAAGCTGGCTCATCAACTGGTCGCCGCTAAACAGGCTGATCTCGCAGATCCCCCAATCGCCGCCTTCGGCATTAAGCACCCGGTCAGTCAGCAGCGCCTGATGCGCGCGATGGAAGGCGCCGAAACCAAAATGCACAATCCGCGAGCGCAATGCTTCTCTATCATAATGAGGCAGTTGCACATTCTCAGGGAGCGTACTGTTGGCGATTGTTTTCATTGTTTACACGTCCGATTAACCAGTAATTAACAATGCCAGTGTAAAGTTATATGACAACAAATTGAATTGGTGTGCCGAATTTATCCGGGTAATGTGAGCCAGATCAATCATTGCGGGGGCCGTATTTGACCACTACGAATAAACATGTATGGTAGTCGTCATTAACGAACATTTTATTGGTATAACAAGTTGAGAGGTTGAGGCGATGGAACAAACATGGCGTTGGTACGGCCCAAATGATCCGGTTTCCCTTGATGATGTGCGTCAGGCTGGCGCAACGGGTGTTGTGACGGCACTGCACCACATCCCAAATGGTCAGGTTTGGCCGGTCGAAGAAATTCAAAAACGTCAGGCGATGCTGGCGGAAAAAGGGCTGACCTGGTCTGTTGTTGAAAGTATTCCGGTTCACGAAGATATCAAAACGCATTCCGGTGAATATAAGACCTGGATTGCCAACTACCAGCAGAGCATTCGCAACCTGGCGACCTGCGGTATTGATACCGTGTGCTACAACTTTATGCCGATCCTTGACTGGACGCGTACCGATCTCGAATACACGCTGGAAGACGGTTCCAAAGCGCTGCGCTTCGATCAAATCGCGTTTGCTGCTTTTGAGCTGCACATCCTGAAGCGTGAAGGTGCGCAAGCCGATTACACCGCGGAAGAGCAGCAGCAGGCGAAAGCGTATTTCGACGCCATGACCGCGGCAGATGTTGAAAAACTGACCCGCAATATTATTGCTGGCCTGCCGGGCGCGGAAGAGGGCTATACCCTTGATCAGTTCCGTGCGCGTCTGGCTGAGTACGATCACATCAGCAAAGATCAGCTGCGTGAAAACATGGCCGTCTTCCTGCGTGCGATTGTGCCGGTTGCAGAAGAAGTGGGCGTGCGCCTGGCGGTTCACCCGGACGATCCGCCGCGCCCGATCCTTGGCCTGCCGCGTATCGTTTCGACTATCGAAGATATGCAGTGGCTGAAAGAGACCGTCGACAGCATCAATAACGGTTTCACCATGTGCACCGGTTCTTATGGCGTGCGCGCCGATAATGACCTGGTGAAAATGATTGAAACCTTTGGCGACCGTATTCACTTCACGCACTTGCGCTCTACCTGCCGTGAAGACAACCCGAAAACCTTCCACGAAGCCGCGCATTTGCAGGGCGATGTGAATATGGTTGCGGTGGTTGATGCGATTCTGACGGAAGAACAGCGTCGCAAGAAAGCCGGTGATTTGCGTCCGATTCCGATGCGTCCAGACCACGGCCATCAGATGCTTGACGATCTGAAAAAGAAAACCAACCCAGGTTACTCGGCGATTGGCCGCCTGAAAGGGCTGGCAGAAGTGCGCGGCGTTGAAATGGCGCTGAAAGCGACGAAGTTCCGCGATTTGCTGTAATTCGGTTTCAGAATATAAAAAGCCAGTCCATTGTGGACTGGCTTTTTTACGTTAATGCGGTGCCTGCATTTTTGCCGGGGGCGCTGCGCTTGCCCGGCCTACAAGTGAAAACAATTTGATGAATTGCACCGACGTTGTAGGCCTGATAAGTGAAGCGCATCAGGCGAAGGCATTGCGATTAGTCCGCGCGACCCATATAGCGTTTTTCTTCAATATGGATACGGATTTTCTCGCCCGCGCTCAGGTATTCAGGAACCTGAATCACGAGGCCGGTAGTCAGCGTAGCCGGTTTGTTTCGTGCGCTTGCAGACGCACCTTTAATGCCCGGTGCCGTTTCGACGATTTCCAGATCAACGGTCTGCGGCAGTTCCAGCGCCAGCAGCTGGCCGTCCCACAGCAGAACCTGCATATCCGGCATGCCGCCTTCAGGAATGAACAGCAGCTCTTCTTCAATCTGATCTTTGGTGAAGGTGTACGGCGTGTAGTCTTCTTTATCCATAAAGACGTATTCGTTGCCGTCAACATAAGAGAAGTCAACAAAGCGACGGTTCAGGGTCACGGTATCGAGCAGGTCGTCGCCTTTAAAACGCTCTTCGACTTTCAGGCCGGTGCGCACGTCGGAAAAACGCATTTTATACAGCGTTGCAGCGCCACGGGCGCTCGGTGACTGAATATCAATATCTTTTACAATCAGCAGTTTGCCGTTGTAATTCAGCACCATACCTTTCTTAATTTCGTTCGCTCTTGGCATTGCAATTATCCTGTGTACAAGGGTGTCAAAAATATCGCGTAAAAGTACTCGCGACGGGCCTTTCAGGCAAGTGGAATTGAAGGGTTTTGCTATCTTCCGCTAAAAGGTGATACTGTGCGCGGCATTGCGCCCCTGATAAGAGTCTACATTATGGAATGTCGCCCGGATTGTGGGGCCTGCTGCACTGCGCCTTCTATCTCCAGCCCGATCCCCGGCATGCCGAACGGTAAGCCTGCCAACACCCCTTGCATTCAGCTTGATGAGCGCCAGCGTTGTAAGATTTTTACCTCGCCGCTGCGGCCAAAAGTGTGTGCCGGGCTGCAACCATCAGCGGAGATGTGCGGCGCGAACCGCACAGAAGCAACCACCTGGCTGTTGACCCTTGAAGCGCTAACGACGCCTTAAACGTCTTTGATTCTTACCAGACAGCCTATCGCGCAAACGCACAGAACCAGCGCTATCCAGAATACCGTATGGTAGTTCCAGATTTCCGCGACAACGCCCGCCAGCGAACCGGCGATAATCCAGCCTACGCGTGAGGTATTGGCATAAAGCGTCGTCGCAGACCCCGCCTGGCCTGGCATAAGATCCTGAAAATAGAGCATTCCGATGCCGCCAAGGATCCCAATGTAAATCGCGTTCAGCACCTGCATCGCCAGCAGCAGCATTGGGTTATGGAAAGTTAGCATGCCCGCATAGAACAACAGCCCGGCGACAGCCGACAGGCGCATCAGAAAGCGTTTACCCAACTTCTTCGCAAAGTATCCGGCAATGAGCATTGTCGGTATTTCCAGACCGGCGGCCGTTCCCATCATTACACCAGCCAGTTTCTCTGGCAGATGCAGTTCATTAATAATGTAGAGGGGCATATTAATAATATACAGGCTGTTGGTGCCCCACATCAGGGTACAGATGGCAA
>CAJYVI010000036.1 GCA_913778145.1 uncultured Pseudocitrobacter sp.
CTCACATTTTGTGATATGATGAAAATTCAGTGAAATTTCCTCATCTTTTCAGGTTAAACGGTACCTATGAGCGCATTTGATTCCAACTCAGAAGACACCATCGGCAACAGCCTGCGCCGCCGCCCGCTGGCGCGCAAAAAACTGTCTGAAATGGTGGAGGAAGAGCTGGAGCAGATGATTCGCCGCCGGGAATTTGGCGAAGGGGAGCAACTGCCGTCCGAGCGTGAGCTGATGGCGTTCTTTAACGTTGGCCGCCCGTCGGTGCGGGAAGCGTTGGCGGCACTGAAGCGTAAAGGGCTAGTGCAGATCAACAACGGTGAACGCGCGCGCGTATCACGCCCTTCTGCGGATACCATCATTGGCGAGCTCTCCGGGATGGCGAAAGATTTTCTCTCGCACCCTGGCGGTATCGCGCACTTCGAACAACTACGCCTGTTCTTTGAATCAAGCCTGGTGCGCTACGCCGCCGAACACGCCACGGATGAACAAATTACGCTGCTGAGTAAAGCGCTGGAGATCAACAGCCAGGCGCTGGATAACAACGCGCAGTTTATACGCTCGGACGTCGACTTTCACCGCGTACTGGCGGAAATTCCCGGCAACCCGATCTTTATGGCGATCCACGTCGCGCTGCTCGACTGGCTGATTGCCGCGCGCCCGAAAGTGGCGGATCAGGAACTTCACGAGCACAATAGCATGAGCTATCAACAGCATATCGCTATTGTCGATGCCATCCGCGCACACGATCCGGATGAAGCCGATCGCGCTTTGCAAACCCACCTCAACAGCGTCTCCGCTACCTGGCACGCCTTCGGCAAAGCCAAAAAATCCCGTAAGTGATCCCATCTCTGCGATCGATTTAGTGAAGTCGATCGCACAATAAGCTTTCTGTATTACGCTGCTGTAAAAGTGATCTGGTATAACAGGTATAAAGGTACATAGTTAATCCAATCAAACATCACTACGAGGTATGTATGTCTGGCAACTTACGGGGCGTAATGTCCGCGCTTCTTACTCCTTTCGACGCTCAGCAAAAGATTGATAAAGAGAGCCTGCGCCGCCTGGTGCGCTTCAACATTGAGCAGGGCATTGACGGTGTCTACGTGGGGGGATCGACCGGGGAAGCGTTTATTCAGAGCCTGGCTGAGCGTGAAGAAGTGCTAGAAATCGTGGCGGAAGAGGGGAAAGGGAAAATTACCCTGATTGCCCATGTTGGCTGTGTCAGCACGGCGGAAAGCCAGCAGCTTGCGGCAGCGGCCAAGCGCTGCGGTTTTGATGCCGTCTCGGCGGTGACGCCATTCTACTACCCGTTTAGCTTTGAAGAACATTGCGATCACTATCGTGCAATTATCGACTCGGCTGATGGATTACCGATGGTGGTCTACAACATTCCGGCGCTGAGTGGTGTAAAACTGACGCTGGATCAAATCAACACGCTGGTCACTTTGCCGGGCGTGGGCGCGCTGAAACAAACCTCGGGCGATCTGTATCAGATGGAACAGATCCGCCGCGAACATCCGGATCTGGTGCTTTACAACGGTTACGACGAGATCTTCGCCTCCGGCCTACTGGCGGGCGCCGACGGCGGGATCGGCAGCACTTACAACATCATGGGTTGGCGCTACATGGGGATCGCGCAGGCACTGAAAGCAGGCGATATCGCGAAGGCGCAGCAGCTCCAGCGCGAGTGTAACAAGGTCATCGACCTGCTTATCAAAGTGGGCGTGTTCCGTGGGCTGAAAACGGTGCTGCATTACATGGATGTGGTCTCCGTGCCGCTGTGCCGCAAACCGTTCTCCCCGGTGGACGAGAAATTCTTGCCGGAGCTGAAAGCGCTGGCGCAGCAGCTGATGCAGGAGCGGAGCTGACCCTCACCCCGGCCCTCTCCCACAGGGAGAGGGAGAAAAGCGCACGTACTTAACCACTGGCGCGGTCGGTCTCCTCTCCCTTGAGGGAGAGGGTTAGGGTGAGGGGAAGAACCCGCACCCATCCAACACATTCATACCAAAGCGCGTGGGCCAGGCCCACCGCGGGAGACTCACCATGAGTACAACAATCCAGAACATCCCGTGGTATCGCCATCTCAACCGGGCACAATGGCGGGCATTTTCCGCCGCCTGGTTGGGGTATTTGCTTGATGGTTTTGATTTTGTCTTAATCGCCCTGGTGTTAACCGAAGTGCAGGGTGAATTCGGTCTAACTACGCTTCAGGCGGCAAGCCTGATCTCCGCCGCCTTTATCTCTCGCTGGTTCGGCGGCCTGATGCTTGGCGCAATGGGGGATCGCTATGGTCGCCGTCTGGCAATGGTTACCAGCATCATTCTCTTCTCGGCGGGAACACTCGCCTGCGGCTTTGCGCCAGGTTACACCTCGCTGTTTATCGCCCGTCTGGTGATTGGCATGGGGATGGCGGGAGAATATGGTTCCAGCGCAACCTATGTCATTGAAAGCTGGCCAAAACAGCTACGCAATAAAGCCAGCGGCTTCCTGATTTCCGGTTTCTCCGTCGGTGCTGTTGTTGCGGCACAGGTCTACAGCCTGGTAGTGCCCGTCTGGGGATGGCGCGCGCTGTTTTTCATCGGCATCGTGCCAATCGTCTTTGCGCTGTGGCTGCGTAAAAACATCCCGGAAGCGGAAGACTGGAAAGCCAAACACGAAGGCAAAGCCCCGGTACGCACAATGGTCGATATCCTCTATCGTGGCCAGTATCGGGTGATGAACATCATCATGACCTGCGTGGCCGGAGCGTCACTGTGGTACTGCTTTGCGGGCGAAGCCCGCATTGCCGGGCTGGTCGCACTACTGGGTTTGGTATGCGCCATTATCTTCATCAGCTTTATGGTGCAAAGCAGCGGTAAACGCTGGCCGACCGGCGTCATGCTGATGGTGGTGGTGCTGTTTGCTTTTCTCTACTCATGGCCGATTCAGGCGCTGTTACCGACCTATCTGAAAACCGAGCTGGCTTATGACCCGCACACCGTGGCGAACGTCCTGTTCTTCAGTGGATTTGGCGCGGCGGTAGGCTGCTGCGTGGGCGGATTCCTCGGCGACTGGCTGGGCACCCGCAAAGCCTATGTTTGCAGCCTGCTGGCCTCACAGTTGCTGATCATTCCGGTGTTTGCGATTGGTGGCACAAACGTCTGGGTACTGGGCTTGTTACTCTTCTTCCAGCAGATGCTGGGGCAGGGGATCTCCGGGATCTTACCGAAACTGATCGGCGGTTATTTCGAAACGGATCAACGTGCGGCGGGCCTCGGCTTTACCTACAACGTCGGTGCGTTAGGCGGCGCACTGGCTCCGATCCTCGGGGCATTGATCGCCCAACGGTTGGATCTGGGAACCGCGCTGGGCTCGCTCTCCTTCAGCCTTACGTTTGTGGTGATCCTGCTGATCGGCCTCGACATGCCCACGCGCGTTCAGCGTTGGATTCGCCCGGAAGCGCTGCGTACTCACGATGCAATCGACGGTAAACCGTTCAGTGGAGCCGTACCGTTTGGCGGCGATAAAAGTGGATTAGTGAAAAGTAAAAGTTAACCAGGGAGCCCGGCACATGCCGGGCACTTCTCCGAGGATATGATGATGTCTTTACTTGAACAGCTGAATAACAACATTGCGCGTGCTGGTGGGCTGATTGTCTCCTGCCAGCCCGTCTCTGATAGCCCGCTGGATAAACCCGACATTGTCGCCGCGATGGCGCTGGCAGCGGAACAGGCGGGGGCAGTTGCACTGCGTATTGAAGGCGTAGCGAATTTACGCGCTACCCGCGCGCTTGTGTCCATCCCGATTATCGGCATTCTCAAACGTGACCTGGATGACTCACCGGTGCGTATCACGCCTTTTCTGGAAGATGTCGACGCGCTGGCGCAGGCCGGGGCTGACATCATCGCCGTCGACGGTACGGACCGCGTACGCCCGGCGAGCGTAGAGGCGCTGCTGGCGCAGATCCACCAGCACGGTTTACTGGCAATGACCGACTGCTCTACATATGAAGACGGTATGGCCTGCCAGCGGCTGGGCGCAGACATTATTGGCACCACGCTTTCGGGCTACACCACGCCGCACACGCCGGAAGAACCCGATTTCGCGCTGGTGAAATCCTTAAGCGACGCGGGCTGCCGGGTTATCGCCGAAGGGCGCTACAACACGCCTGCACAGGCGGCAGAAGCAATGCGCCACGGCGCGTGGGCGGTAACAGTCGGTTCTGCGATTACGCGGCTGGAGCATATCTGTCAGTGGTACAACACGGCGTTAAAAAAGGCGGTGTCATGATCACGCTGGCGATTGATATTGGCGGCACCAAACTGGCTGCTGCCCTGGTGGATGATGCGCTAAACCTCGTGGCGCGTCGCGAGCTACCCACACCGGCGAGCAAGACGCCGGATGCGCTGCGCGTCGCATTGCAAACGCTGGTTGAGCCGCTTTTCCCTCGCGCAACGCGGGTGGCCATCGCCTCAACCGGGATTATTCGCGATGGTGTGCTGCTGGCGATTAACCCGCAAAATCTGGGCGGCTTGCTGAATTTCCCGCTCACGAAGACGCTGGAAGCGATAACCGGGCTGCCGACGCTGGCGGTGAATGACGCACAAGCGGCGGCGTGGGCGGAATATCATGCTCTGCATGGTGATTACCGTGACATGGTTTTCCTCACCGTCTCTACGGGCGTCGGGGGCGGAGTGATAAGCAACGGCAAACTGCTTGCCGGAACGGGTGGTCTGGCCGGGCATCTGGGGCATACGCTGGCCGATCCTAACGGGCCGATGTGCGGCTGTGGTCGTCGGGGCTGCGTAGAAGCCATTGCTTCAGGGCGCGGGATTGCGGCAGCGGCGCAGGGTGAACTCGCCGGATGCGACGCCAAAACAATCTTCATTCGTGCCGGGCAGGGTAATGAACAGGCGACGCAACTCATTCACCGCTCGGCACATACGCTTGCGAGGCTCATCGCCGATGTGAAGGCGACGACCGATTGCCAGTTCGTAGTCATTGGCGGCAGCGTTGGGCTGGCGGATGGGTATTTAGCGCGGGTGGAGACCTGCCTGGCGCAGGAGCCTGACGTTTATCAGGTCACATTACAATCGGCGCACTATCGGCATGACGCAGGATTACTGGGGGCTGCACTGTTGGCCCAGGGAGAACAATCATGGTAACAGGAGATATTCAGGCGCTGAACTCAGCGGGGTTACATCCCGTACTGGCTGAGGCGCTTACGCGGGCATTAACCGCACGCCCACAGGAAAAAGCGCCGGGGCGCTATGAGCTGCGCGGTGACGATATCTTTATGAATGTGATGACATTTCCTACGCAACCCGCCGAGAGCAAGAAAGCGGAGCTGCATGTGCAGTACGTGGATATCCAGCTTTTGCTGACCGGAGATGAGCGGATTTATTTTGGTGTTGCAGGGGCTGCACAGCAGTGTGAAGAACTGCATGCGGATGAAGATTATCAGCTTTGCTCTGCCATTGAAGATGAGCAAGCGGTGACGTTAAAACCGGGAATGTTCGCCGTGTTTATGCCGGGGGAACCACATAAACCTGGGTGTACCGTAGCGCTATCGCAGGATATCAAAAAAACGGTGGTTAAAGTGCGCGCCAGCTTGCTCGCGTATTAAAAAAAGCCGGATGGCGCTGGCGCTTATCCGGCCTACAAGATTTCCGCAATGCATTGAATCTGGAGTGTTTTGTAGGTCGGATAAGGCGGTTACGCCGCATCCGGCAAAAACAAAGTGCACTTTTTCAGCAATCTGATTTGGCAGACACTGTCTGCCAAATTTCCTGTTGCCGCCTCCCTTTCCAGGCAGGGCTTACACTTCCAGCCAGTTCATGATGCCATCAGCCGCTTTACGGCCTTCGGCAATAGCGGTCACCACAAGATCTGAACCGCGGACGATATCGCCACCGGCAAAGATTTTCGGGTTGCTGGTCTGGAAGGCGTTTTCGTTACCTTCCGGGGCGATGATACGGCCCTGAGAATCAAGTTCGACGCTGTGTTTCGCCAGCCATTCCATGCTGTGCGGGCGGAAACCAAACGCCATCACCACTGCATCTGCCGGTACCACATGCTCGGAGCCAGGAACGATTTCCGCGCGGCGACGGCCTTTCGCATCCGGTTGGCCCATCTCGGTGCGCGCCATTTTCACGCCGCTCACCTTGCCGTTAGCATTCACTTCAATGCCCAGCGGTTGCACGTTGAACTGGAACTCAACGCCTTCTTCACGCGCGTTTTTCACTTCGCGGCGGGAGCCTGGCATATTCTCTTCGTCACGACGATAGGCACAGGTGACATGCGTTGCGCCCTGACGCACGGAAGTACGCACGCAGTCCATCGCCGTGTCGCCACCGCCAAGCACCACCACGCGTTTGCCTTCCATGTTGATGTACGGCTCGTCTTTATTTTCACCAAAGCCCATGATTTGACGGGTATTGGCAATCAGGAATGGCAGCGCATCAAACACGCCGGAAGCGTCTTCGTTTTCCAGCCCGCCGCGCATTGACTGATAGGTGCCGACGCCGAGGAACACCGCATCGTAATCGCTCAGCAAGGTTTCGAGCTGTACGTCACGGCCCACTTCGGTGTTGAGTTTGAATTCAATACCCATGCCGGTGAAGATTTCACGGCGGCGGGTCATCACCTCTTTTTCCAGCTTAAAGGCCGGAATACCGAAGGTCAGCAGGCCGCCGATTTCCGGGTGACGATCGAACACGACTGCTTTTACGCCGTTACGCGTCAGCACATCGGCACACGCCAGGCCCGCCGGGCCCGCGCCGATAATCGCCACTTTTTTACCGGTTTGCTTCACGCCGGTCAGGTCTGGACGCCAGCCCATCTCGAACGCTTTATCATTGATATAGCGCTCAATGTTGCCGATGGTCACCGCGCCGAACTCGTCGTTCAGGGTGCAGGAACCTTCGCACAGACGGTCCTGCGGGCAGACGCGCCCACACACTTCCGGCAGAGTGTTGGTTTGATGTGACAGTTCTGCCGCTTCAAAAATACGCCCCTCGTTGGCAAGCTTCAGCCAGTTCGGGATGTAGTTGTGTACCGGGCATTTCCATTCACAGTACGGGTTGCCGCAGGAGAGGCAACGATCGGCCTGCGCCTTGGCCTGACCTTCGGAAAAAGGCTCGTAAATTTCAACAAACTCGATCTTGCGGATCTTTAACGCTTTCTTAGCGGGATCAACGCGTTGCAGGTCGATAAATTGATAAACGTTCTGACTCATGATGACCCCTTACTGCGCCTGCACACGCAGCTCTGCTGCGCTACGACTACGGTGACCCAACAGTGCTTTGACATCGCTGGACTTCGGCTTAACCAGAGCAAATTTGGCGGAGAATGCCGGCCAGTTCGCCAGGATCTCTTCACCGCGTTGTGAACCGGTTAACTGTACGTGCTCGGTAATCAGCCCGCGCAGGTGCTCTTCATGGATAGCAAGAGAGTCAACGTCCAGCACTTCCACCAGTTCCGGGTTAACGCGTTTGCGGAAATCGCCGCTTTCATCCAGAACGTAGGCGAAGCCGCCGGTCATGCCCGCGCCGAAGTTCACGCCGGTTTTACCCAGAATACAGACGATACCGCCGGTCATATATTCACAGCCGTTGTCGCCAATACCTTCTACCACGGTGATTGCGCCAGAGTTACGCACCCCGAAACGTTCACCCGCGCGGCCTGCGGCATACAGACGACCACCGGTCGCGCCGTACAGACAGGTGTTGCCGATAATGCTCGCTTCATGGCTGCGGAAGGCGGAACCCACCGGAGGACGAATGGCAATCAGGCCGCCCGCCATGCCTTTACCGACGTAGTCGTTGGCATCGCCGGTCAGGTACAGCTCTACGCCGCCCGCGTTCCAGACGCCGAAGCTCTGACCTGCGGTGCCGCTGAAGTGCGCTTTAATCGGATCGGCTGCCAGACCCTGGTCGCCGTGCGTTTGCGCGATATAACCGGAGAGCGACGCGCCCACGGAGCGATCGGTGTTGCGAATATCGAACCAGAAGGTTTTGCTCTGGCGCTCATCGACAAACGGTTTCGCCTGTTGCAGCAGTTGCGCATTCAACACACCGTTATCGAACGGCGGGTTGTTCTCGGTGCAGTAGAGCGCTTTACCAGGATGTGGCTCGGCGGTCTCCAGCAGGCGAGACAGTTCCAGCTTCTGCTGTTTGGCGGTGAAACCGTCCAGCTCTTTGAGCAGGTCGGTGCGACCAATCAGATCGACCAGACGCGTCACGCCAAGCTGCGCCATCAGCTCGCGGGTTTCACGGGCGATAAATTCAAAGTAGTTGGTTACTTTGAACGGCAGACCGTGATAGTGGTTCTTACGCAGTTTGTCATCCTGAGTTGCTACGCCCGTTGCGCAGTTGTTCAGGTGGCAAATACGCAGATATTTACAACCCAGCGCCACCATCGGGCCGGTGCCGAAGCCGAAGCTTTCCGCGCCGAGAATCGCCGCTTTGATGATATCGACGCCGGTTTTCAGGCCGCCATCGACCTGCAAACGAATTTTGTGACGCAGACCGTTAGCAACCAGCGCCTGCTGGGTTTCCACCAGGCCGAGTTCCCACGGGCAGCCTGCATATTTCACTGACGACAGCGGGCTTGCGCCGGTGCCGCCGTCATAGCCCGCGATGGTGATCAAGTCTGCGTAGGCTTTCGCTACACCGGTGGCGATGGTGCCAACGCCCGGTTCGGAAACCAGCTTCACGGAGATCATCGCTTTCGGGTTAACCTGCTTGAGGTCGAAAATGAGCTGCGCTAAGTCTTCGATAGAGTAGATATCGTGGTGCGGCGGCGGGGAGATCAGCGTCACGCCCGGCACCGAATAGCGCAGTTTGGCAATGTAAGGAGTGACTTTATCACCCGGTAACTGACCGCCTTCACCCGGTTTCGCGCCCTGGGCGACTTTAATCTGAATGACGTCGGCATTGACCAGATACGCCGGAGTAACACCGAAGCGACCGGAAGCCACCTGCTTGATGCGCGACACTTTGTTGGTGCCGTAGCGCGCCGGGTCTTCGCCGCCTTCACCGGAGTTCGAGTTACCGCCGATGCTGTTCATCGCTTCCGCCAGCGCTTCGTGTGCTTCCGGGCTCAATGCGCCGATAGACATCGCCGCGGTATCGAAGCGTTTGAACAGGTCAGTTGCCGGTTCAACCTCATCGATACTGACGGCGTCGCTACCCGGCGTGATAGCCAGCAGATCGCGCAGCGTTGCCGCCGGGCGCTCGTTGACCAGCTTCGCGTATTCCTGATAGTCGCTGTACTCGCCGCTTTGCACAGCTTGTTGCAGCGTACGCACCACGTCCGGGTTATAAGCGTGATACTCACCGCCGTGAACGTACTTCAGCAGGCCGCCCTGGCTAATCGGCTTACGTGCCAGCCAGGCACGTTTCGACAGGTTCAGCAGATCCTGCTGGAAGTCGTCGAAGTTTGCGCCGCCAATACGGCTGACCACGCCCTGGAAGCACTGCGCAACCACATCGTCGTGCAGGCCGACCGCTTCAAACAGTTTCGAGCAGCGGTAAGAGGCGATGGTGGAGATACCCATTTTGGACATGATTTTGTACAAGCCTTTGTTGATGCCGTTACGGTAGTTCAGCATCACGATGCGGTACGCTTTATCAATCGCTTTGGTGTCGACCAGTTTCGCCAGCGTTTCGTAGGCGAGGTACGGGTAGATTGCCGTCGCACCGAAGCCCAGCAGCACAGCGAAATGGTGCGGGTCGCGGGCGCTGGCGGTTTCAACGATGATGTTGGCGTCGCAGCGCAGGCTCTTATCGACCAGGCGCGCCTGAATAGCACCAACCGCCATCGGTGCCGGAACCGGCAGACGATTTTTAGCGATGTTACGGTCAGAGAGCACCAGCAGAACGGTGCCGTTACGCACCATCTCTTCGGCTTTATCGCACAGCGCTTTTACCGTCGCCTCAAGCGAGGTTTCCGTCGCGTCGTAAGTGATATCGAGGGTATCTGCGCGATAGTGCTCATCTTCAATCGTCGTAAGCTGTTTAAAATCAGAGAACAGCAGAATTGGCGATTTGAAGCTCAGGCGATGCGCCTGGCCTTCTGCTTCACAGAAGACGTTCATTTCGCGGCCAATGCTGGTCGCCAGCGACATGACGTGCGCTTCACGCAGCGGATCGATTGGCGGGTTAGTTACCTGCGCAAACTGCTGACGGAAGTAGTCGTAAATAATACGCGGCTGGCTGGAGAGCACGGCAAACGGGGTATCATCACCCATTGAGCCGACCGCTTCCTGGCCGTTTTCGCCCAGTACGCGGATAACCGAATCCAGCTCTTCCGCGCTGTAGTTAAACTGTTTCTGGTAGCTGGCGAGCGTGTCATCGTCCATCACGCGGCTGCCAACTTCTTCGTCCGGCAGATCTTCGAACGGCACCAGGCGGCGGACGTTTTTCTCCATCCACTCTTTATACGGATGACGGCTTTTCAGATCGTCGTCCGTTTCCGCCGAATGCAGGATGCGGCCGCTGCGGGTGTCGATCACCATCAGCTCGCCCGGCCCAACGCGGCCTTTTTCCACCACTTCATCCGGCTGGTAATCCCAGATACCCACTTCAGACGCGCAGGTGATGAGCTTGTCTTTGGTAATGACGTAGCGCGCCGGGCGCAGGCCATTACGGTCAAGGTTACAGGCTGCGTAGCGGCCATCGGACATTACGATGCCCGCCGGGCCATCCCACGGCTCCATGTGCATGGAGTTAAAATCGAAGAACGCACGTAGTTCCGGGTCCATATCTGGGTTGTTCTGCCAGGCTGGCGGAACCAGAAGACGCATCGCACGCACGATATCCATCCCGCCTGCCAGCAGCAGTTCGAGCATGTTATCCATTGAGCTGGAGTCAGAGCCCGTTTCGTTAACAAACGGTGCGGCGTCGTGCAGGTCAGGAATCAGCGGCGTCTGGAATTTATAGGTACGCGCGCGCGCCCACTGACGGTTACCGGTAATGGTGTTGATTTCACCGTTGTGCGCCAGGTAGCGGAACGGCTGTGCCAGCGGCCAGCGCGGCACGGTGTTGGTGGAGAAGCGCTGGTGGAACAGGCAGATGGCCGATTCCAGACGCAGGTCCGCGAGGTCCAGGTAGAAGCGCGGCAAATCCGCCGGCATACACAGACCTTTATAGATGTTAACCAGGTTAGACAGGCTACAAACGTAGAACTCTTTATCCTCGACCAGGCGTTGTTCAATGCGGCGACGGGCGATGAACAGACGACGTTCCATATCGCGCGGGCGCCAGCCTGCCGGGGCGTTAACAAAGATTTGCTCGATACGGGGCAGCGAGGAGAGGGCGATTTCACCAAGAACGCCTTCGTTGGTCGGCACATCACGCCAGCCAACAATAGAGAGCGTTTCACGTTGCAGTTCTTCTTCAACGATGCGGCGCGCAGCGGCGGCTTTGTCTGGATCCTGATTCAGGAACAGCATGCCAACGGCGTAGTTTTTGGCTAAGCGCCAGCCGCGCTCTTCCGCGACAATGCGGAAGAAACGATCCGGTTTTTGCAGCAGCAGGCCGCAACCGTCACCGGTTTTACCATCGGCGAGGATTGCCCCACGGTGCTGCATGCGGGCCAGTGCGTGTATAGCAGTACGCACTACCTTGTGGCTAGGTTCGCCTTCTATGTGGGCGATCAGGCCGAAACCACAGTTATCCCTCTCAAGGGATTTATCGTACAACATATCAGTGAACCTCCCCAGGCTCTACGTGACTCACTCCGACACCGATTGCGCACGGGCGCAGAAAGAGCATGGCGACGGGATTGGGTCGTTCAATGACCGATCTCGCATTCGCCCTCTTTTGCCTTTTCGCGCAGGTCAAACAAGTTTGAGGACTTGCTTCAGAGGGAATCTCAATTACTGCATAAATATGATGAGCTGAGTGCTCATCCAGAAAGCTTCCAGCGGATTTCCAACTTATCGGGAATCCGTAGACAGGTCAAATGGCAAACTTATTTATCTGAAAATGTGCTATAGGTGGCTTAATTAAATGATATTTATGGCTTTTATCCATTTTTTACATTGTATTAACCACGAAACAGGTGCGGATGGAGTGTGATCTGACTCACTGTCTGGAAGCGCTGTGATAAACGGCCTGTGCTGAATTTGCCGCTTAAAGCAGCACATAACACTGGCAATGGTTGTGCGGGTATAGGATCACTCTGTTTTTCTACGAGAGGCGGATTATTGCAAAATAAGCGGCGTATATAAGCAAAAGTAATCGGCTTGGCAATGAATGAAATTGCATTTATTTTGAGTGATTATGCAATGAGATAAAGGTCTACCGGGCGATTGATCCAGGTCATCGCCGATCGAGACTAAAAATGGCAGGCTTGGCCCCTTTCTACAGGCCGGTCTATCAGATTATGCAGTTACAAAAATTAGTCAATATGTTTGGTGGGGATCTTACGCGTCGGTATGGCGAAAAGGTTCATAAATTGACGCTGCATGGCGGGTTTAGCTGCCCGAATCGCGATGGCACTATTGGCCGGGGCGGCTGCACATTTTGCAATGTCGCCTCTTTTGCCGATGAAGCGCAGCAGTACCGCTCAATTGCCGAGCAGCTTGAGCATCAGGCCAGCCTGGTGAATCGCGCCAAACGCTATCTTGCCTATTTCCAGGCTTATACCAGCACCTTTGCCGAAGTGCAGGTGCTGCGGTCTATGTATCAGCAGGCGGTCAGTCAGGCCAATATCGTGGGTCTGTGTGTGGGCACGCGTCCGGACTGTGTGCCGGAAGCGGTGCTGGATTTGCTCACTGAATATAAAGACCAGGGTTATGAAGTATGGTTGGAGCTGGGGCTACAAACCGCGCACGATAAAACGCTGCATCGTATCAACAGGGGGCATGATTTTGCCTGTTACCAGAACACCACCCGGCTGGCGCGCGAGCGCGGGCTGAAGGTGTGTTCACACCTGATTGTCGGCCTGCCGGGCGAAGGGCAACGCGAATGCCTGCAAACCCTGGAACGCGTGGTAGAGACCGGCGTGGACGGCATTAAGCTGCATCCGCTGCATATCGTGAAGGGCAGTATTATGGCGAAGGCCTGGGAGGCGGGGCGCTTAAGCGGTATTGAGCTAGACGATTACACCGTGACGGCAGGCGAGATGATTCGCCATACCCCGCCAGAGGTGATCTACCACCGCATTTCCGCCAGCGCACGTCGCCCGACGCTCCTCGCGCCGCTGTGGTGTGAAAACCGCTGGACCGGGATGGTGGAGCTGGATAAGTATTTGAATGAACATGGGGTGCAGGGATCGGCGCTGGGGCGTGGATGGGTACAACCCCTCACCCCGGCCCTCTCCCGCAGGGAGAGGGAGAAAACCGGCGCAGAACATTAACCCGCATGCGATCGGTTCCCACAGGGAGAGGGAGAGAACCGGCGCAGAACATTAACCCGTATGCGATCGGTTCCCACAGGGAGAGGGAGAAAACCTGCGCAGAACATTAATACGCATGCGATCGGTTCCCTCTCCCTGTGGGAGAGGGTTAGGGTGAGGGCACAAAGACCGCACAACTCACCATTTTTCACACAACCTTCAACGCATTGCTCAGAATTGGGTATTATTGAGCGACGATGACGTGAAGGAACCCCCTATGAAGCAAATCCGTTTACTGGCGCAGTATTACGTCGACCTGATGATGAAGCTGGGTCTGGTGCGCTTTTCAATGCTATTGGCCCTTGCGCTGGTGGTGCTCGCCATTGTGGTACAGATGGCTGTCACTATGGTGCTGCACGGCCAGGTGGAAAGCATTGATGTGATCCGCTCTATCTTCTTTGGTTTGTTGATTACGCCGTGGGCGGTCTACTTTTTATCGGTGGTCGTCGAGCAACTGGAAGAATCCCGCCAGCGCTTATCGAAGCTGGTGGAGAAGCTCGAAGAGATGCGCGAACGCGATCTCAAACTCAACGTTCAACTCAAAGACAACATCTCGCAGCTCAACCAGGAAATCAGCGATCGTGAAAAGGCGGAGGCCGAGCGTGAAACCATGCTTGAGCAACTGAAGGTGGAGATGAAAGAGCGTGAAGAGACGCAAATCCGCCTTGAGCAGCAATCTTCTTTCCTGCGCTCGTTCCTCGATGCCTCGCCAGATTTAGTCTTCTATCGCAATGAAGATAAAGAGTTTTCCGGCTGTAACCGGGCGATGGAACTGTTAACCGGTAAAAGTGAAAAACAGCTGATCAACCTGCATCCGGAAGACGTTTATGCGCCGGAAGCGGCCGCGAAGGTGCTGGAAACCGATGAGAAAGTTTTCCGTCATAACGTCTCGCTCACCTATGAACAGTGGCTGGATTACCCGGATGGCCGCAAAGCCTGCTTTGAAATCCGCAAAGTGCCTTATTACGACCGCGTCGGTAAGCGCCACGGCCTGATGGGCTTTGGTCGCGATATCACCGAGCGTAAGCGCTATCAGGACGCGCTGGAACGTGCCAGCCGCGATAAGACCACTTTTATCTCCACCATCAGCCACGAACTGCGTACGCCGCTCAACGGCATCGTCGGCCTGAGCCGTATTCTGCTTGATACCGAGCTGACCGCTGAGCAGGAAAAATACCTTAAAACTATCCATGTTTCGGCGGTGACGCTGGGTAATATTTTCAACGATATTATTGATATGGATAAAATGGAGCGCCGTAAAGTTCAGCTGGATAACCAGACCATCGACTTTACCGGCTTCCTCTCCGATTTAGAAAACCTCTCCGGTTTACAGGCACAACAAAAAGGGCTGCGCTTCGTCATGGAGCCGAGCTTACCGCTGCCGCATAAAGTGATCACCGACGGCACGCGTCTGCGTCAGATCCTGTGGAACCTTATCAGCAATGCGGTGAAATTTACCCAACAAGGTAAGGTTGAAGTGCGCGTCCGGTATGACGAAGGCAATATGCTGCACTTTGAAGTGGCTGACTCAGGGATCGGTATCCCGCAGGAAGAGCAGGATAAAATCTTCGCCATGTACTATCAGGTGAAAGACAGCCAGGGCGGTAAACCGGCAACCGGCACCGGGATTGGCCTGGCTGTTTCGCGTCGTCTGGCACGTGACATGGGGGGCGATATTGAAGTCACCAGCAACCCGGGCCAGGGTTCGACCTTTATTCTGACCGTCCACGCGCCAGCGGTCGCCGACGAAGTTGAAGATACGCTGGACGACGACGATATGCCGCTGCCGGCGCTCAACGTGCTGCTGGTGGAAGATATCGAACTGAACGTCATTGTCGCCCGCTCGGTGTTGGAAAAACTTGGCAACAGCGTTGACGTGGCGATGACCGGGAAGGCGGCGCTGGAGATGTTTACGCCAGGTGAATACGACCTGGTACTGCTGGATATTCAACTGCCGGATATGACCGGGCTGGATATCTCTCGCGAGTTAAAACAGAAATTTGCCGCTGATGACCTGCCGCCGCTGGTGGCATTGACGGCTAACGTGCTGAAAGATAAAAAAGAGTATCTGGAAGCGGGGATGGATGATGTGCTGAGCAAGCCGTTATCAGTACCGGCCCTCACCGCGATGATCAAAAAATTCTGGGACACCGCCGACGACGAGGAGAGTACCGCAATGCCAACTGAACAGGGTAAATCACAGCAGTTACTGGATATTCCGATGCTGGAGCAGTACATCGAACTGGTGGGGCCGAAGCTCATTACCGACGGTCTGGCCGTCTTTGAGAAGATGATGCCGGGATATCTGGCGGTGCTGGAATCAAACCTGACCGCGCGCGATCAGAAAGGCATTGTCGAGGAAGGCCACAAAATTAAAGGTGCGGCGGGGTCCGTGGGCCTGCGTCATCTGCAACAGTTGGGGCAGCAGATCCAGTCACCTGATTTACCAGCCTGGTGGGATAACGTTGGTGAATGGGTTGAAGAGATGAAAACCGAGTGGCAGCACGATGTGGCGGTGCTTAAATCCTGGGTGGCGAACGCGGAAAAAAAATGACCCCGGCTTAACCGGGGTGCGCGAACACTGCGCCAACACCAGGGAAATCGTGGCTGCGCCATAAGATGTAATAGGAATTTAGTAAGACACAACCTGATGAATACGATTGCACGCAGATTAAGATAGCAAAACTTGAAACATTTGTTACATGAATCAGCAAAATATGTGAAGCATAACGAGTTAATCAGAAATAGTAATAATCTTCAGTCAGTTACAGCGAGGGATAAGCATCATGAAAAAAATTGGCGTTATTTTGAGCGGCTGCGGTGTCTATGACGGGTCTGAAATTCACGAAGCCACCATTACGCTGCTGGCGATCGCCCGTAGCGGCGCGCAGGCGGTGTGCTTTGCGCCGGATAAGCGCCAGTTTGATGTTATCGACCACCTGTCGGGAGAAGCGATGGGTGAAAGCCGCAATGTGCTGATCGAGTCTGCACGCATTGCGCGCGGCGACGTGCGCCCGCTCTCCAGCGCGCAGGCGGAAGAGCTGGATGCGCTGATTGTGCCCGGCGGTTTTGGCGCGGCGAAAAACCTCTGTAACTTCGCCACGCAGGGCGCAGCGTGCGAGGTCGACGCCCATCTGAAAGCCCTGGCGCAGGCAATGCATCAGGCGGGTAAACCGCTCGGCTTTATGTGTATCGCCCCGGCGATGTTGCCGAAGATTTTTGATTTCCCGCTACGCATTACTATCGGCACGGATATCGACACCGCAGAAGTGCTGGAAGAGATGGGCGCGGAACACGTGCCGTGCCCGGTCGATGACATCGTTGTAGATGAAGACAACAAAGTGGTGACCACACCGGCTTATATGCTGGCGCAGAACATCGCTGAAGCTGCCGAGGGCATTGAAAAGCTGGTGGCGCGCGTGCTGGTTCTGGCTGAATGAGCAAGCGCGTCTCACCGCTGGTGTGGATAAAACGTATCGCCTGGCGCGTTGTGCTGCTGCTGGCGCTGTTCTGGGGCGGCGGCATTGCGCTGTTCAGCTTTGTGCCCGTACCGTTTTCTGCGGTGATGGTCGAGCGCCAGCTAAGCGCCTGGTTTAGCGGCGACTTCCATTATGTGGCGCATTCCGACTGGGTCAGCATGGATGAGATCTCGCCGTGGATGGGGCTGGCGGTGATCGCCGCCGAAGATCAGAAATTCCCGGAGCACTGGGGGTTCGATGTTCAGGCGATCGAGAAGGCGCTTTCGCATAACGAACGCAACGAAAACCGCATTCGCGGCGCGTCGACGTTGTCGCAGCAGACGGCGAAAAACCTGTTGCTGTGGGATGGTCGTAGCTGGCTGCGTAAAGGGCTGGAAGCGGGGCTAACGGTGGGAATCGAAACCGTCTGGAGTAAGAAACGCATCCTGACCGTTTACCTGAATATTGCTGAGTTTGGCGAAGGCATCTTTGGCGTTGAAGCCGCTGCGCAGCGCTATTTCCATAAACCCGCCAGCAGGCTGACCATGTCGGAAGCGGCACTGTTAGCCGCCGTATTACCGAACCCCATTCGCTTTAAAGCGGATGCCCCATCAGGCTACGTGCGTAGCCGCCAGGCGTGGATACTGCGCCAGATGCGTCAACTCGGTGGCGAATCTTTCATGACCCGCCACCAACTGCATTAAGCTTTGCGGGACGAGAGTTCCAGCGCGCTGCGCTCTTCGCGCGGCTTGCTGTTCTTCAGCGCGGCAGCCAGTACCGGCTGAGCAATAAAGCGTTCCCACAGGCGTTCCTGCTTACGACGACAGAACCATTTTGACCAGGTGGCCAGTGGAATAAAGGTCGATTCCCCGATGTTATCGCAGATAACCGGCACCACTTCGGATTCGCTGATACGGTGGCACAGAATGTTGGCCGGTTTCAGCGTCATGGTCACAATATGATTTTCGGTGATGTACTTCTTCAACGAACGCAGGATCTGACGCAAAACAACCAGATCTTCTTCGTAGCGACACTCGGCAGCGAACTGTTTTAAGGTGATAGACGGTTTGCCGTCAAAGTCGCTGATTACGTCATACACGTAACCCGTTCCGCAATCGGTCTCAACGGTGCCGTAATAACGCGGGATCCCGCTCCAGTCTTTCAGATGACGGTTGAGATGGGCGTAGTAACCCAGCTCACGCTTGATCTCTTTGTCGCCGCCCTGATCGTTATTGTAAACGATCTTGATACAGCGTTGGGCATCATCCGGATGCGCATAACATTTACGATGTCTTCCGGTGCCCAGGGGGGTGTGATCCGATAAATGTAACATGACGCGCTCCTGGAATTATTTGCTGACAATTAACCAGTATCGACACCAAACGTAAGCGTCACATTTAGACCGTCTGTGCAGCAGGCTCCGGTTTCGGGAAAATAGTGTCCATCATTTTTTTAATGGACACTATCGCGTGAAACACCGGACATGGCTTCTTGAGGTACTTCGCCTCC
>CAJYVI010000037.1 GCA_913778145.1 uncultured Pseudocitrobacter sp.
ACGATGCTGGGGTTAGTGGTCACGCCCGCCAGAGGGAAAATCCGCGCCAGCTTTTTGACTGCCGCGACATCAGAAGTATCGAGATAGAGTTCCATCGTCGTTCCTTAAACCGTGAGATTGAGCATGCTTTAACACTACCACGGGCAAACCTCACGTTTGGTTGATTTGCGTCAAAATAACTTTCATTCGAAAGTATTTAAATCTTTATACGAAAGATGAGGGCGACCTATGATTTTCAATATTCAGCGCTATTCCACCCATGACGGCCCAGGCATTCGCACCGTAGTGTTTCTTAAGGGATGCTCGCTCGGCTGCCGCTGGTGTCAGAACCCGGAAAGCCGCTCCCGCGAGCAGGATCTCTTGTTCGATCCGCGTCTGTGCCTTGAAGGATGCGACCTTTGCCATCAGGCGGCGCCCGAGGTGATTGAACGCGCGCTGAATGGTCTGCTTATTCACCGCGAGAAGCTTAACGAAACGCATCTCGCCGCGCTTGGCGATTGTTGCCCCACTCAGGCGCTCACCGTGTGCGGAGAGGAGAAAAGCGTCGAGGACATTATGGCGACGGTGCTGCGCGATAAGCCGTTTTACGATCGCAGCGGCGGCGGGCTGACGCTCTCCGGCGGTGAGCCGTTTATGAACCCGGAACTGGCGCTGGCGCTGCTGAAAAACGCCCATCAGCAAGGTATTCACACGGCGGTGGAAACCTGTCTACACGTACCGTGGCGCTATCTGGAGCCTGCGCTGCCCTATATCGACCTCTTTCTGGCCGACCTGAAACACGTTGATGACGCGCGTTTTAAAACCTGGACCGATGGCTCCGCCAAACGCGTGCTCGATAACCTACAACGCATTGCGGCGGCCGGTAAAAAAATGACCATTCGCGTGCCGCTAATTCAAGGCTTTAATGCGGATGTTGATTCCATCATAGCGATTACCGAATTTGCTGCCGACAAGCTGGGCGTGCAGGAGATTCACTTTTTGCCGTATCACACGCTGGGCATCAATAAATATTCGCTGCTCGGCCAACCCTACAATGCCCCCGACAAGCCGCTCGACGACCCGGAACTGCTGGATTTTGCCCAGCACTATGCGCGCGAAAAAGGCTTAACGGCGACCCTACGAGGATAATCTGATGACCACTCTGACGCTCGATAAATTAACCGACCGCATCAAAGCGCATAAATCCGCGCTGGTAAACATCGTTAAGCCCCCGGTTTGCACCGAACGCGCCCGCCACTACACCGAAGCGTATCAGCAGCATCTGGATAAACCGATTCCGGTTCGTCGCGCACTGGCGCTGGCGCATCACCTGGCGGAACGCACCATCTGGATCAAGCACGACGAGCTGATCATCGGTAACCAGGCAAGTGAAGTACGCGCCGCGCCAATCTTCCCGGAGTACACCGTGAGCTGGATTGAGAAAGAAATTGACGATCTGGCGGATCGCCCGGGCGCCGGTTTTACGGTAAGCGAAGAGAACAAGCGCGTGCTGCACGAAGTGTGCCCATGGTGGCGTGGCCAGACCGTGCAGGATCGCTGCTACGGTATGTTTACCGATGAACAAAAAGCGCTGCTGGCGACCGGGATCATCAAAGCGGAAGGCAACATGACCTCCGGCGACGCGCATCTGGCGGTGAACTTCCCGCTGCTGCTGGAAAAAGGCCTCGACGGTATGCGTGCCAAAGTGGCCGAGCGCCGCACGCGCATTAACCTGACCGTGCTCGACGATCTGCACGGCGAACAGTTCCTGAAAGCGATTGATATCGTGCTCAACGCGGTAAGCCTGCACATTGAACGTTTCGCCGAACTGGCGCGTAAAATGGCCGCCGAAGAGACGCGCGAAAGCCGTCGGGATGAGCTGCTGGCGATGGCGGAAAACTGCGACATCATCGCCCACCAGCCGCCGAAAACCTTCTGGCAGGCGCTGCAGCTATGCTACTTCATTCAGTTGATTCTGCAGATTGAGTCCAACGGCCACTCGGTGTCGTTTGCCCGTATGGACCAGTACCTCTATCCATACTATCGCCGCGACGTCGAGCTGGAACAGACGCTGGACCGCGAGCACGCCATTGAACTGCTGCACAGCTGCTGGCTGAAACTGCTGGAGGTGAACAAAATCCGCTCCGGCTCGCACTCCAAAGCCTCTGCCGGTAGCCCGCTGTATCAGAACGTCACCATCGGCGGTCAGACGCTGGTCCTCGGTGAAGCGCGGGATGCGGTCAACCCGCTCTCTTACGCTATTCTCGAATCTTGCGGCCGCCTGCGTTCCACGCAGCCGAACCTGAGCGTTCGTTATCACGCGGGCATGAGCAACGACTTCCTCGACGCCTGCGTGCAGGTGATTCGCTGCGGCTTCGGCATGCCGGCGTTTAACAACGATGAAATCGTTATTCCGGAATTTATCAAACTCGGCGTCGAAAAAGAGGACGCCTATGACTATGCGGCTATCGGCTGCATCGAAACCGCCGTCGGTGGCAAATGGGGCTATCGCTGCACCGGCATGAGTTTTATCAACTTCGCCCGCGTGATGCTGGCGGCGATGGAAGGCGGGCGCGACGCCACCAGCCAGCAGGTGTTCCTTGCTCAGGAAAAAGCGCTTTCTGCCGGTAACTTCAACAACTTCGATGAAGTGCTGGAGGCATGGGATACGCAGATTCGCTACTACACCCGTAAATCGATTGAGATTGAGTATGTCGTCGACACCATGCTGGAAGAGAACGTTCACGATATTCTCTGCTCGGCGCTGGTTGATGACTGCATCGAGCGCGCAAAAAGCATCAAGCAAGGTGGCGCCAAATATGACTGGGTTTCCGGGCTTCAGGTCGGTATCGCCAATCTCGGTAACAGCCTGGCGGCGGTAAAAAAACTGGTCTTCGATCAGGGGCTGATTGGGCAGCAGGAACTGGCGAAAGCGCTGGCGGAAGATTACGAAGGGCTGACGCATGAACAGCTTCGTCAACGCCTGATCAACGGCGCGCCGAAGTATGGCAACGACGACGACAGCGTTGATACGCTGCTGGCGCGCGCTTATCAAACCTACATCGACGAACTGAAGCAGTATCATAACCCGCGCTACGGTCGCGGCCCGATTGGTGGCAATTACTATGCGGGCACCTCGTCCATCTCAGCAAACGTGCCGTTTGGCGCGCAAACCATGGCAACGCCGGATGGACGTAAAGCCAAAACGCCGCTGGCGGAAGGCGCAAGCCCGGCGTCCGGAACAGACCATCTGGGGCCAACCGCGGTCATCAGTTCAGTCGGTAAACTGCCGACCTCGGCGATTCTCGGCGGCGTGCTGCTGAACCAGAAGCTGAACCCGGCGACGCTGGATAACGAAAGCGATAAGCAAAAACTGATGGTGCTGCTGCGGACCTTCTTTGAAGTACACAAAGGCTGGCATATTCAGTACAACATCGTCTCCCGCGAAACGCTGCTGGAAGCGAAAAAACACCCGGATCAGTACCGCGATCTTGTCGTGCGCGTGGCAGGTTACTCGGCGTTCTTCACCGCCCTCTCGCCCGATGCGCAGGACGATATTATCGCCCGTACCGAGCATACGCTGTAAGCTCTTGCCGGATGCGGCGTAAACGCCTTAACCGGCCTACCAAACAGGGCACAGGTCATGTAGGCCTGATAAGCGCAGCGCATCAGGCAATGTTTCAAGCCGGGGAAACCCGGCTTTTTGACGTTTTAGGGGCCATTTTCCGAGTCGCCTCGCAGGATAATCACGCCAAAAACACATATCATTTTACGAGTGCTACAGTCCGCCCACCTTCAACAACCGGCACGGACCGCCATGAAAACCAAATTTCCCGCCACGCCCCATGATGCGATTTTCAAAACGTTTTTACGCCACGGTGAAACCGCACGCGACTTTCTCGAGGCGCATCTGCCGCCGTTTTTGCGCCCGCACTGCAACCTCGACACACTGAAGCTTGAGCCCGAAAGTTTTCTCGATGAAAAACTGCGTTCGCGCTACTCCGATGTACTCTACTCGCTGCAAACCGGAAACGGCGCAGGATACATTTACGTCATCATCGAACACCAAAGCTCGCCGGACGATCATATGGCTTTTCGCCTGATGCGTTACGCTATCGCGGCAATGCAGCGCCACCTGGATATCGGCCATAAAACCATTCTGCTGGTGATTCCGATTCTGTTTTATCACGGAGAGGAAAGCCCCTATCCCCACTCCATGGACTGGATTGACGAGTTTGACGATCCGGAGCTGGCACGCCAGGTTTTCTATAACGCCTTTCCGCTCGTGGATATCACCGTCACGCCGGATGACGACATCATGCAGCATCGCAGAATGGCCTTGCTCGAACTGCTGCAAAAACATATTCGCCAGCGCGATCTCTCAGGTTTGCTTGAGCAACTGGTGACCCTTCTGCTGTTGGGATACACTACGGAAACGCAGTTAAAAGCGTTGGTGAGCTATATGTTCGTGGAAGGCAATACCGAGAACTGTAGCGCATTGCTGGAGAAACTGGCGCAGCGGGCGCCAAAGCACAGGGAGACTCTGATGACTATTGCGGAACAGTTACATCAAAAGGGGCGTGAAGAAGGTCTATCTGAAGGCCAGCGTATCGCCGCGCAACGTATCGCGCAAACGTTGCTCAAAGAAGGCCTCGATCGTGAAAAAGTCAGCGCAATAACCGGCGTAGCGGTGGAAGAATTGCAACAGCAGGCACATTAACCCGCACTCTTATACTTTCATATGAAATAAATTTGTGGTTGCGGTCACATTGTAATTAGAATGCTTCTGGTCGCAGTTACATCAGGAGCACTGAGTATGACCGTTAAAGTTATCGTCACCGATATGGACGGAACTTTTCTTAATGACGCCAAAAAGTACGATCGTGACCGTTTTCTGGCGCAGTTTGAACAGCTTCAACAGCGTGGCATTGAGTTCGTCGTTGCCAGCGGGAATCAGTATTACCAGCTCATCACCTTCTTCCCGGAAATCCAGGACCGCATCTCTTTCGTCGCCGAAAACGGCGCACTGGTGTATGAGCACGGGCAACAGCTTTTCCACGGTGAACTGACCCATCATGAGTCGCAAATTGTCATTGGCGAGCTGCTGAAGGATAAAACGCTCAACTTTGTCGCCTGCGGTCTGGAAAGCGCCTATGTCAGCGAAAACGCCCCCAATGCGTTTGTTGAGCTGATGTCGAAGCACTACTACCGTCTGAAACGCGTTGCTCGCTATACGGATATCGACGATAAGCTGTTCAAATTCTCGCTCAACCTGCCCGATGAACAGATTCCTCTGCTGATTGATAAACTGCGTGTCTCCCTCGACGGCGTGATGAAGCCCGTCACCAGCGGCTTTGGCTTTATCGATTTGATTATTCCCGGCCTGCATAAAGCCAATGGTATCAGCCGCCTGCTTAAGCGCTGGGATATCTCGCCGCAGGCGTGCGTGGCGATTGGCGATAGCGGCAACGATGCAGAAATGCTGAAGCTGGTGAAATACGCGTTTGCGATGGAAAATGCTGCTGAGAGCATTAAATCAATTGCCGATTATCAAACGGATGATAATAACCACCACGGCGCGTTAAATGTTATTCAGGCCGTGCTGGACAAAACCGGCCCCTTCCAGGCGTAAGCCAGCCCCCTCGTACAGTGCCGGATGGCGGCTTTGCCTTATCCGGCCTACCGATCCCTGTCGAATCAACCATCATGATTTTTAAACTTGCATTAACTTATTTTTAACTTAAAGTATCACCTGTAATTATTTTTACTTTCGAATGAAAGATTGCGAGGTTGATATGGCGCTTACCTTTACCCACGATACATTGCCTGCCGATCCGAAATTGGCGATTCGCCAGATGAAGGCCGCACTGCGGGCGCAACTTGGCGACGTACAGCTGGTTTTCGATAAGCTGACAGCAAAAATTGAAGCCCGCGTGGCGGACATTGAGGCACGAAAAGCGCAGGGCCTGCCGGTGTGGCCGGAGATCCCTTACGCTGATATTGTCTCCGGCGCCATCAGCGAGGCAACGCGTGATGAGGTTAAACGTCGCGGTTGTGCGGTGATCAAAGGCCACTTCCCGCGCGAGCAGGCGCTGGTGTGGGATCGCGCCATGCTCGACTACCTTGATGCCAACCGCTTTGATGATGTCTACAAAGGGCCTGGCGACAGTTTCTTTGGCTCGCTGGAGGCGTCGCGCCCGGAAATCTACCCGATCTACTGGTCGCAGGCACAGATGCAGGCACGGCAAAGCGACAACATGGCCGCCGTACAATCGTTCCTGAACCGCCTGTGGCAGGTCGAGAGCGACGGCAAACAGTGGTTTAACCCGGACGTCAGCGTGATTTATCCGGACCGCATCCGCCGCCGCCCGCCGGGCACCACCTCGAAAGGCCTGGGTGCACATACGGATTCCGGCGCGCTGGAGCGCTGGTTGCTGCCCGCCTATCAGCAGGTCTTTGCCAGTGTGTTTAACGGCAGGATTGATGAGTACGATCCCTGGAATGCGGCGCACCGTACCGACGTGGAAGAGTATACCGTCGATAACACCACCAAATGCTCCGTCTTCCGCACCTTCCAGGGCTGGACCGCGCTCTCGGATATGATTGCGGATCAAGGCCTGCTGCACGTGGTGCCGATTCCGGAAGCGATGGCTTACGTGCTGCTGCGTCCGCTGCTTGATGATGTGCCGGAAGATGAACTGTGCGGCGTCGCGCCAGGCAGAGTATTGCCGATTTCCGAAAAGTGGCATCCCTTGCTTCTCAAGGCGCTAACCTCAATTCCAGCAGTGGAAGCCGGTGATTCGGTATGGTGGCACTGCGATGTTATTCACGCCGTCGCACCGGTGGAAAATCAGCAAGGCTGGGGCAATGTGATGTACATCCCCGCCGCGCCAATGTGTGAGAAAAACCTCGCCTACGCCCACAAGGTGCGGGCAGCATTGGAGAACGGCACTTCGCCGGGCGACTTCCCCCGCGAAGACTACGAAGTTAACTGGGAAGGCCGCTTTACCCTTAACGACCTGAATATTCACGGTAAACGCGCGTTGGGCATGGCAGACTGATTATCATAAAGCCCTTCGCTATCCACGGCGGTGTGCCCTTTGCCGGGGCGCACGCGCCGCACCGATTCCCGCACGGCTAAACGCCCATGCAGCAGCAGCGAACCGACCGGCGCATCCGGGCGAATCAGCCGCTGTTGCAGCATCTGCACCGCCTCGCTTCCCAGCTCATCGCGCGGAACGTGCACCGCCGTCAGCGGCACATCTTCAATAGCCGCCAGATTAAAGCCATCGATGCTCATCACCGAGATATCCTGCGGCACGCGCAGGCCATGTTTACGCAAAGCGTTAATGGCTCCGGCCGCCATAAAATCACTGCCCACCAGCAACGCTGTCGGCAACGGCTTACCTTTGCGCTCATCCAGCCACTCGCTTACCCGCGCTTGCGTGGCAGTCGCACTGAAGCTGTTGATGTTCAGCAAGTCTCTATCGTGCTGAAAGTTCAGATTATGCTGCACCCAGGATTCACGAATGCCCGCCAGCCGCTGCTCCATGGTGTAGCGGCGCAGGCACATTACGTTCAGCACTTCCCGATGGCCCATTTCAAACAAATAGCGGGCAGCAAACGCGCCAATCATGCGATGATCCGGGGCGATCGCCGGCAAACGCATGCGCTCATCGCGACAGTTGATCAGCACGCAGGGCTTACCAAGATCGGCGGCCAGATCGTGAATGTGTGGATCGTCAATGCCCAGCAGGATCGCCGCCTGGGTTTCCGCTTCGTTCATCCGCGAGAGAAACAGCGTCGGGTCGCTGTCATTTTCTTCCAGCGGACAGTAGCGCAGGCGGACTTCGTGCGGGGCAAGCGCTTTGCTGATGCTCTGGATCACGCGGTAGTAAAAGATATCCGAACGTTCGTCGAAGGCGCGCGGCGGCGCAAAGACCATCAGACTGTTGAGCAGCAAACGCCCCGCCGCCATGCCGTCCATCACCCCCAGTTCGCGCGCCGCGTTCAGTACCTGTTCACGTGCTCGTGGGCTGGTGTTGGCTTTCCCCGCCAGCACGCGCGAAACGGTGCTGGCAGAAAGCCCGGTGCGCCGGGCAATTTCGGCAATTTTCAGCTTCTTTTCCATTCTGTGATCCGATTCAAATTCGCAAATGAAAGAATTTTCATAAGAAAATTACCCTATGCCATAAGGCTCTGAGCAGAGATCCTTACTGTATCCCAGCTATTCATGAAAAAACGTGCACAAAACCCGCTTTCCCTGGCTTTTTTTGTCTCTTAGTCTGAATTGGTAGAACAACTTCCATACAAGCATAGCGGAAGTGTCTAAAACTAAATAATAAGCATATCAAAAGGTTAATTAGATTGGTGTGACAACTCTCCACGGAGTTGCCCCACCTTATCCTACAAAATTCTGTGGAGATCCCCATGAGTCAGGGCATCAATAACGATATGACTGTCAGTAAAACCCGTCGGATGGTGAAGAACCTTCGCTGGTGGATGCTGATTCTGTTTTTACTTGGCGTAACCGTTAACTACATCACCCGTAACTCGCTGGGTATTCTGGCTCCCGAACTGAAAACCAGCCTCGGCATCACCACCGAGCAATACTCCTGGATAGTCGGCGCGTTTCAGATTGCCTATACCCTCTTCCAGCCGCTGTGCGGATGGTTAATCGACGTTATCGGTCTTAAGCTCGGCTTTATGATTTGCGCCTCGCTGTGGGCACTGGCCTGCCTGCTGCACGCGGGTGCCGGGAGCTGGCTGCATCTGGCGATTCTGCGCTTCTGTATGGGTGGCGCGGAAGCCGCAGCGACGCCCGCCAACGCCAAAACGATTGGCGAATGGTTCCCAAAAACCGAGCGACCGATTGCATCTGGCTGGGCAGGCGTCGGTTTCTCCATTGGTGCCATGCTGGCACCGCCGATTATCTATTTTGCGCACGCTTCCTTTGGCTGGCAGGGCGCGTTTATGTTTACCGGCGTGCTGGCGATGCTGTGGGTGGTGCTGTGGTGGGCGTTCTACCATAACCCGGAAAAACATCCGAATCTGAGTAAAAGCGAGCTGGAGTACATCCGTCAGGACAACGAAGCACCGCCGGTCAAACTCCCGTTCTTTACCGCGCTGAAAACCGTCGGCAAAAACAAACGCTTTTACGGTATCGCTATCCCGGCGTTTATGGCCGAACCGGCGTGGGCCGTGTTCAGCTTCTGGATGCCGCTCTACTTCGCGAAGCAGTACAACATGGATCTCAAGCAGATCGCCCTGTTTGCCTGGCTGCCGTTCCTCGCGGCAGATCTCGGCAGCGTGGCCAGTGGCTATTTGACTCGCCTTTATGCACGTCTGTTTGGCTGCTCCCGCGTCAACTCCACCGTCGCCAGCTCCGTCACCGGCGCATTCATGATGATTTCGCTGGCGGTAGTCGCCATCACGAAAGATCCGATTATTGCCGTGGTGCTGATGTCCATCGGCGGCTTCGGCCACCAGATCATCTCCTGCATGCTGAGCGCCCTGGTGGTCGAGTCTTTCGATAAAGGCCAGATGGCGACCGTTAACGGTATGCGCGGCTCGGCGGCCTGGATAGCCAGCTTCCTCTTTTCCCTGATTATCGGGGTGACCGCCGACAAAATCGGCTTCAACCCGCTGTTTGTCGCCATGGGTTTCTTCGACCTTATCGGCGCCTGTTTCCTGGTGGCATTTATTGCTGAACGTCGCGCTAAACGCGCCTGAGAGTGGATGTAAAAATGAAAACGTTGAAAAACTGGACCCTGCAAAAGCAATCTGACCACCACGTTGAACTGCTGGTCGACAGCCAGCACACCCTGTGTCTGTACGTGCTGGAAGAAACCCTGTTCCGTGTGCTGATTAAACGCAAAGGCGAGCTGGCGCTGGACAGAACCTGGAGTATCGCCCCGCAGCAGGATGTGCCGTGGGAAGGCCGCCCGCGTGAAGACCTTAACGGCTTTACCCTACCCGACTGGACGCTGACCGAGAAGGATGGCACCGTCATCGTTGCGACCGACTCCCTGCGCGCGACCGTCCACCAGCCGCTGTGGCTGGAATGGCACTACCGCAATGCAGCAGGTGAATGGCAGCCGTTAGTGAGCGATCGCCCTACCAGCGCCTATCTGCTGAACGCGCACGGCGACGGCGTGGCGCACTATCAAAGTCGTCGTAAAGATGAGCGTTTTTATGGCCTGGGCGATAAAGCGGGCGACCTGCAACGCAACGGTAAACGCTATGAAATGCGCAATCTCGACGCGATGGGCTATAACGCCGTCAGCACCGACCCGCTGTATAAACACATTCCGTTCACCATCACGCGCCGCGACGATATTAGCTTCGGCCTGTTTTACGACAACCTGAGTAGCTGCTGGCTGGACCTCGGCAATGAAATCGATAACTACCACACCGCTTACCGTCGCTGGCAGGCGGAAGCGGGCGATATCGATTACTACATTTTTACCGGCGAGCGCGTACTCGACGTCACCAAAGCGTTTGTGCGCCTGACCGGTAAAACCCTGTTCGGGCCGAAATGGAGCCTGGGTTACAGCGGTTCCACCATGCACTACACCGATGCGCCGGATGCGCAAAATCAGCTGATGAACTTTATCCGCCTGTGCGACGAGCACGCCGTTCCGTGCGATTCGTTCCAGCTTTCATCCGGCTATACCTCGATCAACGGTAAACGCTACGTCTTCAACTGGAACTATGACAAGGTGCCGCAGCCGAAAGTGATGAGCCAGGCATTTCACGATGCGGGCCTGCATCTGGCAGCCAACATCAAACCGTGTCTGCTACAGGATCACCCGCGTTATGAAGAGGTGGCGGCAAAAGGCTTGTTCATTGGCGATTCTGAAAGCGATGCGCCGGAACGCTCCAGTTTCTGGGATGACGAAGGTTCACACCTCGATTTCACCAATCCACAAACCGTTAACTGGTGGAAAGACGGCGTGACCACCCAGTTACTGGAGATGGGAATCGACTCCACCTGGAATGATAACAACGAATTTGAAGTGTGGGACGGGGAAGCGCGTTGCCACGGTTTCGGCCAGCAAATCGCCATCAAACACATCCGGCCGGTGATGCCGCTGCTGATGATGCGCGCCTCGCTGGAAGCGCAGCAGCAGTTTGCGCCAAACAAGCGCCCTTACCTTATCTCTCGCTCCGGCTGCGCGGGGATGCAGCGCTATGTGCAAACCTGGAGCGGCGATAACCGCACCAACTGGGACACCCTGCGCTACAACACGCGGATGGGCCTGGGGATGAGCCTTTCGGGCCTCTATAACCTGGGCCATGACGTCGGTGGTTTCTCCGGCGATAAACCGGACCCGGAGCTGTTTGTCCGCTGGGTACAGAACGGAGTGATGCATCCACGCTTTACCATTCACTCATGGAATGACGACCACACGGTCAACGAGCCGTGGATGTATCCGGCAGTTACCCCGGCGATTCGCAGCGCCATTGAACTGCGCTACCGCCTGCTGCCGTATTTCTATACGCTGCTGTGGCAGTCGCACGCAGACGACGAACCAATGCTGCGCCCGACGTTCCTCGACCACGAGCACGACGCACAAACCTTCGAGGAGTGCGATGACTTCCTGCTGGGACGCGATTTGCTGGTCGCAAGCGTGGTTGAACCAGGACAGCGCGAGCGCCGCGTCTGGCTGCCAGATAACGAAACCGGCTGGTATGATTTTTACACCGAAGAGTGGTTCTCCGGCGGTCAGTGGATTACGCGTGACGCGCCGCTGGAAAAACTACCGCTGCTGGTTCGTGCCGGGGCCGCCCTGCCGTTTAGCGAGCGCATCACTTTTGTCAGCGCCAAAGACGATGATACCCGCGAGCTGAAACTCTTCCCGGTCAAAGGTGTGGGCACCACATCCGGGCTGCTGTTTGAAGATGACGGCGAGTCGTGGGGTTATCAAAACGGAGAGGCACTGTGGGTGGAATGGGAGATGGTTTGCGATGGAACAACTATCAACCTGAACATCAGCGCCCGTGGGGATTATCGCCCGGCGTGGAAAACGTTAACGATTTCGCTACCGAAGGATGAGAAACGCCAGCTGCGCGTCAACGGTCAGTTAATTGACGCGTGGAAACTCGCGGAATAACGCTGTAAAAAAGAGAGCGGCCCGAGGATGGGCCGTTCTGTTTTCACTCCCCTTCATTTTCCCATCCATAATCTCAGGTATTAACTAACGCTCACCATCATTCTGGAGATAAGGCATGGGTGTAGTGATTTGTCCCTGGCCAGAAACAATGTTATATAAAAAAATAATACAAACAATAACATTAATTACTCCTGTTAATCCCAAACATGACTGGCAAAATAGAAATTGAAAATAAAAAACGAAAAGTTATAATTCATCAATACAGTTAATATTTATGAAAAAGTTTATCTTTATCAGGATAACATCCATTACTTTATCACGCCGCTATTTTAATCAACCCATAAATAAAAGGAATTTATTTTAATGAAATACCTAAAAATATTATTAATTAGCCTGTCATGCTTATGGTTGACGGGATGCGGCCCCGATCCAAAAGCCTATCTTGGCGAAAATATTGCAATGTGGAATACGACCATTAGTGATATTGAAAACATGATTACGCAAATATCAAGTAATGACTCGCGCGAGTTTCTTGCGGATTACAATGATAATGTGCTTCGCCATAAAAAAGGTGTTCAGAACCGCCTGAAGATCTGGCATGAAATGGAAGAAAAAAAGGGTGTACCCGACGATGCTAAAGATCTTCAAAACGCAACATATCAGTATTTAGAACAAGTCATTAAATCAGATGAAAGCCTGGAGGCACTCACGTTACTGGCAGGAGATAAAAATATTAAAGATGATGAATTCCAGATAAAAAAAGAACAACTCACACAATCTTTTGAGGAAATCAGCCAGCAAGCTGATGTGTTAAGCAAAGAGCAAGAAAAATTTGCAAAAGCGCATAACATTGAAATCACAGTTGCTAGCTGGTCTGCGTATCATTAATGACAAATTAATAAATTGCCGGACTCAGTCCGGCATCACAGCAACAACAAATCTACTCTTTACTCAATTCCGCGCGCGCATGCGCAGATGAAATATATTGCCCCACGATTTGCGATATCGTTACAGCATCGAGCTTAACTTTTTTCCCCTCTTCTTCGCAGCAGGGGCTGCTGACAACGACGACGACCCGGCTTTCCTGAGGTTCATAACGGAATATCTGCATAAAGCGTTTGGTGGTGATATTCAGCTTATCGCCATTACGCACTTACAGGTGAAGCATCGCGACGCCGGAGATGACGACAACCTCATAACGTTCAACGCATTCCAACGGGAGTGGCTGCGGAAGATAGATGCTGGTGATGCTTTGCGGTGTCAATGTGAACAACGGCTGACGAGACCGCTGTAATGCCACATTCCCCAGCATACCCAGCGGGACACCTATCAGCATTAATAGCCAGCATATCGCACTAAGGTGTAGAAAGATGGCCAGATAGCCGCAGCCAAATATCAGCACAATACCCACGATCATCATGGTCCAGGCCATCGATGAGGAAGTCCATATAGCCTTAGCCTCTGTCGCCAGTAATGCATCGGCCTCGATTTCCTCGCGTAACTGGGCGCGCAGAGGTTCAATCTCCTGAGATATCTCGCAAGATAATGCGCTGGCAACGGGCGCGAATAACGCGGGGAAAAAGAGGTTCTCTTCTGGCGCAACGGCGCGAGAGGCGCATGACAGTAGCGCTTCATCGAGGGAAAGATTCAGGGCGGTGATACGCGCGCGGGTCGTGGGATGGCTATCCATGGGATGCGCAATTTCACTGTCGATGCTGGCAAGAACATCAAGCGGCCCCTGTTTTTGCAACGCCAGCATAAGGCCGTCAGACCAATTGTCACTGTTAGTGCGCCCGCGAATGAAGTCTCCCAGATAGCGCTCAACCGGCTCATTCAGCGCCGATATTCTCAGCAATGCGCTGGCAAAGGCCGAAGAGGATGATACGCGAGCCCCGGTTTCATCTGCCGCCAGTTCCCGGATGCGGCTCCAGTGGTTCACCGTCTCATGGAAGGTTTGTAAAAACCACATCGCCATATCCAGGGCGGGAGACAATACCAGGCGGTCCGTCCAGGCATCCTGCCTGTTTATCGCCATCTGCTCCAGGCTATTTTGCATACCCGCGTAGAGGGGCGCGAAGCGCAGGCTGTACTGCGTATCTTCGCCGGTAAAGTGACCTAACTCATGCCCCACCACGGCGGCAATCTCTGCTTCGTTAAGGAGTGACAGATACGTCAGCGGTAAATAGAGTGTATTCCCCGTTAACCGCTCGCCCTTTTCAATTTGGACGGGGTTGGCCGTGACATAAAAGCAGTCAAAAAAACCAACGACAATGTTATCCGGTGGCGTAAGTTGCGCCTGTGAGGTAAGCCCCCGAACCCACTGCCAGAGTTCAGGTGCCTGTATTTCCGGCAGATTGGCGCCAATCACCCGTGAATCTTCAGGCTTAAACAGGGCAAAGCATTTACGCACGGAAAAAAAGCTTTTAATGATCATCCAGAATATGGCAAATACCGCTAACACCATGGCGAACAGCAATTTCACACCGCCACCATTCATCTCTACGTGCCCCATAGCCCAGATAATTTCTGAGAGCACTAACGCGACGGTCGCGAGGCCGCAGAAAAGAATTTCGCCAACCATCATGAAGGGCAGTAGCCGTCGGCAGAGAGTAAACTTTTGGATGAGCACGTCCTGAGAATGTTGCGAAGAGCGTGCACAGGCTTTACATACCATCACCGCACTTCCCAGGATAAACATCGCTACCAAAGTTAAGAACATTGCCAGGATGGCTAATAAAAACTGTAGGGTTTCTATTTCATCGGCGTTATCACTTGCGCGCCAGCATTTCCATAATCCATATACAAAGAGAAACAGTGGGGGGT
>CAJYVI010000038.1 GCA_913778145.1 uncultured Pseudocitrobacter sp.
CGTCAGTTAACCGTGGATTACAACTATGTCTGGTTTGTGCCGTCTGGCGCGGTCAGAGACGATCTGCGGCGCGGTGCGTTAACCTCGTTACCCATTGCGACACAGGGACAGGGGGAGCCCATCGGCGTACTGACGCGCGTGGATAGCCCGCTTTCCAGCGGCGCGCAGACATTACTGGCAGCCATTCGGAAATCGATGCCGGGTTGAAACCTGTATTTCAGCCCTCTCTTTCATGGAGAGGGTCGCACTCCTCTCGCCCCACGTTCACATCACCATAGATCAATTAATGCGAAATTATTTATTAACAATTGCGCAATGCGATTTAACAGATCTATTATAGCCATACATTAACCAAATGGTTCATTCGTAATTCATATGAGTATCGGATGAACACAAATAAGAAGCAACACCCTTTCATTTAAAACAAAACCCCCTTTATGCGTGATTCATTTGGTTCGCTTATTTGGGTTTGGCTGTCATCAGGAGAACAGTATGGCAACGGGCATTTCACTCAAAGGGCTCCCCAGAGTCCTTAAATGGCTTCTCGCCGGGCTGATGTTTATCATCGGTCTGGCGGTGGGCGCGCTGGGCATAAAACTCGCTACCGTGGGAGGAACCTGGTTCTTCGCGCTGATGGGGCTGGTGATGATCGTCGCTGCGGCGCTGATCTCACGTAATCGTCGCAGTGGGATTGCGCTTTATGCGCTGGCGTTTATTGTCGCGATCATTTGGTCCGTCAGCGATGCAGGCTGGGATTTCTGGCCGCTCTTTTCGCGTTTATTCACCTTTGGCGTACTGGCACTGCTTTGCGCCCTTCTTTGGCCGTTCCTGTCTTTATCGCCAGTTAAGAAAGCCCCGGCCTTTAGCCTGGCGGCTATCATTGCCGTGATTCTGCTGGCAAGCGTAGGCGGAATGTTCAAGACACATACCCTTGTAAGCGCCAATGAAGATGTGCCGGTGAAACCGGTCGTCGCCAGCGAACAGCAGAAAAACTGGCTTCACTGGGGTAATACCACGCATGGCGATCGCTTTGCCGCACTGGATCAAATCAACAAACAGAACGTCGATAAACTGCAGGTTGCCTGGGTGGCACATACGGGCGATATTCCTGTCAGTAATGGTTCTGGGGCGGAAGACCAGAACACGCCGCTACAGGTTGGCGATACACTGTTTGTTTGTACGCCGTACAGCAAAGTGCTGGCGCTGGATGTCGATAGCGGCAAAGAGAAGTGGCGTTATGATTCAAAAGCCACTGCGCCAAACTGGCAACGTTGCCGTGGTTTAGGTTATTACGAAGAGTCGCAAAAAGTCACGACGGCAGAAAATAACAGTGCACCAGCCGCCTGCTCGCGTCGTCTGTTCCTGCCAACAACCGACGCGCGTCTTATCGCTATCAATGCCGACACCGGTAAACCGTGCGCCGACTTTGGTGACAACGGTGTCGTCGATCTGAGCGTCGGAATGGGTGAAATCAAGCCGGGTTACTACCAGCAAACCTCTACACCGTTGGTCGCCGGAAATGTGGTGGTGCTGGGCGGTCGCGTGGCCGATAACTTCTCTACCGATGAACCACCGGGCGTGGTGCGTGCTTATGACGTTCACACCGGGAAACTGGCGTGGGCGTGGGATCCGGGTAATCCGAATATCACCGGTCTGCCGCCGGAAGGCCAGACTTACACGCGCGGTACGCCAAACGTGTGGTCTGCCATGTCCTACGACGCCAAACTGAATCTGGTCTACTTACCGACAGGTAACGCAACCCCAGACTTTTGGGCAGGTGAACGTACGCCGCTGGATGATAAATACAGCTCGTCGATTGTTGCCGTTGATGCGACCACCGGGAAAGTACGCTGGCATTATCAAACCACCCACCACGATCTGTGGGATTTTGACCTGCCTTCTCAGCCGTTGCTGACCGATTTGCCTGACGGTAAAGGCGGCACTACGCCGGTGCTGGTACAAACCAGCAAGCAGGGGATGATCTTCATGCTTAACCGCGAAACCGGCAAGCCGGTAGCGAAAGTGGAAGAACGTCCGGTTCCCGCAGGAAATGTGAAAGGCGAACGCTATTCTCCTACCCAGCCGTACTCGGTCGGCATGCCGATGATTGGCAACGATACGCTTAAAGAGTCCGATATGTGGGGGGCAACGCCGGTTGATCTGCTGCTGTGCCGCATTCAGTTTAAAGAGATGCGTCATCAGGGTATCTTTACCCCGCCGGGCGAAGATCGCTCACTGCAATATCCGGGTTCTCTGGGTGGAATGAACTGGGGCAGCGTGTCCGTTGACCCCAACAATCACCTGATGTTTGTGAACGATATGCGCCTGGGCCTGGCGAACTATATGGTGCCGCGCGCGAAAGTAGCGAAAGATGCCAGCGGTATCGAAATGGGGATTGTCCCGATGGAAGGTACGCCGTATGGCGCAATGCGCGAGCGCTTCCTCTCTCCATTAGGCATTCCGTGTCAGAAACCGCCGTTTGGTACGATGTCTGCGGTCGATCTGAAATCAGGCAAAATCGTCTGGCAGGTGCCGGTCGGTACTGTGGAAGATACCGGTCCGCTGGGAATTCGCATGCATATGCCGATCCCTATCGGTATGCCAACACTTGGCGCATCGATGACCACGCAATCCGGTCTGCTGTTCTTCGCCGGTACGCAGGATTTCTATCTGCGCGCCTTTGATACGGCAACCGGTAAAGAAATCTGGAAAGACCGACTGCCAGTGGGCAGCCAGTCTGGCCCGATGACCTACGTGTCGCCGAAAACCGGTAAACAGTACATCATCATCAACGCTGGCGGTGCACGTCAGTCACCGGATCGTGGTGATTACATCATTGCGTATGCCCTGCCTGACGCACAAAAGTAACCCTTAAGTCGGGTGATATCTCACCCGACTCTTCTGCTTAAAACGTTTCCCAGCTATCGCCGCCTGCTACGGCTAACGTCGGCGCGGTAGCCGGGATTTTTTCTTCCTTCACACCGCTGCGCGAATGAATACGAAATGTGCCTACGGCTTCGGTTAATCGTGCTGCCTGTGCTTCCAGTGAGGCCGCTGCTGCCGATGCTTCTTCCACCAGCGAGGCATTCTGCTGGGTGACGTTATCCATTTCGGTAATCGCCTGGCTCACTTGTAAAATCCCACGACTCTGCTCATCAGACGCCGCCGCAATTTCCAGCATAATATCCGTGACGCGTTTTACCGCATCGACAATTTCTGTCATTGTCGAGCCGGCGTTTACCACTTCATCTGACCCGCGTTCAATCAGGGTGACTGATTCAGAAATCAGCCCCTCAATCTCTTTCGCCGCTTGTGCGCTGCGGCTGGCGAGGGTGCGCACTTCGCTGGCCACCACCGCGAACCCACGCCCCTGCTCACCGGCGCGCGCCGCTTCTACCGCTGCGTTAAGCGCAAGGATGTTGGTCTGGAAAGCAATACTGTTAATGACTGCCGTAATTTCGGAGATTTTCTTCGAACTGGTAGAGATATTGCCCATGGTGGCTACCACGCCCGAAACTAACTGCCCGCCCCGCGTTGCCTTCCCGGAAGCATCTTCCGCCAGTTTACTGGCATGATGGGCGTTATCCGCATTCTGCTTCACCGTTGCCGTCAGCTCTTCCATACTGGCAGCGGTTTGCTCAATGGCGGCGGCCTGTTGTTCAGTACGCGCAGAAAGATCGGTATTGCCGACGGAGATTTCGCTGGTGCCGCGATAAATTTCCTCAGCCCCCTGTCGTACGGTGCTTACCGTCCGCACCAGTGCAAGTTGCATTTTCTGTAAGTTTTGACTGAGCTGGCCGATTTCGCTGCGTCCGGTAGATTCATCAGGCTGCGTGAGATCGCCGCTGGCGATTTGCGCGATGCGTTGCCCCGCGTGTTGTAACGGTTTGATGACAATGCGGCGCAATACCACAAAGGTCAGAATGGTAAGCACCATTGCCAGCACAAAGGCTGCCGCCATAAACATCAGCCCCAGACGCGTGCGTTCAAACGACAATGCGGTGAGCTGGTTAGCTCTGTCAGTTCGAATCTGAATGACCTTCAGCAACACGGCGTTATAACGATCGTCCAGCGGCTTCGCCTGCTCATTCTCATGGTTGATGATAGCTTCAAACATGCCGTTTTTAGCATATTTCAGCATCGGCTTCAGGCCATCTATATAGGCGGTATAGCGGGCGGTAAGCTCTTTATCCAGTGCGCTGTCTGCGGTCGTTTTTACCCGACGTTCGCGATACTGGCTAAACGCCGCCTGTGATTGCTGCATGCGCGATTCCGCGTTCGCGATATTGCGCTTCATCTCGTCCATTTCGGCAATACGGCTCGCAGCACCGGCGTGAATCATCTCAATACGCGCTGTGCGCAAATGGTTAGAACTGTTAGACAAGCCCATTCTCACCTGTAGTTCTTCGGTGACATCTTTTTGATCCTGCTCCGCCTGCAACAGGAAATAGCCCGCCAGACCGGAACTTAAGGCGAACAACAGAAGTATGCCGCCGAGAATGGCGGAGAAAAGCGGAACTAAACGAATGTGGTGCAGGAAACTGAGTTTTTGGGGCTGGTATTGTGTTGTAGTGTTGTCCATGCCAATCGACTCTCTTAGGGTAAGCGGCGTAAAAACACGCCCGTAAGATTGTCATCGGCAAGCCAGAAGAATTGGTTATGGCTAAAAGCGCAAGGTGGCTCACAGTTTGGGGATAAAAAACGTCCTCCCCCAGACGGAAGAGGACGCAACAGATTACGCGTCGCCGAAATGAATGACTGTACGAATAGATTTCCCTTCGTGCATCAGGTCAAACGCGTCGTTGATTTGTTCCAGCGGCAGACGGTGCGTAATGAACGGATCGAGCTGAATTTTGCCCGTCATAGCGTCTTCCACCATGCCCGGTAACTGGGAACGACCTTTAACGCCACCAAAGGCGGAACCGCGCCATACGCGACCGGTCACCAACTGGAATGGACGGGTTTTGATCTCCTGACCCGCCCCAGCAACGCCGATGATCACGCTCTCGCCCCAACCTTTGTGACAACATTCCAGCGCGGCTCGCATCACATCAACGTTACCGATACATTCGAAGCTGAAATCAACTCCGCCGTCGGTCATTTCCACAATGACATCCTGAACCGGTTTATCGTAATCCTTCGGGTTAATGAAATCGGTCGCGCCCATCTCTTTAGCCAGCTTGAACTTTTCCGGGTTGGTATCAATGGCCAGAATGCGGCCCGCTTTCGCCTGTACCGCGCCCTGAATAGCCGCCAGACCAATGCCGCCCAGACCAAAGATCGCGACGGTATCGCCCTCTTTCACTTTTGCCGTATTGTGCACTGCGCCAATACCGGTGGTAACGCCGCAGCCCAGCAGGCAGACTTTATCCAGGGGTGCCTGTGGATTCACTTTCGCCAGAGAAATCTCGGCACAAACGGTGTATTCGCTGAATGTGCTGGTACCCATGTAGTGATAAATGGGTTCACCGTTATAAGAGAAACGGGTGGTGCCATCCGGCATCAGACCTTTCCCCTGGGTGGCGCGAACGGCCTGACACAGGTTAGTTTTGCCAGACTTGCAGAACTTACACTCCCCGCATTCTGCGGTATAAAGCGGAATAACGTGGTCGCCCGGTTTCAGGCTGGTGACACCTTCACCCACTTCAACAACAATGCCGCCACCCTCGTGGCCCAGCACCGCCGGGAACACGCCTTCCGGATCATCGCCGGATAAGGTAAATGCATCGGTATGGCAAACCCCGGTATGGGTGATTTTAACCAGTACTTCGCCTTTTTTCGGCGGTGCGACGTCGATTTCAACAATTTTCAGTGGTTGACCTGGGCCAAACGCAACGGCTGCACGTGATTTCATAGCGCTCTCTTCCTTTATGATGTTTTATTTTAAATAAGATCGTAGCAGATGACCGACTTCAGCCATGCGCACGGCGCGCTGATCGGGCGTCGTTTCGCCACTCACCAGTTCGTCTTTAAGGTGCATTTCAACCAGTTCGCCCATCAGGCCATTAGCGGCCCCGCGAATAGAGGCAATTTGTTGCAGAATTGTCAGGCACGGCTCACCGGATTCCAGCGCGCGTTCAAGCGCATCAACCTGGCCTTTAATGCGGCGAACCCGGGTCAGCGCCCGCTTTTTATCATCAGGGGAATGCGGCATACGCCCTCCTTTAGTATAGGGGGGTATACTATCATTGATATGGTATTGATGTAAAACAATCACGGAATGAATGCATTGATAGGGTGCATTGAGGACGCCAGCCAGCTACTGAGATTGGCGGGGATCGCTCCCCGCCTTGTCTCTTACTGTTTAGATTCGCACGCTGTAGAAACGGTAACCTCCGTCTGGTTTGTCCGGAAATGAACCTCGCAGAGATCCCTCCGCATCACCAACACCGCCAGAATCACGGTGATACAGATGATAGCCAGGGCAATTAAGCCTGAACGTTGCCATTTCATAGCCTGCTTCTCCTTGACCCGTAGGTCTGTAAGAGGCTAATCTAATGCTGTTGGGCATAGATTTGGGCCTCGGTAAGTGTTAAGCGTCCGGCAAGACGCTCAATGTTTCCGGGGCTTTTCTCTATCTGCCTTTTGGTGTTTGCCTGAGACAGATAGCCTCAAGCACCCGCCGCGATTTTACACCTTCGCCGTGAAACTCAGCAGTCTGGAAATGGACTCGTAAGAAGGGCTTGGTTGTCTCGGAAGACGCGCGTATTTGCCGCGCGTGACGAAAAAAAGGGTGCTCAAAGGATACCTGCCACATCAGAAACGGCGGGGATCGCTCCCCGCCTTGTCTCTTACTGTTTAGATTCGCATGCTGTAGAAACAGTAACCTCCGTCTGGTTTGTCCGGAAGTGGACCTCGCAGAGATCCCGCCGCATCACTAACACCGCTAAAATCACGGTGATACAGATGATAACCAGGGCAATTAAGCCTGAACGTTGCCATTTCATAGCCTGCTTCTCCTTGACCCGAAGGTCTGTAAGAGGCTAATCTAATGCTGCTTGGCATAGATTTGGGCCTCGGTAAGTGTTAAGCGTCCGGCAAGACGCTCAATGTTTCCGGGGCTTTTCTCTATCTGCCTTTTGGTGTTTGCC
>CAJYVI010000039.1 GCA_913778145.1 uncultured Pseudocitrobacter sp.
GGAACGAAGTTACCCGAGAGAACTGAAGATAAAAAACAGAAAATACCCGGAGAAAAAAACTGCTGGTCACCTTAAGTGACCAGCATTAAGCCTTGCGGCTCCTTTTTTTTACCATGCACCCCTTAACTGTGTTTATTTTTCAGTTCAAAGCGCGGTGATACCAGCCCGTATAATGTCCAGCCCAGGAACGTGACGATGGAACCATACAGCATCGCCTCCTCCCCGGAGGAATAGAGCGCATAGAAACTGTACAGAGCCCCGATGAATGCGACGCCATTGGCGATTTTTGCCTTTGAAGGTTCCACATTTGCCATTTTCTGAATAATCACCAGGGCCGCCATCGACAGGATGTACGGAATGATATTAGTGACGACCGCCAGATTAACCAACACGTTGAACTGGCTGTTCAGTGATGGGCTGATCGTCATCAACGATAATCCGCTCTGAATAATAACGATAGTCAGCATGCCCTGAACCGGCGCATCAACTTTAGATACCCGTGAGAAGATTTTGGGGAAGTAACCTTCGTCGGCCGAGGATTTAAAGACTTGTGCAATAGTGAACTGCCATCCAAGAAGCGAGCCACAGCAGGACATAATCATGAGTGCCATGATCACTTTCCCAACCGTTGGGGTAAACATCTGTGAAAATGCCAAACCAAACGGTGCTGTTGAGTTTGCCAAATCCATATTTGGCACGATCCCGGCAATCACGTTAGTCGATACGATATAAATTACCGCCGCCCCTAGTGTTCCGCCAAGCACTGCGATAGGCACGTTGCGTTCTGGATTTTCAACCACCTCGGCATTTGCACACGCCGATTCGAGTCCAAGAAACGCCCAAAGCGTCATTGCAATGGATGAGCCGACAGCACTAAAGAATGGGACGTGATGAGGGTTCCAGGAGTTGGCATAAAGCGTTGGGCTAAACCAAAACCAGCCGATAATACATAATCCTACGACTGGAATGATGACGCCCCAAACGGTGATACTACTGATTTGCCCGGTAATGCGCGCCCCTCCAAAATTGGCAACGGTACAAATCCACAGCACGCCTATCGTAGCCAGCCCAATCTGTACAGGTGACAGTGAGGCGCCCAGTAATTCAGTTCCATAACCTACCGCAGAGATAGCAATCGCCACGTTAGCAATTAACAACGAGACGCCATAGGTATAGTTCGCCATGAAATTGCCCGATTTACCAAAGGCATATTCAGCGTAGCCACCCATCCCGCCGGATTTTCGGCTAAACATCCCACACTTGGCAAATGCCCAGGCCAGCGCCATTGAGCCGACTGCGGTAACTAACCATGAAATAATCGAGATAGTACCCACTTCTGCAAGCTTGGTCGGCAGCATAATAATTCCGGACCCCATCATATTGACCATGGTCAGGATGGTGAGCTGAACGACGCCCATTTTATTCGCTTTGGCTTTGCTCATAATATTTCCCCTTTCAGCAGAACGGGAGTGACTGTGCGTGGCTTAATGACATAGCACCAAACTTGCTTACGTCCGTCGTTTTCCTGGATGTAGACACCCTGTAATTCGGGCGCAAACCCCGGTAGAAGGTTTATCCCTTCTTCAAGTGCGCTGAAATATTGCAGTACAGCCCCGCCCCAAATTTCACCAGGAACGACACATAGAACGCCTGGAGGGTAAGGAAGAGCACCTTCTGCTGCAATTCTGCCCTCAGCATCCGGTAGGCGAACGAGTTCGACTTCACCACGCAAATAGGCGTAGTTAGCTTCCTGAGGATTCATCCTGACCGGAGGGAAATGTGATTTCCGGAACATCTCTTTTTGTAACTGTTTAACGTTGTGACGAGCGTAAAGATCGTGCATCTCCTGACAAAGTTGACGGAGTGAATAGCCCGCATAGCGTTCGGCATGTTGTTTGTAGATGGAAGGCAATACCTCAGCTAAAGGCGCATCTTCTTCAAGAAGTTTTTCAAAACGAACCAAAAGCGCGACCAGTTGCTGTAATTTCGCCATGTCTTCAGCGGGCGTTAACAAGAAGAGAATGGAGTTGAGGTCACATTTTTCCGGGACGACGCCATTTTCACGCAGGAAGTTAGCCAGAATGGTGGCAGGTACGCCAAATTTCTCGTATTCGCCATTATGTGCATTAATGCCTGGCGTGGTCAGCAACAGCTTGCAAGGATCAACGAAATACTGGTTTTCCGCGTAGCCTTCAAACGCATGCCAGCGTTCACCTGGGACAAAATGGAAGAAGTGCAGATCGTTGGCGATTTTGTCGGTTGGATAAACATGCCATGGCTTTCCGTCAACGACTTCAGGAACAAACGGGCGGATATGATGGCAGTTTTCCAGAATCAGCTTGCGTGCATCAATACCGTTTTTGACGCAATCCATCCACATGTTACGGCCACTTACCCCCTCATGCATTTTTGCATTAATGTCTAACGCGGCAAACAGGGGGTAGAACGGGCTGGTGGAGGCATGCATCATAAAGGCATTGTTCATGCGTTTATGCGGAACATAACGTTCCTGGCCTTTAATGTGGCTATCTTTTTTATGTATTTGCGATGTCTGAGAGAAACCAGCCTGCTGTTTATGAACGGATTGTGTGACCAAAATGCCTGGATCATTTTCGTTCAAATCAAGTAACAGCGGCGAGCAGTCAGCCATCATAGGAATAAATTGTTCGTAGCCAACCCACGCAGAGTCAAAAAGAATGTAATCGCAAAGATGTCCAATCTTATCAACTACCTGGCGCGCATTGTAGATGGTGCCATCGTAGGTTCCTAATTGAATGACGGCAAGACGGAATGGGCGTACATCTTTACTTCTCTCTGGCGCAACTTCAGAAATTAACTCTCGTAGATAACGCTCTTCAAAACAGTGTGCGTCAATACCGCCAATAAAGCCGTACGGGTTACGTGCGGTTTCCAGATAAACCGGTGTTGCCCCGGCCTGTAGTAATGCACCGTGGTGGTTAGATTTATGGTTATTACGATCAAATAAAACCAAATCGCCCGGGGTTAGCAGGGCATTGAGCACCACTTTATTTGAAGAGGATGTTCCGTTTAAGACAAAATAGGTTTTATCGGCATTAAACACTTTAGCAGCATGTTGTTGCGCGATACATGGTGCACCTTCATGTATCAGCAGGTCGCCCATGGCCACATCCGCGTTACATAAGTCCGAACGGAAAAGCGTTTCGCCAAAATATTCGACGAATTGATTCCCTGCGGGGTGACGACGGAAAAATTCACCACCCTGATGTCCGGGGCAGTCAAACGCGCTGTTGCCCTGGTTGACATAGTCCACTAACGCACGGAAAAAAGGTGGGCGCAGATGCGTTTCATAATGGCTGGCAGCCGTTTCTAACTGGCGGCCATAAAAGGTGTTGCGTGCGGCATTGTGTTCAAAAACACCGGAAAGCCGTGGTAGATATTCAGCCGGAACGCGTTGCTCACTATCGGTAGTGATGAAGACAGGAATACCGTAGCCGGTAGCGTCAATTTCATCGAGTTTACCTTGTTCAATATCGTTGATGGATAACACCACAGCGGCGACATCCACAAGGTTACTTTCTGCAAGATCAACAATTTCACGCAGCGTAGAAAAACAATCCGGGCAGCGACGGCTAACCGCAATTTTTAAATCAGACATATTCATCTCTTTATTTCAGGTAATAGCAGGTCCTCAATTTCTCAAATGAGAAATTGATATCTCCGGAAAAAAAGCAAAATCATCCCACTGATAAAATAATCAGAGATTTGCTTTTTTTAGATGCAATGAACCCTAACCAGTCCGGTCACAGGTAAATCAGGGTTATGCAAAGGGGAGCACCACGGAATACAGGCATAGCCTGCAATGCAAAGGGTCAGGAAGACCTGTATGCTGGAGTGCCCGAAGTCGAATGACTAGCGGGCATTAAAGAAATGAAAGTCAAAGCTGTTACGGTGGGCAAACATCATAATATGTGTTGTCCGCCTTATGTGGGGCATGGTACGACTATTATTTTCCATTTTTAAACCTTCCTATTGGTAAAATGAAAGCGTTGGTATTTTATCCTGGAAATAGCCTGGTTCTGTGAAGCTGATCAATAAAAAATGATCATAGGCCAAATAATTAGCCGCCATATATGCATATTCTAATAGAAGATGCTGATATGTGTTTATTTTGTTAATTAATTGTGTTTTTTATTTTTAAGAAAAACAAAAATTGAGGTGACTTATAAATAGCAGGGATTGAATTAAACCAGAATAAATATGATTGGAAAGTCAAAATAAATGAATGACTATTCACAACATAAACCGATACCCAATTCCCGTCTCCGTCAGGAAATGTTTTGGCCGTGCCGGGTCGGCTTCCAGTTTCTGCCGAATATGCCCCATATAAATCCGCAGATAATGGCTATGTTCCACCGCATTTGGCCCCCAGACGTGGTTCAGCAATTGACGCTGGGTGAGCACTTTTCCGGGGTTATTGAGCAGTTCCGCCAGCAGGCGAAATTCGATAGGGGTGAGATGCACCTCTTCACCGCCGCGCACAATGCGTCGAGCGGCGAGATCGACTTGCACATCGGAGAACGTCACCAGCGGGTCGTTCGGCTGGGTAGTGGCGTGGCGGCGGAGCGCGACGCGCAGGCGGGCCTGCAACTCGCCGATGCCAAAAGGTTTACTGAGATAATCATCCGCACCGGCGTCCAGCGCGGCGATTTTATCGTTCTCTTCGCTGCGTGCGGAAAGCACAATCACCGGCGTGGCGCTCCACTGGCGGAAATCGCGGATAAAATCGATCCCATCGCCGTCGGGCAAGCCGAGGTCGAGAATAACCAGATCGGGCTTGCGCGTTGCCGCTTCCAGTAGCCCACGTTGCAAGGTTTGAGCGTCAAACACGCGCAGCCCTTCGGCTTCCAGCGCGGTGCGCAGAAAACGGCGAATGGCTTGTTCATCTTCAACAATCAGAACGCTGGTCACATATCCTCATGAAATTCTTCAAGTTCCGGTGGAGACTCCAGCGGAAGTGTAACATGAAAACAGGCGCCGCCTTCAGGGCGATTGCTGGCTGAAAGCGTGCCGCCATGAATATCGACAATGGCCCGGCAAATCGCCAGCCCCAGCCCGACGCCGGGAATGGCGGATTCCTTATTCCCGCGTGAGAATTTATCAAAAATTCGCGTTTCCTGCCCCTGCGCAATGCCCGGCCCGTCATCCCAGATATCAAGGCAGAGCTGATGATTTTGCTCGCGGGCGTTAATGCCAATCTGCGCCTGTGGCCCGGCGTACTTAACTGCGTTTTCCAGCAGGTTGATCAGCACACGTTCAAACAGCGGCCCATCGACGTGAATAAGCATCAGCGGGTCGGGAAGCGATAGCGCAATCTGCTGCCCGTTCAGGCCGGGTTCCAGCATACGCAACGCGCTGCCGACCACTTCCTCCAGCGTGAGCCACTCTTTATTAAGATTAAAGCCGCCAGACTGAATGCGCGCCATATCCAGCAGATTGTTCACCAGCCTTGTCGTGTTCAACACGTGCTGGCGAATTTCATTGGCCTGCGGGGCGTAAGGCGAGCCGCTGCTGGCGAGATCGAGCGTCAGAATTTCCGCCTGACCAAACAGCACCGTCAGCGGCGTACGTAAATCATGGGAAAGCGCGGCCAGCAGCGAGTTGCGTAAACTTTCCCTTTCGCTGGCAAATCGCGCCTGTTCTTCACTGGCGCTCAGCGCCAGCCGTTCCAGTGCGCTGGCGGCCAGCAGGGTGAATGTTTCCAACAAACGCTGCTGCTCGGGGATCATCAACTGGCGCAAATTAAGCGGTTCGACCACCACCAGCCCCAACGTTTTGCTAGCACTTTTTAGCGGCAGGATCTGATACGGCACGCCGGGCAGGGTATCGGTGCCCGCCCCGGCGGGAAGGCCTTTATCGAAGCTCCAGCGCGCAATCGCATCATCCCACGGCGTCAGGCCATCCTGCTGCGTGGACGGCGTGAGCTTATCGTTTTCATCGGGAAGCAGGACCTGGCTGCGGGCATGGAAGGTTGACTGAATATACTGCTCGCAGGTGCGGGCGATATCTTCGGCGCTGCGTCCCACCGCCAGGGCTTTCGACATCTCGTACAGATGGCGGGTACGCTGTTCGCGGTAGCGTGCCACGCGCGCCTGATAGCGCACTCCGGCAGTCAGGTTGCCAATCACCAGCCCGACGGTGAGCATCACGCCGAAGGTCAGAAGGTATTGCACATCAGACACCGCCAGCGTACCGCGCGGAGCAATAAAGAAGAGATCGAAACTGATAACGTTGATAACCGTCGCCAGCACCGACGGCCAGCGGCCATAGAAGAGGGCGACGATCACCACGCCAAGCAAATAGAGCATCACCAGGTTGGCGGCGTCGAAGGCCATCAACCACTGCGCCGCGACCAGCGTGATGACCGTACACAGGGCAAACGCCACCGCGCAGCCGCGAATTTGCACCTGCCACTTGTCAAAGAAGCTGCGCGGATCGCGGGTTGATGAAGGCAGCGGATCGGGTTTCTCGTCCATCGCGACGACCAGCAGATCGAGATCCGGCGCATGGCGGGCCAGGCGGTCGCCAAAGCGCTCGCCGCTCCACCAGTGACGCTTCTCCTGCCTGCCGATCACGATTTTGCCAAGGTTATGCTCACGAGCGTAGCGGATCACCGCTTTTTCTTCCGAGGGATCGGAAAGGGTGGCGGTTTCTGCGCCAAGTTCCTGCGCCAGACGCAGCGAACTGAGGATTGCGCGGCGCTGGGCCTCCGGCAGGCGATGCAGCGTAGGCGTTTCCACATACACGGCATGCCAGACGCTGCCTAAACGCGCTGCCAGACGTGCGGCGGTGCGCACCAGCTTTTCGCTGCCCGTATGATGGCCGACGCAGAGCAGGATCGCGTCACGGGTATGCCAGACTTTTTCCTGCCCCTGGGTATCGCGCCAGGCGCGCATCTGTTCATCTACGCGATCCGCCGTGCGGCGCAGCGCCAGTTCACGCAGGGCGATGAGATTCCCTTTGTGGAAAAAATTCTCAATAGCGCGTTCGGCCTGCCCGGCGAGATACACTTTGCCTTCGTTCAGCCGCTGGCGTAGGTCGTCCGGCGGCAGATCCACCAGCACCACTTCATCGGCGGCATCAAAGAACGGATCGGGCACGGTTTCGCGCACCTGAATGCCGGTGACGCCGCTGACAATGTCATTCAGGCTTTCCAGATGCTGAACATTAACGGTGGTAAAGACGTCGATTCCGGCTTCCAGAAGTTCGTCGATATCCTGCCAGCGTTTGGGATGACGCGAACCGGGCGCGTTGCTGTGCGCCAGTTCATCCATCAGAACCAGCGCCGGGCGGCGGGCGAGGGCGGCATCCAGGTCAAACTCATGCAGATAACGGCCCTGCCAGGCGAGGCGTTTTTGCGGCAGCAGCGTCAGGCCCTTGAGCATTTCCGCCGTCTCTTTGCGCCCATGGGTTTCCACCACGCCCGCCAGGATATCCAGCCCCTGCCCCCGCAGACGCTGGGCCTCCGCCAGCATCGCCCAGGTTTTCCCCACGCCTGCGCAGGCACCGAAGAAAATCTTCAGCTTTCCGCGATGCGGGGAGGCCGTCTGCTCCAGCAGGCGATCCGGGTTTGGGCGTTGCGGCTCGTCGGTCATCATCAGTTATCCTTGTGGGCATCCAGCGCCATATTCAGCTCAACAATATTTACCACAGGTTGGCCGAGAAAACCGAGCAGCGGTTTCTGCGTGGCGGCATCAATTTGTTGGTTGAGCCAGTCCGCTGAGACGTGACGGGCGTTGGCGACGCGCGGCACCTGCCAGCGCACGCTTTCTGGTGTCAGGCCGTAATCAAGCCCGCTGGCAGAGGCCGTCACCAGTTCCGTGGGAACGGCGGCTGGCGCATCCGGGTTGGCTGCGCGCAGTTGGGCGACACGTTGGCGAATGGCATCATCCTGCGCCGGGTTGCTCGCCGCCAGATTACTGCCGCCAGACGCCATCGGGTTGTAGGGCATGTCCGCCGTGGCTGAAGGGCGTCCGTGGAAATAGCCGGGTTGGGTAAAGTTTTGCCCAATCAGCGTAGAGCCGCGCACCTGATTGCCCTCAATAATCAGCGAACCGTTAGCGCTCTCGTGAAACCACCACTGGCCTAGCGCGGTGGTTAGTAGCGGATAAGCGCCGCCGGTAATCAGCGCCAGGAAAAGAAAAATCACAACAGCAGGACGAAGCAGAGACATTGTGTACCTCACACCAGACCAAACAGAGTCAGCAACAGATCGATAGCTTTAATGCCGATGAACGGCACAATCAGGCCGCCCAGGCCGTAGATCCACAGATTGCGGCGCAGCATGGCAGAAGCGGAAAGGGGCTGATAACTCACGCCTTTCAGCGCCAGCGGCAGCAGAAAGACGATTATCAGGGCGTTGAAAATCACCGCGCTCAGAATCGCCGAATTCGGCGAATGCAGATGCATGATGTTCAACACGCCAAGCTGTGGCCAGCTTGCGGCAAACGCTGCCGGGATAATGGCGAAATACTTCGCCACGTCGTTGGCGATGCTGAATGTAGTGAGTGAGCCACGGGTCATCAGCATCTGTTTACCGATATGCACCACTTCAATCAGCTTGGTCGGGTTGGAATCGAGATCGACCATGTTGCCCGCTTCTTTCGCCGCCTGGGTACCGGAGTTCATTGCTACCGCCACGTCAGCCTGCGCCAGCGCCGGAGCGTCGTTGGTGCCGTCGCCAGTCATCGCCACCATGCGGCCTTCGGACTGATACTGGCGAATCAACGCCAGCTTGGCTTCCGGCGTCGCTTCGGCGAGAAAATCATCAACGCCCGCTTCGGCGGCAATCGCGGCAGCGGTCAGGCGGTTATCGCCGGTGATCATCACCGTCTTGATACCCATTTTGCGCAGTTGCGCGAAGCGTTCTTTAATGCCGCCTTTTACGATATCTTTAAGGGCAATCGCCCCGAGGACTTTCGCGCCTTCCACGACCACCAGCGGGGTTGAACCCTGACGGGCGATACCGTCAACCAGATGCTCGACATCCGCCGGGAATTGCCCGCCGTTACTTTCAACGTGGCGGCGAATGGCATCCACTGAACCTTTGCGGATCATGCGGTTATCGATGTTAATCCCGCTCATACGGGTTTGCGCGGTAAAGGGCACAAAGGTGGCATGTAGCTGCTGCACGTCGCGCTCGCGCAGGTTAAAACGCTGTTTGGCGAGCACCACAATGCTGCGGCCTTCGGGCGTTTCATCCGCCAGCGACGAGAGCTGCGCGGCGTCGGCCAGCGTTCTTTCATCTACGCCATTAGCCGGTAAAAATTGCGATGCCTGGCGGTTGCCGAGGGTAATAGTGCCGGTTTTATCCAGCAGCAATACATCGACGTCGCCTGCGGCTTCCACTGCGCGGCCGCTGGTGGCAATCACGTTTGCACCCAGCATACGGCTCATCCCGGCAACGCCGATGGCCGACAGCAGGCCACCGATGGTAGTTGGGATCAGACACACCAGCAGGGCGATCAGCACGATCACGCTCACCGGTTTACCGCCCCAGGTGGAGAAGGGCCACAGGGTGGCGGTCGCCAGCAGGAAGACGATAGTCAGGGCGACCAGCAGAATCGTCAGCGCGACTTCGTTAGGGGTTTTGCGACGCTGCGCGCCTTCAACCATCGCGATCATCCGGTCAAGGAAGGTTTCGCCTGGGTTAACGCTACAGCGGATCACCAGCCAGTCGGAGAGAATACGCGTCCCGCCCGTCACCGACGCGAAATCGCCGCCGGATTCACGAATAACGGGGGCCGATTCCCCGGTGATGGCGCTTTCATCCACCGACGCGCCGCCCTCGATCACTTCGCCATCGCAGGGAATGATATCACCGGCCTCCACCAGCACCACGTCGCCTTTGCGCAGCTCATCAGACGGTACGTGGTCCATTTCGGCCCCGTGCTGCGGGGCGCGAAGTTTGCGAGCGAAGGCGGTTTTCTGTATGCTTTTCAGGCTGTTGGCCTGCGCCTTGCTGCGGCCTTCCGCCATCGCTTCGGCGAAGTTGGCGAACAGCACCGTAAACCACAACCACAGGGCGATCGCGCCGCTAAACAGCGCGTTACCCTGCATGTGGCCGGTTGCCATCGCGAGGCTCATCACGGTGGTCAACACGCTGCCAATCCAGACAATAAACATCACCGGGTTACGCCACTGAATGGTGGGGCTCAGTTTTTTGATGGCGTCGAGTAGCGCCTGCCCAACCAGTTTTCGGTCAAACAGCGCCAGTTGCTTGCGACTCATAAACACATACTCCGCAATGCTTAAAACAGAGAAAGATGTTCCGCGACCGGGCCAATCGCCAGGGCGGGAATAAAGGTCAAAGCGCCGACCAGCAGCACGGTGCCAATCAGCAGGCCGATAAACAGCGCATCGTGAGTGGCGAGCGTGCCGGGCGTCGCGGGCTGGATTTTTTTGTTCACCAGCGAACCGGCGATGGCCAGCACGGGCACAATCACCGCAAAACGACCCAGCAACATGCAAAACGCCAGCAGGCAGTTCCAGAACGGCGTGTTGGCGCTTAACCCTGCGAAGGCGCTGCCGTTGTTATTTGCCGCAGAGGAGACGGCATAAAGCACTTCGCTAAAGCCGTGGGTGCCAGGGTTGAGCATGCCGCTGCGCCCGGCGTCGGTCATCATCGCCAGTGCGGTGCCGAGCAGCACCAGCGTCGGCGTCACCAGAATCGCCAGCGCGGTCATTTTCATTTCAGGCACTTCGATTTTTTTACCCAGATACTCTGGCGTGCGGCCAATCATCAGCCCGGCGATGAACACCGCCAGCAGAACGAACAGCAACATGCCGTACAGCCCGGAACCGACGCCGCCAAACACCACTTCACCAATCTGCATTAACCACATCGGCACCATGCCGCCAAGGGCGGTAAAGGAGTCGTGCATCGCGTTAACCGCACCGCAGGACGCTGCCGTGGTGACGACTGCATAAAGGCTGCTGGCAAGAATGCCAAAGCGGCTCTCTTTCCCTTCCAGATTCAGGTTGCTGTCTGCGCCCAGCGCCAGCAGGTGCGGGTTGCCTTTGGTTTCCGCCCACATCACTACCGCAACGCAAATGACAAAGATGATGCTCATCGCCCACAGAATCGCGCGGCCCTGGCGTTTGTCATTTACCACTTCACCAAAGGCGAAGCAGAGCGCGGTAGGGATCAGGAAGATCGCCAGCATCTGCACGAAATTCGTCAACGCCGTCGGGTTTTCGAACGGATGCGAGGAGTTAGCGTTAAAGAAACCGCCGCCGTTGGTGCCGATCATTTTGATCGCTTCCTGCGAGGCGACTGGCCCCATCGGTAACTGCTGGCTAACGCCTTCCAGCGTGGTGATAGGCTGATATGCCAGCAGATTTTGCAGCGTGCCTTGCTGAATAAAGAACAGCGCGACCAGCAGCGATAACGGCAGCAGTACCCACAGTGTGATGCGCACAAGATCGACCCATGCGTTCCCGAGCGTCGTCACACGCTGGCGGGCAAACGCGCGGGCGAGGGCGAAAAGCACCGCGATACCGCTCGCCGCCGACAGGAAGTTTTGTACGGTTAACCCCGCCATCTGGCTGAAATAGCTGAGAGTGGTTTCCCCGGCGTAGGATTGCCAGTTGGTATTGGTGACAAAGCTGACAGCGGTGTTCAGCGCCAGATGCCAGGAGAGCCCCGGAAACCCCTGCGGATTTAACGGCAGTACGCCCTGGAGCATCAGCAGCGCAAACAGAGCCACCAGGCCGCAAAGGTTGAGCAGCAGAATGGCGAGCGCATACCGCTGCCAGCTCATTTCGTCGGTCGAAATCCCCAGCGTTCGCCACAGTACGGTTTCACCGCGCAGCGGTTCGTTAGCGATCATGCCCGCCAGCAATTTGCCTAACGGGCGCGCCAGTATGAACAGCACAATTAAAAAACTGGCGACGAGTAAAAATCCCTGAGCGGCCATCAGAACGCCTCCGCATTCAGCAGGGCGTACACCAGATACGCCAGTAACAGGAACACCAGCACCATGCCGGCTATTAGGCCTGTAGTCACAACCCACCTCCAACACATTAAGTGATTGGATTAACGGTAGGATTTTCGGTGCAAAGATTTCGCAAAAATCAGGGGGAGGGGTGTAAAAAAAGTATAAAAATGGCAAAGACCATGATTTAACTCATGGTTAGTATTAATTTAACTTTTTTGTAACTAAGTTACGGCATGAATGTAAATTAAACTTAAATAACCAAAAATAAGTAGTCGGATGAGTAGTAAAATTACAGCCAAAGCGGTATTATTTTAGCCAGATTACTGAAGTTCTTTTATGGCGTAGATTGCCAGCCAACACTTGGGGAGAGAAAAATGGAACTGTATAAAGAGTATCCAGCACACATTGTCATTTTGCGTCGTACTTTCGCCGTGGCGGCTGGCGTTATCGCTCTGCCGGTTATGCTGTTCTGGAAAGATCGCGCACGTTTTTACAGCTATCTGCATCGCGTCTGGTCGAAAACCAGCGATAAGCCGGTGTGGATGGATCAGGCGGAAAAAGCAGCAGGTGATTTCTACTAAGTACCACACCGCCTGTAAATCAGACTTTTCAACGAGAACCGCCGTTATTTGATGGCGGTTTTTTTATGTCTGCTGGCTACACTTACAGAAAGGATGTAAGGAGTCGGTATGCAAGAGAAAATCCCCGTTGGCATCAGCGCCTGTCTGTTAGGCGAACCCGTCCGTTTTGACGGCGGCCATAAGCGTTTACCCTTTGCGGTGGAAGAGTTATCGCCGTGGGTGCGTTTCGAACCGGTTTGCCCTGAGATGGCGATTGGCTTACCCGTGCCGCGTCCGGCGCTGCGGCTGGTGAAGCTTGCAGAAGATGAGGTTGCGCTGCGTTTTAGCGATGGTCGGGAAGGTGATTTAACTCAGGCCATGCGCGAGTTTAGCGCGCAGCGAATTGCCCCTTTTGAGACGCTTTGCGGCTATATCGTCTGCGCAAAATCCCCCAGTTGCGGCATGGAGCGGGTACGTATTTACGAGGCGGACGGCAAAAACAATCGTAAAGCTGGGCGCGGTATTTACACCGAAGCGCTGATGGCGCGCTTTCCGTGGCTACCCGTGGAGGAAGACGGACGGCTGCACGATCCGGTGCTGCGCGAAAACTTCGTTGAGCGTATTTACGCGCTTCATGAACTGAACAGCCTGCGCGAAGAAGGCCTCACGCGCGGCAAACTGATTGCGTATCACAGCCGTTACAAACTTTCACTGCTGGCCCATTCTCAGCCCGATTACCGCGAACTGGGCCGTTTTGTCGCGACGTTGCATGAATGGGAATCGCTGGACGCGTGGTTTATTGCTTATCGCCAGCGGCTGATGAACCTGCTTTCCATTCCAGCCACCCGACGTAATCACACCAATGTGTTGATGCACGTACAGGGCTATTTCCGTAAACAGCTTAACAGCCGCCAGCGTCAGGAGCTTTCAACCCTGATTGAGGGCTACCGCCTGGCCACGCAGCCGCTGCTTGCGCCCGTTACCCTGCTCAAACACTATATGGCAGAATTTCCCGATACTTATCTCGCCACACAACGCTATTTCGACCCCTGGCCGGAGGCCCTTCGTTTACGTTATGGATCTTAATGCAGGAGCGCTATGCCCACCCATCTGATGTGGTTCCGCCACGATTTACGCCTGAATGACAATCTTGCGCTATCCGCCGCCTGTCGCTCTGCCGATGCGACGGTGATAGCGCTGTACATCGCCACGCCAAAGCAGTGGCAGCAACATGCGATGTCGCCCAGACAGGCGGCATATATTCATGCGCACCTCACCGCGCTGCGCGCATCGCTGGAAGAAAAGGGGATCCCGCTGGCGTTTGTGGAAGTCGATGACTTCGCCGCAAGCGTAGAGGCGTTAAAAACCTTTTGCGATGAGCATGAAGTGAGCTCTCTTTTCTACAACTATCAATATGAAGTGAACGAACGTCAGCGCGATGCAGCGGTCGAAAAAGCGCTGGACGAGGTGCGCTGTCAGGGATTCGATGACAGTGTGATCCTGCCGCCGGGCGCGGTGATGACCGGCAATCATGAGATGTACAAAGTGTTCACGCCGTTTAAAAAAGCGTGGCTGACGCGGCTCAATGATGGCATGCCTGAGTGCGTCGCGGCCCCCGCGAAGCGAAAAAACGCGGCGCACAACGTGACGAGTGCGCCGATTACGTTCAGCTATCCGCAGCAGGATTTTGATGCGTCTCTTTTTGCTGCCGATGAAAAAGACGCGATTCGCCAGCTGCGGCAGTTTTGCCAGCAGGGCGCGGGCGAGTACGCGTCTCAGCGCGATTTTCCGGCGATTGAGGGTACCAGTCGTTTATCTGCGGCGCTTGCCGTCGGGGCTATCTCCCCGCGTCAATGTCTGCACCGTCTGCTGGTGGAACAGCCGAGAACGCTGGATGATGGGCCGGGAAGCGTCTGGCTTAATGAACTGATTTGGCGGGAGTTTTACCGTCACTTAATGACCTACAACCCGGCATTGTGCAAACATCGGCCGTTTATCGACTGGACCGAACGCGTCAAATGGCGTTCGTCGCCTGCGCATTTGAAAGCGTGGCAGGAAGGGCAAACCGGTTATCCTATCGTTGATGCAGCGATGCGACAGCTTAACGCCACCGGTTGGATGCATAACCGCCTGCGGATGATCGCCGCCAGTTTTCTGGTGAAAGATCTGCTTATCGACTGGCGCGAAGGCGAGCGCTACTTTATGTCGCAGTTGATAGATGGCGACCTGGCGGCAAATAACGGCGGCTGGCAGTGGGCAGCCTCAACCGGGACAGACGCTGCGCCGTACTTCCGCATTTTCAACCCGACGACGCAGGGCGAGCGATTCGACAAAGAGGGCGAATTTATCCGCCAGTGGGTGAGTGAATTAGCGGAGGTTCCGCAAAAAGCGATTCATGAACCCTGGAAGTGGGCGGATAAAGAGGGCGTGACGCTTGCGTATCCGCGCCCGATTGTCGATCACAAACAGGCGCGGAGTGAAACGCTTGCCGCCTATGAGGCGGCGCGGAAAGGTTGATGCTATCAGGTTGCTGACAACGTGCGCTTTGTCGTTGCCGGATGCGGCGTAAACGCCTTATTCGGCCTACAAAATAGTGCAAATTCAATATATTGCAGTAACCTTGTAGGCCTGATAAGCGTAGCGCATCAGGCAATGTTGCGTTTGTCATCAGTCTCATGCTATCCGGCATCTGTCAGGCTTCAGCCGCAACCCGACGGGCGCGGAATTTCAGCGCCTGATAGAGCCAAATCACCAGCACAGCGCCGACGCAGGCCAGCGCGCCCCAGGTAATCTCGCTAAAGACGTCAATGTAGGCGTCGATAGCGTAGTTCACCGCACCCGCCGCATCGAAGGCGCTTTGCGATGTCTGGTCGGCAATCACGCCCGCGAGATAGTTGGCGATCGCCCCGGAGAGCAGCATGTAAATCCCGGTGAGTACGCCAGTGACGCCGGGAATTTCAATACGCGTAATTTGCGACATGGCGACCGGGTCGATAAACAGTTCGGCAAAGCCCATCACCGCCATCCCCAGCACCATTAGCGGCATAGAGGAGTGACCGTAGGCCGCCGACCAGCGTGCGCTGAGGGTCAGAATGCAGAAACCTGTGCTCATCAGCCCTAAACCCAGGGCGAATTTTCCCCAGATACGCACGGTACGGTTGCCGCTCACGCCTTCTTTAATCAGCCACGCCAGCACCACGCCGCACAGCATCACCGCGAAACCGTTCACCGACTGGAACATGGCGGTAGGCACTTCGTAACCGAAGATATCGCGGTTTACGAAACGGTCGATGTACAGGCTAATGGAACTCCCGCCCTGCTGCGCGAAGGCCCAGAACAGCATGCTAAAGAAAGTAAGGACGACAATCAGCCCCAACTCTTTACGCTGTTTGCTGTTTTCCGCTTTGGTGTAGATTTTTGCCAGTACACCAAGGCCAATTACCGTGGCGACAATCAGCGCATACACCGACCACTCTTTCCAAAACAGTACGGTAATGAGTAGCGGAGCGGCAACCAGCAGCACCAGCAGCCAGCCCCAGTTTGGCAGACCAAACTGGCGTGCATGCAGCGCCGCTTTATTGACCCCCGCCGTATGGGTGAAGTGACGATTGCCGCACAGGAAAATTACCAGCCCGGCCAGCATGCCAATGGCCGCCAGCGCAAAGCCCATCGCCCAGCTATACTCCTGCTGCACGTAGCCGCAGGCGATAGGCGCGACAATCGAGCCAATATTCCCGGCGGCATAGAGCAACGAGAACCCCCCGTCGCGACGCGGATCTTCCGGGTGATACAGCTCGCCGAGCAGGCAACTGACGTTGGATTTAAACAACCCATAGCCGCAAACAATGATCGCCAGCGACAGATACAGGAACACCGGCGCCATTTCGCTGGCACCCAGCACCAGGTGACCGACAACCATCAGGAATGCGCCAAGCATCACGGCCATACGATTTCCCAATAACTTATCCGCGAGGAAACCGCCGAGGATAGGGGTCACGTAAACCAGTGAACAGTAGGCGCTGAACAGTTCATAGGCGTGGTTATCGTCGTACTTAAGCTGGTTGGTGAGATACAGAATCAGCAGCGCGCGCATGCCGTAAAAACTGAAATATTCCCAAATTTGCAGGGCGACAACGTAGTAAATCGCTCGCGGCTGTGACGTGTTCATAGTGCTCTAACCTCGGTTCTATCGGGCATCTCAGCGCCGGATAGATTTGTTTTCGTGATGTATTTTTGCGAAGCAGCTCAAGATATTTATGTAATATGCTGTCTGATTGCATAAATATACAGGATATCGTTCAGGTAAAGAAAAGTAATTTGTGTGATTAAATGTTGAAATGGCCAGTTTTACGCACGATTTCGACTACAAAGAATGGGTTATCGACGTCAGGCGCAGAGGACGCTATTTTAGTCTGTGATACGACATTCGCGCACAAGGGAGCGATGATGAAAAATACCGAGCTGGAACAACTGATTAACGAAAAACTCGGCAGCGCCGCCTTCAGCGACTATGCGCCAAATGGCTTACAGGTCGAAGGTCGTGAAGAGATTCAAAAAATTGTCACCGGGGTGACCGCCAGCCAGGCGCTGATTGACGAAGCGGTTCGCCAGCAGGCGGACGCGGTCATCGTCCACCATGGCTACTTCTGGAAAGGCGAATCACCGGTGATTCGCGGCATGAAGCGCAACCGCCTGAAGGCGTTGCTCAGCAATGATATCAACCTTTTCGGCTGGCATTTACCGCTGGACGCGCATCCGGAGCTGGGCAACAACGTGCAGCTGGCGCAGCTGTTGGGCATCAACGTAATGGGCGAAATTGAGCCGCTGGTACCGTGGGGTGAGCTCTCCATGCCGGTTTCCGGGCTTGAGCTGGCTTCGTGGATTGAAGCGCGTCTGGGGCGTAAACCGCTGTGGAGCGGCGATACAGGGCCGGATAAAGTCAGCCGCGTGGCGTGGTGCACTGGTGGCGGACAGGGCTTTATTGATAGCGCTGCCCGTTTTGGCGTTGATGCGTTTATTACTGGTGAAGTTTCCGAACAAACCATCCACTCCGCCCGCGAACAGGGGCTGCATTTTTATGCGGCAGGCCATCATGCCACTGAACGCGGCGGCATTCGCGCATTAAGCGAATGGTTGAATGAAACGACCGATCTGGATGTGACCTTTGTCGACATCCCTAACCCGGCCTGATTAAAGAGGGTAAAGAGTGCAGCGAGCGCGTTGTTATCTATTAGGGGAAACGGCGGTGGTGCTTGAACTTGAGCCACCGGTCACCCTGACGAGCCAGAAAAGAATCTGGCGATTAACTCAGCGTCTGGCTGAGCAGCCGGAAGTGGTGGAAGCCATTCCGGGCATGAATAACATCACGGTGATTTTGCGTCATCCGCAGGATCTGGCCCTTGATGCCATTGAGCGTTTACAGCGCTGGTGGGAGGAAAGTGACGCGCTGGAGCCGGAATCCCGCTATATCGAAATTCCGGTGATTTACGGCGGTGAGCAGGGGCCCGATCTCAATGAAGTGGCGCAACACAGCGGCCTAACGCCAAAGCAGGTGGTTGAACTGCACGCATCGGTGGATTACGTGGTGTGGTTCCTCGGCTTCCAGCCGGGCTTCCCGTACCTTGGCGGCCTGCCGGAACAACTCGCCATGCCGCGTCGCGCCGAACCGCGTTTGCTGGTTCCAGCGGGATCGGTTGGGATCGGCGGCGCGCAAACCGGGATCTACCCGCTCGCGACACCAGGCGGCTGGCAGCTAATTGGCCTCACGTCGCAGCCGTTGTTTGATCCACAGAAAGACGATCCGGTGCTGTTACGCCCCGGCGATACCTTACGCTTTGTGCCGCAAAAGGAGGGCGTATGCTAAAACTCATTCGCGCCGGGCTTTATACCTCGGTACAGGACAGCGGGCGAGAAGGGCTGCGTCAGTCGGGGATCAGCCGCTGCGGCGCGCTGGATAAACCGGCGTTGATCACCGCTAACCTGCTGGTGGGCAATGACGCCAACGCTGCGGCACTGGAAATTACCCTCGGCCAGGTCAGCGTTGAATTTACCCGTGACAGCTGGTTTGCCTTAACCGGCGCTGGCTGCGACGCGCAGCTGGATGATAAACCGGTCTGGAGCGGCTGGCGACAGTGGGCAAAAGCCGGGCAGCAATTGGTTCTCAAGCGCCCCGTTCACGGCATTCGCAGCTATCTTGCGGTAGCGGGCGGAATTGATGTTCCGCTGGTGCTGGGGTCGCGCAGTACGGATTTAAAAGTAGGCGTCGGCGGCCTGGAAGGACGGCGATTACAGGATGGCGATACGCTTCCGCTGGGCGAAGCATTGCGCCAGTTCGACGGGCCGCAAGGGGTGAAACAGTTGCAGCACAGCAACCGCATCCGTGCGCTGCCGGGGCCGGAATATCATGAATTTGATAAAGCGTCACAGGAAGCGTTCTGGCGTTCACCGTGGCAGCTCAGCCCACAAAGCAACCGCATGGGCTATCGCCTGCAAGGGCAGCCATTGATGCGCCAGACCGAACGCGAAATGTATTCACACGGCCTGCTGCCGGGCGTGGTGCAGGTGCCGCATAACGGCCAGCCGATTGTGCTAATGAACGACGCGCAAACTACCGGCGGCTATCCGCGCATTGCCTGCATTATCGAAGCCGATATGTATCAGCTGGCGCAAATTCCCCTCGGGCAACCGATCCACTTCGTTCCCTGTACGCTGGAAGAGGCGCTAAAAGCGCGCCACGATCAGCAGCGTTATCTGGAACAACTGGCATGGCGACTGAACGATGCTCATTGATTTAAATGCCGATTTAGGCGAAGGCTGCGGCAGCGATGCCGCCCTGTTACAACTGGTCTCTTCCGCCAACATCGCCTGCGGCTTTCACGCGGGCGATGCGCAAACCATGGTTGAAAGCGTGCGTGAGGCGCTGAAAAACGGTGTAGCGATTGGAGCACATCCCAGCTTCCCTGACCGCGAAAACTTTGGCCGTACGGCAATGCAACTGCCGCCGGAAACGGTCTACGCCCAGACGCTGTATCAAATTGGCGCGCTGGATGCCATCACCCGCGCGCAGGGCGGCACCCTGCGCCATGTGAAACCGCACGGCATGCTTTATAACCAGGCGGCCAAAGATCCACAGCTGGCGGATGCCATCGCCCGCGCGGTGCATGACTGCTCGCCATCGCTGATTTTAGTGGGCCTGGCGGGGAGCGAGTTGATTCGTGCAGGCGAACATTACGGGCTGGTTACGCGCCAGGAAGTGTTTGCCGACCGGGGTTATCAGGACGATGGCAGCCTGGTGCCGCGCAGCCAGCCGGGCGCACTTATCAGTGATGAAGAACAGGCACTGGCGCAGACGCTGGAGATGGTGGAATCAGGACGGGTGAAAAGCATTAACGGCGTCTGGACGCCGGTAACAGCACAAACGGTATGTCTGCACGGTGACGGGGAACATGCGCTTCTTTTTGCCCGCCGCTTGCGTCGCGCTTTTGATGAGCGCAGTATAAAAATCAGCGCTTAAGCGCAAATATAACTAGAACGTATACAACAACATAACATAGACAGGGTGGAAATAATGGGAGAGATGGTATCTCTCTGGCCGCTGATGGGTATCGCCGTCATTGTGGCTGGATTCTTATTGCGTTTTAACCCGGTACTGGTGGTGATTGCCGCCGGTATTGTCACCGGTCTGGCGGCGCATATGCCGC
>CAJYVI010000040.1 GCA_913778145.1 uncultured Pseudocitrobacter sp.
ACAAACCGTTCTGTCTAAGGCCTGTATTGCCGCAGGTATGGCCTTTGACGGCGAGCAGGCGCACTCCGCGCTGTACGATACGGAACAAACCGCGCAGCTTTTCTGTGAAATCGTTAACCGCTGGAAACGTCTGGGTGGCTGGCCACTGCCTGTAGCCGGGGAATAAATCCCATAAAAAAAGCGACCTTTTCAGGTCGCTTTTTTTTGCCAGAAGGCGGCTAACGCCGTAACCGCCAGCGAATTACTCCGCTTTCGGCTCTTCTTCTTTATATTTTGCCGCAGTTTCTTTGATCAACTGCTGCAATTCGCCGCGCTGGTACATCTCGATGATGATGTCGCAGCCGCCAACCAGTTCGCCATCAACCCACAGCTGTGGGAAGGTCGGCCAGTTTGCGTATTTCGGCAGCTCAGCGCGGATTTCCGGGTTTTGCAGAATATCTACGTAAGCAAAACGTTCGCCACAGGCAGAGAGCGCCTGGACAGCTTGTGCGGAAAAACCGCAGCTTGGCAGTTTCGGGGAACCCTTCATGTACAGCAGGATGGGGTTCTCGGCGATCTGACGTTGGATTGTTTCAACAGTTGTGCTCATTGTCTTACTTCCTTAACTTCGAATACCACATGTAGTCTGACATTGTAGCGTTTCAGACCTCAGACGGAAAATAACATTTTATTCACTCTTTACTATTTTACCGTCTGAGCGCAGAAGATGCCCTTTAAATGTCACTTTAATCAGTTCGCCGATGAAAAAACTGCGCATTTTTTCGCTGATAGTGTTTCATTTGCTGTTTTTTTTTGCACTTGCTAACGAAACACTATTTTAGATACAAAATCGCTATTAACATTATTGGTTTATATGGATTAGAATTAGTGCGTTTTGTAAATCATACCCAGGCATGAGTTTTTGTGCCTCCATACTCAGAGGATTGCTCAGTGGCGCGAATAAAAAAAATGTCGATCACGCTCTGTGCTTTGCTGTTTTCATCATTAGCATTCTCGCCGCTCTCACAGGCTTCCGGTCACACGAAAGCTACGGCGGCGCAAAAATCGCTTTCCGCTAAAGGAAGCGAACGGAAGAAGAAAAATACCGTCAGCAAAAGCAGCAGCAAGAAGAAGTCCACCGCCTCCACCAGTAAAAAAACTACCACTAAGGCGACGGCAAGTAAAAAAACCGCCTCTACCGCCAGCAAATCATCCCGCACCGCGCGCACGGTCAGCACCACGAAGACGGCCGCTACGCGCCGGGGCAAAAGCAGCGCGATGAAAACCGCAGCGGCAAACGTCACCACCAAATGTGTGGTGCGTAAAGGCCATAAGAAATCCTGCACCACCAGCACGGTGGAAAGCAAACCATTAACCATCGCCGAAGCGCATAAGGCGCGCGTGCAGAAAGCACAGAAAACCGCGATGAACAAATTGATGGACCAGATTGGCAAACCTTACCGTTGGGGCGGCACCTCGCCACGCACCGGTTTTGATTGCAGCGGCCTGGTGTATTACGCGTATAAAGATCTGGTGAAATTCCGTATTCCACGTACGGCGAACGAAATGTACCACCTGCGCGATGCCCGTGCTATTGACCGTGGCGAGCTGGAGAGCGGTGATTTAGTCTTCTTCCGCACGCGTGGGCGCGGCACCGCCGATCACGTTGGCGTGTATATCGGCGGCGGGAAATTTATTCAGTCTCCGCGCACCGGTCGCGATATTCAAATTACCTCACTCAGTGAGGACTACTGGGATCGCCACTACGTCGGCGCACGCCGCGTGATGACGCCGAAAACCATCCGCTAACCCCTGCCCTGCCACATGGCTGGCAGGGTAACCTTCTCTTTTATCACACCTTTTAATTTGCTACTCTATCCACACTCAGTACAAGGTTACTGGGGATATTAACTATAAAAAGGAGAGTAGCAATGTCGTTCGAATTACCTGCATTACCGTATGCCAAAGACGCTCTGGCACCGCACATTTCTGCCGAGACGCTCGAGTATCATTATGGGAAACACCACCAGACTTACGTCACCAACCTGAACAATATGGTGAAAGGGACGGCGTTTGAAGGCAAATCACTGGAAGAGATCATTCGCACCTCTGAAGGCGGCGTGTTTAACAACGCAGCGCAGGTCTGGAACCACACCTTCTACTGGAACTGCCTGGCACCGAACGCCGGTGGCGAACCGACGGGTGAAGTGGCAGAAGCCATCAACCGTGCTTTCGGTAGCTTTGCTGAGTTTAAAGCGCAGTTCAGCGATGCCGCCGCGAAAAACTTCGGTTCTGGCTGGACCTGGCTTGTGAAAAATGCCGACGGCAGCCTGGCGATTGTCTCTACCTCTAACGCCGGTACGCCGTTGACGACGGATGCCAAACCGCTGCTGACGGTCGATGTGTGGGAACACGCTTACTATATTGACTACCGCAATGCGCGCGTGAGCTATCTGGAGCACTTCTGGGCGCTGGTAAACTGGAAGTTTGTTGCTGAGAATCTGGCGGCATAAAGAAATGGCGCAGAAGGGTTTCCCCTTCTGCGTTTTTGTTACTGGCTGACCACGGCTTCTTCCCGCTGTGAACGGCTGCTGAAGAAGACCAGCAGTAGCGCAAGCCCTGCCACAATCGCCCCCATCACCGGTACAAAGCTGTAGCCCAGGCCACCGGAAATCACCGCTCCACCGGCAACCGCACCCAGCGCATTACCAAGATTAAACGCCCCAATGTTGACCGAAGATGAAAGCCCCGGCGCTTCATGCGCAACACGCATTACGCGCATCTGCAACGGCGGCACCACGGCAAAGGTCGCCGCGCCCCACACCACCATACTGAATGCCGCGCCAATTTCCGTACGCGCCAGGAACGGGATCGCCAGCATAATCAGCATCAATAGCAGCAGAAAACCTTTCAGCGTACCGCTAACGGAACGGTCGGCAAATTTACCGCCAAGATAGTTGCCGATTGAAAAGCCCACGCCAATCAACACCAGCATGAGGGTAATAAACGCTGGCGTCGCATCGGTGATAGTATGTAATACCGGTGAAATATAGGTATAGAGCGTGAACATCGCCCCCGCACCCAGTACCGTGGTGAGCAGTGCCGACAGCACCTGAGGGCGAACCAGTACCGACAGCTCACGCTTAACGTCCGGCTTCTCTCCTGCCCCGCCTTTCGGCAGCGACAGCCACAGGCCGATTATTGCGATCACGCCAAGCCCTGCCGTTGCCAGAAATGACATGCGCCAGCCGATGGTCTCTCCAAGCCACGTGGCCGCCGGAACGCCACCTATGTTGGCGATGGTCAACCCCATAAACATGGTCGCTACCGCGCTGGCTTGCTTATGTTTTGGCACCACGCTTGCGGCAACCACAGACCCCAGACCAAAGAACGCGCCGTGATTGAGGCTGGTAATAATGCGCGATAACATCAGCGTGGTGTAATCCGGCGCGATAGCAGAGAGCACGTTGCCAAGCGTGAAAATCGCCATCAGGAAAATCAGGGCATTGCGACGCGCGCGATGCGAAAGCAGCAGCGTCATCAGCGGTGCGCCAACCATCACACCCACCGCGTAGGCGCTGATCAACATGCCTGCGGCAGGAATCGAGACATCAACCCCTTTGGCAATAACGGGTAACAGGCCCATCGGCGAAAATTCGGTTGTTCCTATCCC
>CAJYVI010000041.1 GCA_913778145.1 uncultured Pseudocitrobacter sp.
TGGGCAAAGACTACACACAGCAATTCATTGTTTCACTCAGGGGATTTCCATGCTTATAAATCAAGCTGTTGATTTATAACCGTGTCCTAATAGTAGGCATGCGACATTTTCACGTCGATCGGATTCGTCTCAATAGTTAAAATAGTGTGAATGATTTTTGGCTGGAGTAGGTACGGATGCCATCATTTGATGGCATCCGTTAACATAACAACGCTTTATTGATTAGAAATACTTAAGTGGGAGAGTTGGGGGAATTACGCTTTTTTCTCTCCGCTCATATCAAACTGCTGCAACTCTTCCAGCACCTGGTCCGGGTCGGTCGTCGGAGGGGGTACTTCATGCATCCACGCATCAAACAGACGCCAGGAGACCGCCAGCACCACCGGGCCAATAAACAGGCCAATCATGCCGAATGCCACCAGGCCACCGATAACGCCGGAGAGAATCAGAATCATCGGCAGATCGGCGCCCATGCGAATCAGCACCGGTCGGATAAAGTTATCCATAGTGCCTACCACGCAGCTCCACACCAGCAGCACGGTGCCCCAGGTGGTATCTCCGGTCCAGTAGAGCCAGATGATTGACGGAACCAGTACGATTAGCGGACCAAGCTGAACCAGACAGGAGAAAATCATCACCACGGTTAACAGCGTGGCATACGGCACGCCAGTGATAGCCAGACCGATACCGCCGAGGATCGCCTGCGTTAACGCGGTTACCACCACACCTAGCGCAACGGCGCGAATGGCCTGGCCTGCCAGCAATACGGCGGCATCACCGCGTTTTGACGCCAAACGCGTTGCGAAGTAGCGAATGCCAAAGGCGACTTTTTCACCCTGCCAGTAAAGCAGCGCGCTGAATAACAGCATTAATCCGCAGTGCAGCAGGAAACGACCAATGTGCGCGGCCTGGCCGACAAACCATGTAGTGGTGGTGCCGATATAGGGGCGGACTTTCGCCATAATCGCGCTGCCGCCCATATCCAACAGGCTGTGCCAGCCCTGATAAAGCTTCGCGCCGACAAAAGGAATACTGTTCAGCCAGGCGAGGTCAGGCAGTTCCAGCGTACCCGAGGTAATGTCATGAATCAGCGGCGCGCTGCCATCGACGACGCTATTGACCAACAAGGCGATGGGGATGACGAACAGTAAAAAGAGCAGCAGTGTCATCACCAGCACGGCCAGACCGCGGCGGCCAAACAGCATGCGTTGCAGGCGGAGCAGTACCGGCCAGGTGGCGATGACGATCGTTGCCGCCCAGGCAAAGCCCAGAATAAACGGCTGAATAATCCATAAACAAGCGACGATCATCAGAGCCAGAAACAGCACTGATAACAGTATTTGCGGTATATCGCGAGGACGTTGAAGCGTACTCATATCTCAAATTTACCTTCTTCTGTACGCCAGAACGCTGGCGCGGCGTAAACCCTGTTATTGATAATAATATCAATCCATTTAGGGGGCCGATTTTGCACTTAAATCTACCGGGCGCATAAGAAAAAAATGTGATACAACGTTGAATGCACTACGCAAACGATTAAACATGCGCTTCTCGCCCATGGCGACGCTGCGCGTGTATAACAACACTCACTATTCAGACAGGGTCAAGCGTCATGATCCCACAGATTTCTCAGGCACCGGGCGTCGTTCAACTGGTGCTGAATTATTTGCAAGCACTGGAGCAACAAGGTTTTACTGGCGATACCGCCACGCGATATGCCGACCGGCTGACGATGGCGACCGATAACAGCGTGTATCAACTGCTACCGGATGCGGTGGTGTTCCCGCGTTCCACGGCGGACGTGGCCCTGCTGGCCCGACTGGCGGCGGAAGAGCGTTTTCAGTCGCTCATCTTCACCCCGCGCGGCGGCGGCACCGGCACTAACGGGCAGGCGCTGAATCAGGGCATCATTATTGATATGTCCCGCTATATGAACCGCATCATTGAAATCAATCCCGAAGAGGGTTGGGTGCGGGTCGAAGCCGGTGTTATCAAAGATCAACTGAATCAATATCTCAAACCTTACGGTTATTTTTTCGCACCGGAACTGTCGACCAGTAACCGTGCCACGCTGGGCGGCATGATCAATACCGACGCCTCCGGGCAGGGTTCACTGGTCTACGGCAAAACGTCCGATCACGTCTTAGGCGTGCGCGCCGTGCTGCTGGGCGGCGATATTCTGGATACCCAACCCGTACCGGTGGCGCTGGCGGAAACGCTGGCGAAAGAGCAGTCCGCATCCGGACGTATTTACCGCACGGTTTTTGAAGGGTGTCGCGCGAATCGTCAGCTTATTATCGATAAGTTTCCAAAACTCAACCGCTTCCTCACCGGTTACGATCTGCGTCACGTCTTCAACGACGAAATGACCGAATTCGACCTGACCCGCATTCTCACTGGTTCGGAAGGCACGCTGGCGTTTATTACTGAAGCGCGGCTGGATATCACCCCGCTGCCGAAAGTGCGTCGTCTGGTGAACATTAAGTATGACTCGTTCAACTCAGCGCTGCGCAATGCGCCGTTTATGGTGGAAGCCCGCGCCCTATCGGTGGAAACCGTCGACTCAAAAGTGCTGAACCTGGCGCGGGAAGACATTGTCTGGCATTCGGTCAGTGAACTGATCGCTGATGTGCCCGATAAAGAGATGCTTGGCCTGAATATTGTCGAATTCGCCGGTGACGATGAAGCATTGATTGAAGAGCAAGTAACATCGTTATGTCAGCGTCTGGACGCGCTTATCGCGAATCAGGAAGGCGGTGTGATTGGCTGGCAGCGCTGCAATGAGCTTGACGGTATCGAGCGCATTTACGCGATGCGTAAAAAAGCGGTCGGCCTGCTGGGCAATGCGAAAGGCGCGGCGAAGCCGATTCCGTTTGCCGAAGATACCTGCGTGCCGCCGGAGCATCTGGCGGATTACATCGTTGAGTTTCGCGCGTTACTCGACAGCCACGGTCTGAGCTACGGCATGTTTGGTCATGTCGATGCGGGGGTACTGCACGTACGCCCGGCGCTGGATATGTGCGACCCGCAACAAGAAATTTTAATGAAGCAGATCTCCGACGATGTGGTGGCGCTCACCGCGAAATACGGTGGCCTGCTGTGGGGCGAGCACGGGAAAGGCTTCCGGGCAGAATACAGCCCGGCTTTCTTCGGCGATGCGCTGTACGGCGAGCTGCGGAAGGTCAAAGCAGCGTTTGACCCGCTTAACCGCTTAAACCCTGGGAAAATCTGCCCGCCGGAAGGCGTGGATGCGCCGATGATGAAAGTGGATGCGGTGAAACGCGGCACCTTTGACCGGCAAATCCCGATTGCCGTGCGATCCTCCTGGCGCGGGGCGATGGAGTGTAATGGCAACGGCTTATGTTTTAACTTCGATGCCAAAAGCCCGATGTGCCCGTCAATGAAGATAACCAACGATCGTATTCATTCGCCGAAAGGGCGCGCCACGCTGGTACGTGAATGGTTGCGTTTGTTGGCC
>CAJYVI010000042.1 GCA_913778145.1 uncultured Pseudocitrobacter sp.
ATCCGCGTCGATGTAAACCAGGCCTGGGATGCGACGACCGGGGCGAAAGGCTGCCGTGAACTGGCGGCGATGGGCGTTGACCTGATTGAACAGCCGGTTTCGGCACGCGATAACGCTGCTCTGGTGCGTTTAAGCCAGACTATCGAGACGGCGATTCTGGCCGATGAAGCGGTCTCCACACATTTCGATGGTTATCAGCTGGCGCAGCAGGGGTTTACCGGCGCATATGCGCTGAAAATTGCCAAAGCGGGCGGGCCGCAAAGCGTCCTTAAGCTGGCGCACGTGGCGCAGGCGGCGGGTATTGGCCTGTATGGCGGGACGATGCTGGAAGGTAGCGTCGGGACGGTCGCCTCGCTGCATGCCTGGTCAACGCTTCCGCTGGCCTGGGGGAGCGAAATGTTTGGGCCGCTGCTGCTGAAAGACGACGTCATCAGCGTTCCGCTGACCTTTGCCGATGGGCACGTGACGTTGCCGCAGACGCCTGGGCTGGGCATTGAACTGGATGAAGATAAATTGCGTTTTTATACCCGTAAAGGATGAGGTGGAACATGTTATTTAAAGTTGAAATGACCGTTAATATTCCGCTGGATTTTCCGGTAGAGCAGGCGGATGAAATTAAGAAAAAAGAAAAAGCCTATTCGCAGCAATTACAGCGTGATGGAAAATGGCGTCATATCTGGCGCGTAGCCGGTTTATATTCCAACGTCAGTATTTTTGATGTTCAGGATGCTGATGAACTGCATCAGATTTTAATGGGTTTACCGCTGTATCCGTTTATGGATATTCAGGTTGATGCGCTGTGCCGTCATCCTTCATCCATTCGCGACGACGATAAATAAAATAATAACCTCATGTCGGGGGTGTTCCCCGACATTCTCTGTTCCCTGCAAGCAATAACAAGTGAGATAAAAATATGACTAACTCATTCGTACAACAAGACGAAGTACAGGCTTTATTACGTGAAAGTGCCGGTTTAAATTCCCCTGAGGGCAATGAGCGTTTTAAGGCGATAACCCATCGGCTGTTGGAAAATATTTGTGATTTGATTGATGATTATAATGTCACCCAGGAAGAGTTCTGGCACGCCATTAATTATTTGCATGAACTGGGCGGTCGTCAGGAAGCGGCGTTATTAGCGGCGGGCCTGGGGCTGGAGCATTTCCTCGATTTACGTCAGGACGCTATTGATGCTGCACAGCAGCGTGGAACCGGCGGCACGCCACGCACCATTGAAGGGCCGCTGTATGTGGCTAACGCGCCGCTGGCGCAGGGGCACGCCCGAATGGACGACGGTAAAGATCCCGGTGAAACGCTGTGGCTGCACGGCGTGGTCACCGACACCAAAGGCCAGCCGGTCGCCAATGCCATTGTGGATATCTGGCACGCCAATACGCTGGGCAACTACTCCTTCTTCGATCAGAGCCAGAGCGAATACAACCTGCGCCGTCGTATTCAAACCGGCGCGGACGGGCGCTACAGCGTGCGTACCATCATGCCTTCCGGATATGGCTGCCCGCCAGATGGCCCTACCCAAAAACTGCTGGATCTGTTAGGTCGCCACGGCAACCGTCCTGCACACATTCACTTCTTTGTTTCCGCTCCGGGCCATAAACATTTAACCAGCCAGATTAACTTTAATGGCGATGAATATTTGTGGGATGATTTTGCTTTTGCCACGCGCGATGGCTTAATTGCTGACCCGATTAAAGTTAATGATGAACAAAAAATTCGCGAGCGTAACCTCGAAGGCCCGCATACGGAAATTCGCTTTGATTTTACCCTCTGCAAAGCGTTATCTGCCGATGAAGAAGGTCGAATTACACGCTCGCGTGCAAAAGAATAATATTTAACACTCGCTGTTCACCTGCACTATTTTTATCCTTGCAATTACGGGAGAAACCGTTATGCAAAAAACACTGACATCGCTAAAAAGTAAAATCAGCAATGCACTGATTGTCGATCGTGAAAATCATATTTATCGCTGCCACCGGTCGATATTTACCGACCAGGCGCTGTTCGATTTTGAAATGAAACATATCTTTGAAGGTAACTGGGTTTTTCTGGCGCATGAAAGCCAGATCCCGGAGCCGGGTGATTATTACACCTTAACCCTGGGCCGTCAGCCGGTGATTATTACCCGTGATAAGAAAAACGAGCTGCACGCGATGATTAACAGCTGCGCTCACCGTGGCGCGATGCTGTGCCGGCGTAAAACAGGCAACAAGAGCTCCTTTACCTGCCCGTTCCACGGCTGGACTTTCAGCAATAACGGCAAGCTGCTGAAAGCGAAAGATGAGAGTACCGGCGGTTATCCGGAGACGTTCAAACATGAAGGTTCGCACGACCTGAAAAAACTGCCGCGTTTTGAGTCGTATCGCGGATTCCTGTTTGGCAGCCTGAGTGACGATGTACAACCGCTGGCTGATTACCTGGGCGAAACGCTGAAAATTATCGATCTGATTGTTGATCAGGCGCCGGAAGGTCTGGAAGTGCTGAAAGGCTCTTCCAGCTACGTGTACGAAGGTAACTGGAAACTGGGTGCGGAAAACGGCGCCGACGGTTATCACGTCAGCGTTGTGCACTGGAACTACGCCTCAACGATGTCGCGCCGTAATTACGAAGCGGAAGGTACGCACGCGGTAGATGCGAACGGCTGGTCGAAAAGCGTAGGTGGCGGCTACGGGTTCGAGAACGGTCATATGCTGCTGTGGACGCGCGCCCTGAACCCGGAAGTGCGTCCGGTCTTTGCCCATTACGATCGTCTTAAAGCGGAATTCGGCGATAACCGCGCCGGGCAGATGGTCAATGAGACGCGCAATCTGTGCATTTATCCGAACGTCTATCTGATGGATCAGTTCTCCACGCAGATCCGCGTGATTCGGCCTATTTCCGTCGATAAAACGGAAGTCACCATCTGGTGCTTTGGCCCGAAGGGCGAGCCGGACAAGGCGCGCGCGCTGCGTATTCGTCAGTACGAAGATTTCTTCAACGTCAGCGGTATGGGCACACCGGACGATCTCGAGGAGTTCAGCGCCTGCCAGCGCGGGTACCTGGGGGAAAACCTGGCCTGGAGCGACCTCAGCCGTGGTGCGCTGCACTGGGTTGATGGCCCCGATGAGCATGCCAGCGAGTCCGGTTTCAAACCGATTTTAAGCGGCGTGAAATCAGAAGATGAAGCGCTGTACATCGCCCATCACCATCACTGGCAAACGGTGATGCTGGCTGCGCTGGAAAAAGAACAGCAGCGCTACGATGCGTCAATTACCCAGCGTGTGGAGGTGGCCGATGCTGACGTGTGATCAGGTAAAACAATTTTTGTATCACGAGGCCCGGCTGCTGGACGACCGTCAGTGGGATGAGTGGATCGCATGCTACAGCCCAAAAGTGGTCTACTGGATGCCCGCCTGGGGCGATGATGACAAGCTGACCACCGATCCGCAGCGCGAAATTTCGCTGATTTACTACCCGAATCGCGAAGGGCTGGAGGACAGGGTTTATCGCATTAAAACTGAGCGTTCTGGCGCCAGCACGCCGGAGCCGCGCACCACCCATATGATCAGCAATATCGAGATCACCGGGCAGAGCGAACAGGGGGTGGAGGTGCGCTACAACTGGGTGACCTATAGCCACCGTTATCAACAAACGGATTGCTACTTTGGTACCACGTTCTGCACGCTGATTGCGGGTGAAGGCCTGCCGCAAATTGTGCGTAAAACGATTCGTCTGAACAATGACTACATTCGTCAGGTTATTGATGTTTACCATGTTTAAGAGGTGCTTATGAGCTATACCATAGCGCTCAATTTTGAAGACGGCGTGACCCGGTTTATTCAATGTAACGCCGGGGAGAAGGTGCTCGACGCCGCGTATCGCCAGAAAGTAAACCTGCCGATGGACTGTTCCGACGGTGTGTGCGGCACCTGTAAGTGTCATTGCCCAAGCGGTAACTACTCGCTGGGTGAGGATTATCTGGAAGAGGCGCTGGATGAAGACGAAGCGCAGGCGCGTCAGGTACTGACCTGCCAGATGATCCCGGACAGCGATTGCGTGCTTGATGTGCCCGTCGCGGCTGGGGCGTGCAAAACGGGGAGCTCCTCGTTTAATGCCACGGTGAAGCGCGTCACGGCGCTGTCGGATAGCGCTATTGAACTGGTGGTGGAAACCGACGAAAACCTGAACTTCCTGCCTGGGCAGTACATTAATATTCAGGTGCCGGGTACGCCGCAGGTACGTGCGTACTCTTTTAGCTCACGACCGGGCAGTAACGAAGGCAGCTTCCTGATTCGTAACGTGCCAGGCGGCCTGATGAGCCAGTGGTTAAGCCATAAAGCGGTGGCGGGTGCGCCACTGAGCCTGACCGGGCCGATGGGCAGTTTTTATCTGCGTGACGGCGAACGTCCGCTACTGATGCTGGCGGGCGGCACCGGGCTGGCCCCGATGCTGGCGATGCTGCATACCCTGGCGCAACAGCAAAGCGTACGCGACATAACCTTGCTTTACGGTGTGAATGGCGACGACGACCTGGTGCTGGGCGACTTGCTCGATAGTTTCGCCGCGCAGTTACCGGGCTTTAGCTGGCTGCCGGTGGTGGCTGCCAGCGAAAGCGCCTGCCCGCAGAAAGGCTACGTGACGGAACACTTTACCAGCAAGATGCTCAACGAAGGCGATGTCGATATTTACCTCTGCGGACCGCCTCCGATGGTGAACGCCGTCACCTCTACGTTGCAGGCGCTGGGCGTTAACCCGGCCGGATTCTGGTATGAGAAATTTATCGCCAGCCAGAGCGCGGCGGCATAAGGAGCAATCATGCGATTTAGCAATAAAGTGATGGCGATTACCGGCGCGGCGCAGGGAATTGGCCGCCGTACGGCGGAGCTGGCGGCAGAACAGGGCGCGGCGCTGCTGCTTATAGATCGTTCGCAATACGTTCACGAACTGGCCGCCGAACTGTCGGTCGCCGGGCACCACGTGCTGGCGCTGGAGGCCGATCTTGAACAGTGGGAAAGCACCGA
>CAJYVI010000043.1 GCA_913778145.1 uncultured Pseudocitrobacter sp.
GCGTTGAAGAGGCCTGTGAGCAACTGTTTGGCGCATCTCGCTACAGCCTCGACATTCTTGGCCCATGCCACTGGCAAATAACAACGACTAATGCAGACAGATTCATTTTGTTCTGTGCAAAAAATCTTGATGTCCTGCCGCGAGCGACGGGCATGAATTACACCTATGTGGAGAAGTGATGTGACGACAGGTAAACGTCCGGACGGAACGGTATTCGCCTCAGGCGCGGCTGAAGGGGAGGTTCAGGATTTTCCCTCCACTGCACGTGGATGGGGCGTAACCATTGACGGCAAAGATGAAAGCGGTGCGGCAGTCACGGAGGCGACTAATGGGATCCCGCCGATGGAATGGGTTAACCACCTTCAGCAGAAAACGGATCAAAATATTCTATGGTTATTACAGAACGCATTACCAGACTGGCTGGCCGGCACATGGCCTAAAGGGGCTGTCGTCGTTAACGGAGATGTCGTGTGGCGCGCTCAGAAGGAAACCACAGCGGAACCCACCGCGAGTAATGGTGACTGGCTGGAGTTGTTTCCGCTGAAGAATCTTGACGGAAGATATCTGGCATTAAGCGGCGGAACGCTGACGAACGACGGCGCAATATTGCGGTTAAAATCAAAAACGGCAGGTCTGGCGCTCTACCTTATTGCTCAGGACACCGACGGTTCAAACCTGTATTACCTTGGTAAGGGGTCGGACAACAACAACGATGCAATATTCAATAACTACAAGGGCGGAAATAACAGCATCGCATTGCGTAATACCGGGGCAGTAGATATCACCGCTCAGAACGGTAAGCCCATAAATCTAAGCGGTGAACCCCGAACGACAAGTGCGGATGCGTGGCGGATTGCCAAGGGTGACTACGGCGCCTACTGGCGAAATGACGGCACCAATCTGTACCTGATGCTCACAAACAAGGGCGATGCGCTGGGAGGATACAATGCGCTCAGACCATTTGCGGTGAATCTGGCAACGGGTGCTGTAACAATCGGAACGCCTTTTAACCTGAGTGACCTCGTAACGTTAAATGCGAGTGCATCCAGGCCATTAACGCTTAGTTCAGCCTCGCCGTGCATACTGTTTGCTGAAACGGACTCCGGGAAAAAATACTACCTGGTGGCTGACGGTGGAAATATTCGCATCAATCAGGATTCTACTGCCGGAAAGGCCGTATGGTCCTGGGATGCGACAACGGCGACGCTTTCCACAGATGGTGGGTTAAAGCTGGGTAAGGCGTTACCCGTTAGCAGCGGCGGTACGGGAGGGAACACGGCGGAAACCGCGCGTAAAGGTATCGGCTGTGGCACTGCCGCAACCATGTCTTACTCAACGGCTGCTTATACCCAGCTTGCCGGCTCCGCAACTGAAGCGGCGAGTACAAAGCAATTAGTTGGGCTACGAGATGCGGTCTATACCAAAACGGCGGGTGATGCGCGTTACGTGCAGAACATGCAGCGTGGCGCAGCCGTTTCCCCCGCCAAAGCCAATGAGTACGGGCCAAACGAAGCGCCTACCGGATGCGTATTGACGCGGGCCTGGCACGACCCTTCAGATAAATACGGCGTGTTCTTCACTTACCGCCCGCTGCAAATTTATATCAACGGCGCATGGCGCACTATTACCGGATAAAACGATGAAACTTAACAATGTGACGCGCTACTACCCTGAAGAGATGCCTTATGGTGAGGGCGTGCAATATTTCCAGAGCGAGGATGGCGAAGACTTTTATGAGGCGCTCAACAAATTCACGCTCAAATACAAGTTGCTGACTGATGCAAACGGAATTATTCGCTCAGTCTCAGAGGATGCATCAACGTTATACCCGGCAGGGTTTAGCGTGGTTGAAACGGACAGCTTGCCTGATGGATTCGATATCTCTGGCGACTGGATGTTTGAGGATGGCGTGGTGAAGGCGGTACCCGTGGATTATCTGGCAAGGGCCGAATCAGAGCGCCAGAGTCTGCTGACGGAAGCCAAAGACACCATTAGCATCTGGCAAACCCAGTTGTCACTGGGGAGCATTACAGACGCGAATAAGGCGAAACTTGTTGAATGGCTGACCTATATTGATGAACTTAATGCGCTGGATCTCTCGAACATTGTCGATGAAGACAGTTACAACGCGATAGTGTGGCCTGATGCGCCGGATACAACTTCGTGACGTGACAGATTGCCACTTTTCGCCGCTTAACTGCGGTTTTTTTATGCTTATTGACATCCTCCCCGCCCTGAAGGACCGGGTTTACGGTGTACAGGTTAAAAAAGGCACCTGCTACATAGCTTCCGCACGTAGCAGGCTCTCATCTGTTACGCTGTCGGGTAACAACGTTGATGAGAAAAAAATTCCCCGACGTTGCGAACGTGCGGGGAAAAGAACTACAGAAGATAACTCTTACTTAATATTGGCATTTACTGAAATGCCACGGACAGGGCCACACTAAACACAGTACGTAAGGTTGACTGCTCCCTCGCCCAATCGGGCGGGGAGCAGTCAAGTTAATTGTTCTCTTATCTGTTTATAGCAGCATCCGGAAAGCTTTGTTATCAGAACAGATGCTGTAGTTGAAAAATATGCTACGGTTTTGCAGTTCCGCATGCTTTCAGCCCATTGAGCGCAAGTTCCTGGGCGTAGGTGTAACCTTTTGCTGTGAGTACAACACCACCAAAGTCAAGGTGCAGTTTTCCGTTCCTGATACTTATTGCAGAGCTCTCAATTAGCCCTCTGTCGACAAAGTCTGAGGCAATTGAAGTGAATATAACGATGTCGAGGTGTGGGAAAAACGCACCAGATTTACTGCGTTTGGTTTTCGCGGGAAAAGAGCCTTTAACCACAAAATGATGTCACATTCGAGAGCAGCGCATGAACTGTCAGCCCCCATGATTATCTTCTCGTTATTTAGCAATATTTTACGGAGTATTCGAAACCTTTCTGAGTCAAATGCAGGTAGGAAAGCATGATATAAGGTCTCTCATCGGAATGCGAGATTGCACGACGGCATATCAACTTTTTGTCGACCAGAGCCTGAATGTTGGCGGCCATCTTTGCTTCACTGACATTTGCGAACAAACTGAAGTATTGTTTACCGGAAGGGGGGTAAGGGTAAAAAATTGAAAGAGCCTGAAGTATGTCATGCTGTAACTGCGTGGAAATTATATTTGTCATGCCTGTAGTCCTCGAACTCGAAACACTAAGACGGTCACCAACTGGCAAACCGCCAAAACAGCACATTCATTATGCTTAATCGATTCAGTAAAACTGTGATCTGGGTTGAATTTATGATCGGCGATAGCGATCAAATTTCGGTTATTGATCGCTAGTGCTGATCGATTGGGCTGTATGTATGGTTTCTGCCTCAGTCAAGCTTAGGTATTTTGGGGGTAAATTGAGGGTTGAGTAATGCAGGTGAAACTTCTAAGAGGGATTGCTATTAGGGGGATTTATCTTCCACATAATGTCTGCGTTGGCCAAAATGGAAAGGGAGCTTATCATTGAGCGTATCCGGGTTGGACTGTCAGCTGCGCGAACAGAAGGGCGGATCGGTGGGCGGAGACCAAAATTAACGGATGAGCAGTGGGCGCAGGCAGGGAGATTAATTGCAGCAGGGGAAACGCGTCAACGCGTGGCGATAATTTACGATGTGGGTGTTTCGACACTGTATCGTAAATTCCCGGTAGGTAACTGATAAAAGTTCCGCCACCCACCGTATGCAAGAGTGGGCAGCGGCCAGGCTGGCGATCGTTCGATAGTGCGATTGAATGGTTGCCAGCCTGCAGCGAGTTTACATAGGGATTAACGAACAAACCAGTTTTTGTACTGATTGTTTGCATGGTGAAACTATTCTTCACCTAACTTTGATTTTTGCGATCGGTCAAATTTTTCATGCAGAGATTTGGGGTACAGCTCCGTGTAAACCTGCCATAAGACGTTCAGTGAGCGATGTCCAGTAACCTGGGCCACTTCTTCTATGCTGAATCCCGCCTCAAATAGGCGACTCGCTCCCTCGCGGCGCAGATCGTGGTAGCGTAAGTCTTCAATGCCGAGGGCGTTCCTGACACGTTGAAAACCCGCTGTTACGGAACGGGAGTTGTAGGGGAAAATTAATTCGCTGGTTTTTGGCTGGCGTTGCACTATGTTCCAGGCATCCCCAAGAAGCGGTACCAGCATATGATTACCTGATTTTTTGCGCGGGTCTTTTCTGTCTCTGACCAGTACGGCCTTTTGTTTTTCGTCCACATCCTCCCAACGGATTTTGCACACTTCACCTACCCGCATACAACTGAGGATCGAAAAGTTCAGAATATCAACGAAGGGGATTTTTGCCGCGATGTGACCGCTTCGGGCTTCAAGCCCCTCCAGCAATCTATCCAGCTCGTCGCTTACCGGGCGGCGGCTACGGCGCTTTGATTTTCCAATCAGCCCCATCTGGAGCAGTAGCGGTCTTGCGTCGGTTGCTGGGTTGGTTGTGTAGTCGATACCGTAGACAGGCTTGGCAGACGCCAGAACTGAAGAGAGGTAACTCACATCGTGGTTAACAGTGGAAGGACCAGCACCTGCGCCGTTTCTCTGGCGGCAGTGTTCGATAATGTGGTTGGTTGAGAGGGTTTCGAGAGGGATATCGGCTATGTCGCAATCCAGCAACATAGCCAGTACATAACGCTTTGTTCGTCCGGCTTTGCCGCCGAGGTTGGGGTCGTTGATATAGCGTTTTAGCAGATCACCAACGACCATTTTGTTTAAGTCATTGGTGGTCGGCACCCCATTTGTTTCCAGTTCAGCAACCCTGCCAGCACCCCACGTTTTGGCATGGGCCTGTTTGCTGAATGTTCGATTTTCCCGGTAGACATATTTTCCACCTTCTTTTACGCCCACGGTGCAGCGGTAGCGTAAAGTCCCATCGGCGCGTTGACGTTTTTCTATGCTATAGTAGGCCATGCTTTTCCTTTACCTTCGTTCAGCACCCCATGCATTAGGGGTGCCTCTGGGGGTGCTGATAAAGAAAAAATACGACAAAAAGACAAAAAATGCACGAAAATAAAGAAACCACCAACCCGCGCCAAGCCTACGCAAGCAGCGCCATGGCGCCAAAATACAGCCCCTCGCGTTTCTCCATCGCGCCGATGCTCGACTGGACCGACAGACACTGCCGCTATTTCCTGCGTCTGCTGTCGCGCCATACGCTGCTGTACACGGAAATGGTCACCACCGGGGCGATTATTCACGGTAAGGGTGACTATCTGGCTTACAGCGACGAAGAGCATCCGGTTGCGCTGCAGCTCGGCGGCAGCGATCCGGCGGCGCTGGCGCAATGTGCGAAACTGGCAGAAGAACGCGGCTATGACGAGATTAACCTCAACGTCGGCTGCCCGTCCGATCGCGTACAGAACGGAATGTTCGGCGCCTGTCTGATGGGCAACGCCCAACTGGTGGCGGACTGCGTAAAAGCAATGCGCGATGTAGTATCGATTCCCGTCACGGTGAAAACCCGTATTGGCATCGACGACCAGGATAGCTACGAATTCCTCTGCGACTTTATCAATACCGTGGCCGGGCGCGGCGAGTGCGAGATGTTTATCATCCACGCGCGTAAAGCTTGGCTTTCAGGCCTCAGCCCAAAAGAGAACCGTGAAATTCCGCCGCTGGATTACCCGCGCGTGTATCAACTGAAGCGTGACTTCCCGCACCTGACGATGTCGATCAACGGCGGCATTAAATCGCTGGAAGAGGCGAAAACGCATCTGCAACATATGGATGGCGTGATGGTCGGGCGCGAGGCGTATCAGAACCCCGGCATTCTGGCGACGGTCGATCGCGAAATCTTTGGTGTCGAAGGCGCGGATGCGGACCCGGTTGCCGTGGTGCGCGCGATGTACCCGTATATCGAACGCGAACTGAGTAACGGCACCTATCTGGGCCACGTGACGCGTCATATGCTTGGCCTGTTCCAGGGGATTCCGGGCGCGCGCCAGTGGCGTCGCTACCTGAGTGAGAACGCCCACAAAGCCGGTGCGGATATCAACGTGCTGGAGCACGCGCTGAAGCTGGTTGCCGACTAGCGTTAAAATTTCACTAAAAACTGGTCAAATTCACCACGCCCGGCACGTTGTTGTCGGGCGTTTTTATTGAATATCAATAGGTTAATATTGGCATGATTCTTGTAATACTCAGAAGAGAATGACGATATCTTTGGGAGAGAGCCATGTTTGAGCTGCTGTTTGTGATAGGATTTTTTGTGATGCTGCTGGTTACGGGCGTTTCACTGCTGGGCATTATTGCCGCGCTTTTCGTCGCCACGGCGCTGATGTTTGTGGGCGGCTTATTTGCACTGGTGTTTAAATTGCTGCCCTGGTTGCTGCTGGCAATTGCCGTGGTGTGGGTGATTCGGGCGATTAAAACACCAAAAGTTCCCGAGTATCGTAGCAATAACCGTTGGCGTTACTAAGGTATTGAGGCGTTCGTCACACAATAGAAATTTTGCATAAAACTGCATAGGTTTCGCGTAATAAATCTGTCACTATTGCGCCGTTAACGAATTCATCGAGCTGTACCCTACATACAGCCGAACTAAAAAAAGTAAGGGCTTCCCATGTGGAAGCCCTAAGCTTTTCTAGGGGATTAACAGGCTCGACCCCTGTGTCGCCCGGCTCTCAAGAACCTCGTGCGCATGCTTCGCATCCGTCAGCGCAAACTTCTGATTTTCCGCCACGTCGACCTTTATGACACCGCTGGCAATCAACGAGAACAGCTCATTACTCGCTTCCTGCAATTCTTCGCGCGTCGTTACGTAGCCATAAAGAGAAGGGCGCGTCACAAACAGCGAACCTTTCTGGTTGAGAATACCCAGGTTCACACCGGTAACTGGCCCGGATGAGTTACCGAAGCTCACCATCAACCCGCGACGTTGCAGGCAATCCAGAGAGGCTTCCCAGGTATCTTTCCCGACCGAGTCATACACCACGCGCACTTTCTTACCGCCGGTAATCTCTTTCACGCGCTCGACAATGTTCTCATCGCGATAGTTAATCACCTGCCATGCGCCCGCCTCCAGCGCATGTTTGCCTTTTTCCGCGCTGCCAACGGTACCAATCAGCTTCGCGCCCAGCGCTTTCGCCCACTGGCAGGCAATCAGCCCGACGCCGCCCGCTGCGGCATGGAACAGAAATGGCTCGTCCGGTTGAATTTCATAGGTTTTGCGCAGCAGATAGAACACCGTCAGCCCTTTGAGGAACGATGCTGCCGCCTGCTCAAACGAGATAGCATCTGGCAAAATCGCGACTTTATCTTCCGCCACGTTATGCACTGCGCTATAGGCCCCCAGCGCAGACTGCGCGTAAACCACCCGATCGCCCACGCTGACGTGTTTCACGTCTTTGCCGATTTTCGTCACCACGCCCGCCGCTTCGGTACCCAGGCTGCTTGGTAGCGACGGCGGCGGATAAAGCCCGCTGCGGATGTAGGTATCGATATAGTTAATACCGATAGCCTTGTTCTCGACTTGTACTTCATGGCTCGCCGGATCGGCGGGGGTGAACTCTACGGCCTTGAGGACTTCGGGGCCGCCATGCTGTTGAAATTCAATGCGCGTTGCCATTAAAACTCCTTGATTGAGCAAGTTATCTTTTAAGCCTAACAGGAGTCACCCAACGCGCGAGTATTTTTTTACTTAACGGGGATGGTTTACTTCTATAGATGTTATAAATTCGATTATATCGCTATGATACGGTCCCTTTTCGAAGTCGATAACGACAAGTGCGCGGTTTCCATCAGGGCAAAGGGCAATGTGCTGGTAGTTTTTTGTTGCCGCAAAAAAGAATGTTTTTATGGAACAGGTAAATGCGCCAGCCGCCACGTTAGCTTGCTGAGAGTCGAGTAAATTCTCGTCAGTTATCTTCTCAAAAATCTTTTCTATATCATCGGGAGTCAGCTCCTGGCCTATGTCTATAGCTCTGGCCGCAAAAATCTGCTCGCTACGGCGGCTTACGAAAACGTCCATTCCATTGAGCACAGCGTACTTTTTATCATTGATGGTTACTTTTTTAAAATCTTCGGGGATATTTAGGGTATATCGGCCATTATCTATTTGCGCCTTGAATGGTTCTGCCCTTGAGGGAAATATTGCGCGCCAGATTATAATTGCGATTATGAGTATAAAAATACGCAGTGCATTTCCCAACGTTAGAAATTGCATAATCATTCCTTGATGGATTATGTATTTTGGTTATATATGTTTCTATTAAATTGATTTTAAATATAGTTAATTAAAAACTATTTTTAAAATATACTGATTAAAATCACCGCGCGCAATTATGTCATACGGGTGGGTAACGGCGGGCTCAAACCTTCTGCCACAGGTGGATAGCGCTTTAGCCATGGTAGCTTTGTCGCTATACTTGTCCTCTCTTTCTATCTCGGTAACTCCATTCACTATGGCAGCAAATAAACCCTTCAACAAACAACAGACTGAAGCTCGTGAGCGTGATCCTCAGGTCGCCGGGCTGAAAGTGCCGCCGCACTCGATTGAAGCGGAACAGTCGGTGTTGGGCGGTTTGATGCTGGATAACGAACGCTGGGACGACGTTGCCGAGCGTGTCGTGTCTGATGATTTCTATACCCGTCCGCACCGCCATATCTTTACTGAAATGGGGCGCTTACAGGAAACGGGCAGCCCAATCGACCTGATTACGCTCGCGGAATCGCTGGAGCGTCAGGGGCAGCTTGATAGCGTGGGCGGCTTTGCTTATCTGGCGGAGTTATCAAAAAATACGCCAAGTGCGGCAAATATCAGCGCTTATGCCGATATTGTACGTGAACGTGCCGTTGTCCGTGAGATGATCTCGGTGGCGAATGAGATCGCCGAAGCCGGGTTTGATCCCCAGGGGCGCACCAGCGAAGACCTACTGGATCTCGCGGAATCCCGCGTCTTTAAAATCGCGGAAAGCCGCGCCAATAAAGATGAAGGCCCGAAAAACATTGCCGATGTGCTGGACGCCACCGTCGCGCGTATCGAGCAACTTTTCCAGCAGCCGCACGATGGTGTGACCGGGGTTAATACCGGCTATGACGATCTCAATAAAAAAACCGCAGGGCTGCAACCGTCGGATTTGATTATCGTCGCCGCGCGTCCGTCGATGGGTAAAACGACATTTGCGATGAACCTCGTCGAAAATGCGGCGATGTTACAGGATAAACCGGTGTTGATCTTCTCGCTCGAGATGCCATCGGAACAGATTATGATGCGTTCTCTGGCGTCGCTGTCGCGCGTCGACCAAACCAAAATCCGTACCGGCCAGCTGGATGATGAAGACTGGGCGCGAATTTCCGGCACGATGGGCATTCTGCTTGAGAAGCGTAACATCTATATCGATGACTCCTCCGGCCTGACGCCAACGGAAGTGCGCTCGCGTGCGCGCCGTATCGCCCGAGAACACGGCGGTATTGGCCTTATTATGATCGACTACCTTCAGCTGATGCGCGTGCCGTCGCTTTCCGACAACCGTACCCTGGAAATTGCGGAAATTTCTCGCTCGCTCAAAGCGTTAGCGAAAGAATTGCATGTGCCGGTGGTGGCGCTGTCGCAGCTTAACCGCTCACTGGAACAACGTGCCGATAAGCGCCCGGTCAACTCCGACCTGCGTGAATCCGGCTCCATCGAACAGGATGCCGACTTAATCATGTTTATCTACCGTGATGAGGTTTATCACGAAAACAGTGACTTAAAAGGCATCGCCGAAATTATTATCGGTAAACAACGTAACGGCCCAATCGGTACCGTACGCCTTACCTTTAACGGGCAATGGTCGCGTTTCGATAACTACGCTGGCCCGCAGTACGACGACGAATAACAAGATTGATTCAGGTAACTCAAGCAAACACTTTTCAAGGAACACAAATGCAAGCGGCAACTGTAGTGATTAACCGCCGCGCTCTGCGACACAATCTGCAACGTCTGCGTGAACTGGCGCCTGCCAGCAAACTGGTTGCGGTGGTGAAAGCGAACGCCTACGGACACGGTCTTCTGGAGACTGCGCGAACGCTCCCCGATGCTGACGCCTTTGGCGTCGCCCGTCTGGAAGAGGCCCTGCGGTTGCGCGAGGGCGGCATTACCCAGCCCATCTTACTGCTGGAAGGCTTCTTTAACGCCTCCGATCTGCCGGTTATCGCTGAACAGCAGCTTCATACCGCCGTGCATAATATGGAACAGCTGGAAGCGCTGGAGACCGCGCAGCTCAGCCGCCCGGTGACGGTGTGGATGAAACTGGATACCGGCATGCACCGTCTGGGCGTGCGCCCGGAAGCGGCGGATGCGTTTTATCAGCGTCTGAGCCAGTGTAAAAATGTCAGCCAGCCGGTCAACATCGTCAGCCACTTTGCGCGTGCCGATGAACCCGAGTGCGGCGCGACGGAAAAACAGCTCGATATCTTCAATACTTTCTGTGAAGGCAAGCCGGGGAAACGCTCTATCGCAGCGTCTGGCGGCATTTTGCTGTGGCCGCAGTCGCATTTCGACTGGGCGCGTCCGGGCATCATTCTCTACGGCGTATCGCCGCTGGAACAAAAGCCCTGGGGGCCGGATTTCGGCTTCCAGCCGGTGATGTCGCTGACCTCCAGCCTTATTGCCGTGCGCGAGCATAAAGCCGGTGAGCCGGTCGGCTACGGCGGTACTTGGGTCAGCGAGCGTGATACACGTCTGGGCGTGGTGGCGATGGGCTATGGCGACGGCTACCCGCGCGCTGCGCCGTCCGGCACACCGGTGCTGGTTAATGGCCGTGAAGTGCCGATTGTCGGGCGCGTGGCGATGGATATGATCTGCGTTGACCTGGGGCCTGAAGCGCAGGATAAGGCGGGCGATCCGGTAGTGATGTGGGGCGAAGGGCTGCCTGTTGAACGCATCGCGGAAATCACAAAAGTGAGTGCTTACGAACTTATCACGCGTCTGACGTCGCGCGTGGCGATGAAGTATATTGATTGATTGTGCGGTTTGGTGCCGGATGCGCTGACGCTTATCCGGCCTACAAATCGTGCTTTAACCGTAGGCCGGATAAGGCGCAAGCCGCATCCGACAATGTTCCTGACAACATCCTCTCGACCTTCTCCTGCTTCCGGTTTATTGTGTTATTACCTGCCTTCTGTAAACCTGGAGAACCACCTCGTGTTTCAAAAAGTTGACGCCTACGCTGGCGACCCTATTCTTTCGCTGATGGAGCGTTTTAAAGACGATCCGTGCAGCGATAAAGTGAACCTCAGTATCGGCCTGTACTATAACGAAGAGGGCATCATCCCCCAGCTTCAGGCCGTTGCTGCCGCCGAAAAGCGCCTTGCCGCCGAGCCGCATAGCGCCTCGCTTTACCTGCCGATGGAAGGGCTGAACAGCTACCGTCAGGCCATTGTGCCGCTGCTGTTTGGTGCCGACCATCCGGTGCTGGCTGAGAAACGCGTCGCCACTATTCAGACGCTGGGCGGTTCCGGTGCGCTGAAAGTGGGGGCGGATTTCCTCAAACGCTACTTCCCGGATTCTGGCGTCTGGGTCAGCGATCCGACCTGGGAAAACCACGTCGCCATCTTTGAAGGCGCGGGCTTTACGGTTAACACCTATCCGTGGTTCGATGCTGAGACCAACGGCGTGCGTGTTGACGCGCTGCTGGAAACCCTCAACACGTTGCCTGCGCAAAGCATCGTGCTGCTGCATCCGTGCTGCCACAACCCAACCGGCGCGGACCTGACGAACAGCCAGTGGGATGCGGTGACGGAGGTGCTGAAGGCGCGCAACCTGATCCCGTTCCTTGATATCGCCTATCAGGGCTTTGGCGGCGGCATGGAGCAGGATGCCTATGCCATCCGCACGATTGCGTCGGCGGGCTTACCGGTGCTGGTGAGCAACTCATTTTCAAAAATTTTCTCGTTATACGGTGAGCGTATCGGCGGCTTGTCTGTGGTCTGCGAAGATGCTGATGCGGCAGGGCGCGTGCTGGGCCAGCTGAAAGCGACGGTGCGTCGTAACTACTCCAGCCCGCCGACGACCGGCGCGCAGCTTGTGTCTACCGTGCTCAACGACAACGCGCTGAAGGCCTCGTGGCTGGCGGAAGTGGAAGCCATGCGCACGCGTATTCTGGACATGCGCCAGGCGCTGGTGAACGTACTGAAAGAAGCCATGCCGGACGGGAATTTCGATTACCTCCTCAAGCAACGCGGTATGTTCAGCTATACCGGCCTGAGCGCTGCGCAGGTTGATCGCCTGCGTGATGAGTTCGGCGTCTACCTGATTGCCAGCGGTCGTATGTGCGTTGCCGGGCTGAATTCCCGTAACGTGCACCGCGTCGCGCAGGCATTCGCGGCGGTAATGTAAGCAAGCACTCACTCTTCACGCGTCATCGCTGCCGCGTGAAGAGTCCTGCAAGGCAAAAGTGTGATCCCTTATCCTTTTTCCAGGATAAATCCTGGAAAATCCTTCCCTTCACTCCCTGTAACCGTTAAGGTCTTTCTAATTTTTTGAAGCACTACTCACTTTAAAACAAAAAACAAGACGACGATTTAGGGAAAACTATGCGCAAGATCACACAGGCGCTGAGCGCCGTTTGTTTGTTGTTCGCGTTAAATAACACGGTTACCGCTCACGCTTCATCACCTTCTCCGCTCTATCCGGGTACGGATGTCGCTAAACTGGCCGAACAGGCACCGATCCACTGGGTATCCGTGGCGCAAATTGAAAACAGCCTGATGAATCATCCACCGATGGCGGTGGGTTTTGATATCGACGATACGGTGCTGTTTTCCAGCCCCGGCTTCTGGCGCGGGCAGAAAACCTGGTCTCCGGGCAGCGAAGAGTATCTGCAGAACCCTGCATTCTGGGAAAAAATGAACAACGGTTGGGATGAGTTCAGCATTCCAAAAGAAGTGGCCCGTTCACTGATTGCAATGCACGTGAAGCGCGGCGACAGCATCTATTTCGTTACCGGGCGTAGCGAAACCAAAACTGAAACGGTCTCCAAAACGTTGCAGGACTATTTCCTGATCCCGGCGACCAGCATGAATCCGGTTATTTTTGCCGGTGATAAACCGGGCCAGAATACCAAAACGCAGTGGCTAAAAGAGAAGGGCGTAAAGATCTTCTACGGCGATTCGGATAACGATATCTCGGCGGCGCGTGAAGCAGGCGCCCGTGGCATCCGCGTGCTGCGCGCCTCAAACTCCACGTATCGACCGTTGCCGCAGGCGGGCAAGTACAATGAAGAAGTGATTGTGAATTCCGAGTACTAAACGCCCCGCAGATAAATGATGCTTTTTTAGTCAAAAATCAGTCGCCGGAAGGTTTCACCTTTCGGCGACTTGTTGCACACTGAGGTGATGACGTTTGGCACACCGTGGCTCGTGAGACTAAGAGGTATAATATGACCAGTTCGGATCTTTTGGTGTACTGCATGGCAAAGAGTGGCGCAGAGCAAAGCGTACACAGCGACTGGAAAGCGACGCAGATTAAGGTCGCGGATGTGCTTTTCGCAATGGTCAAAGAGGTGGAAGAGCGCCCGGCGGTGTCGTTGAAAACCAGCCCGGAGCTGGCAGAATTGCTGCGTCAGCAGCACAGCGATGTGCGTCCCAGCCGTCATCTTAATAAAGCGCACTGGAGCACGGTTTATCTTGACGGCACGTTGCCGGATTCGCAAATTTACTACCTGGTCGATGCCTCGTATCAGCAGGCGATAACGCTGCTACCGGAACAAACCCGGCAGCAGCTAGCGAAATGACTACTTCAGCATCGGTTTAAGGAAGCGCGCCGTATGTGAGGCTTCGCATTCGGCGACGGTTTCCGGCGTGCCGGAGACGAGAATTTCCCCGCCGCCGCTGCCGCCTTCCGGGCCGAGGTCAACAATCCAGTCGGCGGTTTTGATCACATCAAGGTTGTGCTCAATCACCACGATGGTGTTGCCCTGGTCGCGCAGCTGGTGCAGCACTTCCAGCAGTTGCTGAATATCCGCGAAATGCAGGCCGGTGGTCGGCTCATCGAGAATGTACAGCGTCTGCCCGGTGCCGCGTTTAGAGAGCTCACGCGCCAGCTTCACGCGCTGGGCTTCACCACCAGAAAGTGTGGTTGCCGCCTGGCCGAGACGAATGTAGGTCAGGCCCACGTCCATCAGGGTTTGCAGCTTACGCGCCAGCGCCGGAACGGCATCAAAGAACTCACGCGCTTCTTCAATGGTCATATCCAGCACTTCGTGGATGGTTTTGCCTTTGTACTTAATCTCCAGCGTTTCGCGGTTATAGCGTTTGCCTTTGCACTGGTCGCACGGCACGTAGATATCCGGCAGGAAGTGCATTTCGACTTTGATTACGCCATCGCCCTGACATGCTTCGCAGCGCCCACCACGGACGTTAAAGCTGAAACGCCCCGGTGTATAGCCGCGCGCGCGTGATTCCGGAACGCCCGCGAACAGCTCACGCACAGGCGTAAAGACGCCGGTGTAGGTTGCCGGGTTAGAACGCGGCGTACGGCCAATTGGGCTTTGGTCGATATCGATAACTTTGTCGAAGTGCTCAAGCCCCTGAACATCGCGATACGGCGCTGGTTCGGCGATAGTCGCGCCGTTTAGCTGACGCTGAGCAATCGGGAACAAGGTATCGTTAATCAGCGTAGATTTCCCGGAACCGGATACCCCGGTGATACAGGTAAACAGGCCGACGGGCAGCGTCAGCGTGACATCTTTCAGGTTGTTGCCGCGCGCGCCGCTCAGTTTCAGAACTTTCGCCGGGTCCGCCGGTACGCGATTTTTCGGCACCTCGATTTTACGTTTGCCGCTCATGAACTGGCCGGTTAACGATTCCGGCACCGCCATGATGTCATCCAGCGTGCCTTCCGCCACTACCTGACCACCGTGCACACCTGCTCCAGGACCGATGTCGATAACGTGGTCAGCGGCGCGAATGGCGTCTTCATCGTGCTCGACCACGATCACCGTGTTACCGAGGTTACGCAGGTGAATCAATGTGCCGAGCAGACGTTCGTTGTCGCGCTGGTGCAGTCCGATGGACGGCTCATCCAGCACGTACATCACGCCGACTAACCCGGCGCCAATCTGGCTCGCCAGACGGATACGCTGGGCTTCACCGCCGGAAAGCGTTTCTGCCGAACGGGAGAGCGTCAGGTAGTTCAGGCCAACGTTGACCAGGAACTTCAGGCGATCGCCAATCTCTTTCAGCACTTTTTCGGCGATTTTCGCGCGCTGGCCGGAAAGTTTCAGATTATTGAAGAAGTCCATCGCATGGCCGATGCTCATGTCGGAGATGGTCGGCAGCGGAGTGTTTTCAACGTACACGTGGCGCGCTTCGCGACGCAGACGTGTACCTTCACAGCTGGCGCATGGACGGTTGCTGATGAACTTCGCCAGCTCTTCGCGCACCGCGCTGGATTCCGTTTCTTTATAACGGCGTTCCATATTGTGCAGCACGCCTTCAAATGGATGACGACGCACGGAGGTGTCGCCGCGATCGTTCATGTATTTGAATTCGATAGATTCTTTACCAGAACCGTACAGCACCACTTTCTGTACTGACGCGTTCAGGCTGCCCCACGGGGCTTCAACGTCGAAATCATAATGCTCCGCCAGCGAGCGCAGCATCTGGAAATAGTAGAAGTTACGGCGATCCCAACCGCGAATCGCGCCTCCCGCCAACGACAGTTCCGGGTTTTGGATAATGCGGTCCGGGTCGAAATATTGCTGCACACCCAGGCCGTCACAGGTGGGGCACGCGCCCGCCGGGTTGTTGAACGAGAACAGACGTGGTTCCAGTTCGCTCATGCTGTAGCCGCAAATCGGGCAGGCGAAGTTGGCGGAGAAGAGCAGTTCATCCGCTTTCGGATCGTCCATATCAGAGACGATCGCCGTGCCGCCGGAAAGCTCCAGTGCGGTTTCAAATGATTCAGCCAGACGCTGCGCCAGGTCTTCGCGCACCTTGAAACGGTCGATAACCACTTCAATGGTGTGTTTCTTTTGCAGTTCCAGCGTCGGCGGATCGGAGAGGTCACACACTTCGCCATCGATACGCGCGCGGATGTAGCCCTGGCTTGCCAGGTTTTCCAGCGTTTTGGTGTGCTCGCCTTTACGCTCTTTAATGATAGGCGCCAGCAGCATCAGGCGTTTGCCTTCCGGCTGCGTCAGCACGTTGTCGACCATCTGGCTCACGGTTTGCGCCGCCAGCGGCACGTCGTGATCTGGGCAGCGTGGCTCGCCTACGCGGGCATACAGCAGACGCAGGTAGTCGTGAATTTCGGTAATGGTCCCGACCGTGGAACGCGGGTTATGGGAGGTCGACTTCTGCTCAATAGAGATAGCAGGCGACAGCCCTTCGATATGATCGACATCCGGCTTCTCCATCAGCGACAGGAACTGGCGCGCATACGCAGAAAGCGATTCGACGTAGCGACGCTGCCCCTCGGCGTAAAGGGTGTCAAAAGCCAGTGAAGATTTGCCAGACCCCGACAGCCCGGTAACGACAATCAGTTTGTCGCGCGGGATGATGAGGTTGATATTTTTGAGATTGTGGGTGCGGGCGCCCCGAACTTCGATCTTATCCATTTACCTTTCCCGGTAGAGACTCGGCTTGCCAGATTTGTTTGAAGGACAAACGGCGGAAACGGCTAATTATGACACAATTCACCCTGAATGAATATACAGTAGTGGAATGTGCATTCCATATAACAGTGTAAGATATTCAACGCCAATGAGTTTTATGGAATGGGCCTCGCATGCTATCAAAACACCACTTTGAAATGCTACAATCGCGCGTTTACACTATTAAGAAACACATTCAGGAGAGACAATCATGGCCAGCAGAGGCGTAAACAAGGTGATTCTCGTCGGTAATCTGGGCCAGGACCCGGAAGTACGCTACATGCCGAATGGTGGCGCAGTTGCCAACATTACGCTGGCTACTTCCGAATCCTGGCGTGATAAAGCGACCGGTGAAATGAAAGAGCAGACTGAATGGCACCGTGTTGTGCTGTTCGGCAAACTCGCGGAAGTTGCGGGTGAATACCTGCGTAAAGGCTCTCAGGTTTATATTGAAGGTCAGCTGCGTACCCGTAAATGGACCGATCAGTCCGGCGTTGAAAAATACACCACCGAAGTGGTTGTGAACGTTGGCGGCACTATGCAGATGCTGGGTGGCCGTCAGGGCGGTGGCGCACCGGCAGGTGGTCAGGGTCAGCAGCAGGGCGGTTGGGGCCAGCCTCAGCAGCCGCAGGGCGGCAACCAGTTCAGCGGCGGCGCGCAGTCTCGTCCGCAGCAGCAGCAGTCCGCTCCGGCACCGTCTAACGAACCGCCGATGGATTTCGACGACGACATCCCGTTCTGATTTTCAGACATAAAAAAACCTGCGAAAGCAGGTTTTTTTATGAGTAATACTTTTATCAGGTCAACACCATTGGCCACTCTGGCGGTGTCTGGCTCATCACTTCCACCATCACCTCTTTGATGTTATTGCAGATAGTCGCAATATCCACCATCGTAATTCCCAGCAGCCCGGTAGCGAACCAGCAGGCAGACGCTACGCCCAGCGCGCTGCAAATTACCGCAAGACCCGCGTAATCAGCTTTGCGTAAGCGAATTTTCAGAGTACTGGCAAGGAACATCAGAATGGCGCTGAAAAGCGGCCAACGTAACAGTACGACACCTGTAGAGATGGAAACCATGAGACCTTATCCTCGGAGATAAACGGTATGCCCTGACAGCGCGGCGTTCTCACGAAGGTGTAGTCCACTCTGGCTATCGACAGGCAATCACAAATGATATGAAACGCTGTTTTTGTTTCACTCTATACTGTGAACTATATCACAATTGCTGTTTTATTCACCAGAGGTAAACGCAGCAAATTGCGCCATTTATCGCTGACAATAGTTACATAAGGAAAGGGCTCTGTTTTACCTGCAGGCCGGATAAGCGCAAGCGTCATCCGGCGCGATGCTTATGCTGACAGGCGATGGCGATAGTCGCTCGGCGTGCGGTCGAATTCGCGGCGGAATACGCGCGAGAAGGTTTGCTGGGAAACATAGCCAAGGTCCATCGCAATATCGAAAATTGGGCGCTGCGTATTTCGTAACTCCTGCGCGGCTAAGAGCAAACGACGCTGACGGATGTACTCACCCAACGTTTGATGCATCTCGGTGCGGAACATCCGTTGCAGATACCACTTCGAGTATCCGGATTTTTTCGCCACGACATCAATGTTAAGTGGTTGATCGATATGTTCATCTATCCATTCGATAAGCGTTTGAATAATTTCCCGATGGGACATAAGGCTCTCCCCGTTGTCTATTTTTGCTTCAACTTTTGTCTTGCTGGCGAGTATAATTCCTCAAGTTAACTTGAGGTAAAGCAGAAAATGGAAAAAAAACCAACGCGCATTAAAACGCTGCTCACGCCGGGTGAAGTTGCAAAGCGTACCGGGGTCGCTGTCTCTGCGTTGCACTTCTATGAAAGCAAAGGGCTCATCCGCAGTCAGCGCAACGCGGGCAACCAGCGGCGATACAAACGTGACGTGCTGCGCTATGTGGCAATCATTAAAATCGCGCAGCGGCTGGGCATCCCGCTCGCCACGATCGGTGAGTCGCTGGGCGTGGTGCCGGAAGGGCATACGCTGGGGCAAAAAGACTGGAAACGCCTGACCACCCAGTGGCGTCAGGAGCTGGATAAACGCATTCACTCGATGGAAGCGCTGCGCGATCAGCTTGATGGCTGCATCGGCTGCGGCTGTATGTCGCTGCGTGACTGCCCGCTACGTAACCCTGGCGACAAGCTGGGGGAAGAAGGAACGGGCGCGCGCCTGCTGGAAGACGAATAAAAAACGAAAGCGCCACAACTGGGCGCTTTCGTATGTTCCGGTCTTTGTCTTTCGCTCTATCCCACTGGTTCATGGGAGGGTTTCCCCCGACATCAGCATCCCTCGGTCGAGCTACGGGTTGGAGGTTCCGGTTTGTGCTGACACTTTAAGTCTACCTCTCCTCCCCCTGTTCGCCAGTCAGATTGACGCTTTTTTCGCCGCAATTTTTACGGGGATTGCCGTCTGTTCCTATAGTTAATTTGAACAAACCTGCGGAGAAAACCATGTTAACCGTCCACCATCTGAATCAATCCCGCTCGCAGCGCGTACTCTGGGCGCTGGAAGAATTAAATCTGCCTTACCAGATTGTCCGTTATCAGCGCGGGGCCAACATGCTGGCACCTGATTCTTTGAAAAAAATTCATCCGCTGGGTAAATCGCCCATTGTTGAAGATAACGGACACGTTATCGCTGAATCCGGGGCGATTCTCGAATATCTCCAGGAAGTCGGCGATCCCGAAAGCCGCTTTAAACCGCAGGACATCGACGGCAAATTGCAGTATCGCTTCTGGCTGCATTACGCCGAAGGCTCGTTGATGTCGCTGATGATGATCAAGCTGGTTTTGCAGATGCTGGGCAAATCCCCGGTGCCGTTGGGGTTGCGCACGGTGGGGAAAGTGCTGGGAACGGGTGTCCAGAAAGCCTGGCTGAATAAGCAGATTGCCACCCATGCCGGGTTTATCGAGGCGCATCTTGCGAAAACGCCGTGGTTTGCGGGGGAAACGCTGAGCATGGCGGATATTCAGATGAGTTTTCCGCTGTTTGCGCTGCTTTCTCGCGGCGGGATCTCGTCTCTGCCCAATATCGCCGCATGGAAGGCGCGTGTGGAAGCGCGTCCGGCCTGGCAACAGGCGATTGAAAAGGGCGGTCCCTTTTCACTGCCAGGCGAGTAGCGCCGATTTGCAACGAAATTGTTGTCGGATTGCGCATGAACGATAACGTTTGCGCATAGGTTGGTGATTTCTTCATCGTCATAAGCGAAATTTAGCGAAATGACGTAAACATCAGTTGAAAATGGTGCCATAAAAACCAGATAATCGTTTGCCTTTAAATTCTGACGCCTTCTTCTGGCATTTTTGACGTTTTATGCTTAGTCAAGCTGCCGGAGGCATCCAGAACATATCCATTCTGCACGTGCAGGGTGGAAGGTAACGCTCAACCGTTTTGTATGCGCGGAGTTAAACGTTTGCTTTTTTACGGCTCCCCTTTGCCGTGAGCTTTAAGCACAAGGAGATGACGTTTAGCTGGCAGTGGATTGTCCACCACGTGTACGGACGAATGATAAAAATTTTCAGGGGATGTTTTCTATGTCTACGCCTTCAGCGCGTACCGGCGGTTCACTCGACGCCTGGTTTAAAATTTCTGCTCGTGGTAGCTCCGTTCGTCAGGAGATTGTCGCCGGTCTTACCACCTTCCTGGCGATGGTCTATTCCGTCATCGTCGTGCCGGGGATGCTCGGCAAAGCGGGCTTCCCGCCGGCGGCGGTCTTCGTGGCGACCTGTCTGGTGGCGGGCGTCGGCTCTATCGTGATGGGCCTGTGGGCGAACCTGCCGCTGGCCATTGGCTGCGCTATCTCACTGACCGCGTTCACCGCGTTCAGCCTGGTGCTGGGCCAGCAAATCAGCATTCCGGTTGCGCTCGGCGCGGTCTTCCTGATGGGGGTGCTGTTCACCATTATTTCTGCGACGGGCATCCGTAGCTGGATTTTGCGCAATTTGCCGCAGGGCATCGCGCACGGCACCGGTATTGGTATCGGCCTGTTCCTGCTGCTGATTGCGGCCAACGGCGTCGGCCTGGTGATCAAGAACCCGCTGGACGGCTTGCCGGTTGCGCTGGGCCACTTCGCCAGCTTCCCGGTAATTATGTCATTGGTCGGCCTGGCGATGATCATCGGCCTCGAAAAAATGAAAGTGCCGGGCGGCATTCTGCTGACCATTATCGGTGTGTCGATTGTCGGCCTGATTTTTGACCCGAATGTACACTTCTCCGGTTTCTTCGCCATGCCTTCTCTGAGCGATGAAAACGGCAGTTCGCTGATTGGTAGCCTGGATATTATGGGCGCGCTCAACCCGGTTGTGCTGCCAAGCGTGTTGGCGCTGGTGATGACCGCTGTGTTCGACGCCACCGGCACCATTCGTGCCGTCGCCGGGCAGGCTAACCTGCTGGATAAAGACGGGCAGATCATCAACGGCGGTAAAGCGCTGACGACCGATTCCCTGAGCAGCGTGTTCTCTGCATTCGTTGGCGCCGCGCCAGCCGCAGTGTACATCGAGTCTGCCGCAGGCACGGCGGCGGGCGGAAAAACGGGCTTAACGGCAATCACCGTTGGCGTCCTGTTCCTGCTGATCCTGTTCCTCTCTCCGCTTTCTTACCTGGTTCCGGCCTACGCCACCGCGCCGGCGCTGATGTACGTCGGCCTGCTGATGCTGAGCAATGTGGCGCGCATCGATTTCAACGACTTCGTTGATGCGATGTCTGGCCTGATTACCGCCGTGTTCATCGTGCTGACCTGTAACATCGTGACCGGCATTATGATCGGTTTCGCCACGCTGGTTATTGGTCGCCTGGTATCAGGCGAATGGCGTAAGCTGAACATTGGTACCATCGTAATTGCGGTGGCGCTGGTGGCGTTTTACGCGGGCGGTTGGGCGATTTAAATCGTCGGTAGGCCGGATAAGGCGAGAGCCGTCATCCGGCAACAAAGCGGCCTCACGGCCGCTTTGTTCATCTCTGAATTACAGCAGTTCCCTTGCCGCCGCGATAATATCATCACGCGTCAACCCATACTCCTGCTCCAGAAATTCCTGTGTGCCTACCTGACCATAGCGTTCTTTCACGCCCACGCGGCGCATCGGCACCGGGCAGGTTTCCACCAGGACTTCCGCCACCGCCGAGCCCAGCCCGTTATGAATGCTGTGGTTTTCGCAGGTGACAATTCGCCCGGTTTTCTCGGCATAGTTCTTCACCAGCATGCGGTCGATGGGCTTGAGCGTAAACATATCGATTACGGCGGCACTCACTCCTTCGGCAGAAAGCTTTTCCGCCGCTTCCAGCGCTTTCGCCACCATAATGCCGTTGGCGATCAACGTAATATCGTTCCCGTCGCGCAGAACGTTGCCTTTACCGATGGTGAATGTCGAGCCCGCCTGATAAACCGTTGGCGCCTGCTTGCGGATAGTACGTACCCAGTAGAAACCTTCCAGGGTGGCGAGTTGGCGCAGAATATCGTTAAACATCACTGCATCGGTGACTTCCAGCACCACGGAGTGCGCCAGCCCGCGCACGATGCCCATATCCTCAAACGACATATGCGTGCCGCCGTTGTGGCAGGCGGTGACGCCCGCGTCAGAGGCGATCACTTTGACGTTATTACGCTGATAATCCAGCGACATAAACAGCTGGTCGAAACAGCGGCGGCTGGCGAACGCAGTAAATGTGTGGACGAAGGGTTTTCGCCCGGTCAGCGCCAGCCCTGCCGCAGTGCCAATCACGTTGGCCTCCATGATCCCGCAGTTGATGACGTGCTGGGGGAATTCGCGCTGCACGCTATCCATCGCCATTGAGCTCATCAGGTCAGCTTCCAGCGCGATAATCTCGCTACCTGCGTTGACCTGTTCAGCGATAAACCCGGCGTAGACCTTACGCATTTCAACGGCGTCTTTCTCTCCCGCAGGTGCAACCTTAATCATACGCGGCCTCCAGTTGGCGAATTGATTCATTCAGCGCCGCTCGCATTTCATCATTCAGGCGCAGATGGTGGGTGTTGCTCAGGCTTTCCAGATAAGGCACGCCTTGCCCTTTTACGCTATCGAGGATCACAATGCGTGGGCGATCGTTGCCACTCCGAACCGGGCGGCTGACGGCCTGAATAGCGGCAATATCGTCGCCTTTTACCGTTTGCACATCGAAACCGAAAGCATGGAATTTTTCCGCAAGATCGAAAGGTGCGATGATGTCGTCCAGTTCGCCGTCCAGTTGCTGCTTGTTCCAGTCGATAAAAACCAGCAGGTTGTTCAGTTTGTGATGGGCAATGAACTGGAATGCTTCCCAGCACTGGCCCTCGTTCAGCTCGCCGTCGCCGACGATGCAAAAAACGCGATTCGGGCGGCTGGCGAGTTTATGCGACAGCGCCATGCCCGCCGCGATGGATATCCCCTGGCCGAGCGAGCCGGTGGTGGCATCCACGCCGCGTGTTTTGAGCCGATCCGGGTGGCTTGGCAGGCGCGTGCCATTCTGGTTAAGCGTCGCCAGCTCCTCCATCGGGAAATAGCCCTTAATCGCCAGTGTGCTGTACAGCGCCGGGCCAGCATGCCCTTTGGAGAGCACAAAATAGTCGCGCTGCGGCCAGTCTGGATCGGCCGGGTCGATGCGCATCACATCGCCATACAGCACCGCCAGCGTTTCAACCACCGACATGCTGCCGCCATAGTGGCCAAAACCGAGCTGGGTTAATGATTTCAGCGTGGCGACGCGAATATCACGCGCCAGTCTCTTCAGTTCATCACACATTATGATTTTGCTCCTGTGTCTTGCTGCTGCGCGTTGGGTTTACTTTTCACGATGTTGTAGACCACCAGTAGCGCGAACAGCGCCACGACCAGGCCGGTAATCGCCATCGGTGAGAGGTAGCGCGCCAGGTTACCCATGATGATGCCGACGACGCCGAAATCCGCGTCGGAGAAGGTGGTATTCGCGAAGCCAATCGCGCCGAGCACTGGCAACAGCAATACCGGAAGGAAGGTGATCAACAGGCCATTGGCAAATGCGCCGATCATCGCGCCGCGACGCCCGCCTGTGGCGTTACCAAATACGCCAGCGGTTGCGCCGGTGAAGAAGTGAGGCACGACGCCGGGCAGAATCAGTACCAGCTTGAACTGACCGAGCAGGAATAAACCGACCAGCCCGCCGAGGAAGCTGAACAGGAAACCAATTAAAACCGCGTTAGGCGCATACGGATACACCACCGGGCAATCCAGCGCCGGGCGGGCGTTAGGCACCAGTTTTTCCGAGAAGCCGGTAAAGGCCGGGACGATTTCCGCGAGGATTAACCGCACACCCTGTAGGATGATGAACACGCCCGCCGCAAAGGTGATGGCCTGGATGATGGAGTAAACCAGGTAGTTTTGCCCGCCGCTGAGCTGGGTTTCGACATATTCACGCCCGGCACTGACGGCCAGAATCATGTAAATAATGATCATGGTGAGCGAGATAGAGATCGAACTGTCGCGCAGGAAGCTCAGATTTTTCGGCAGATTCATCTCTTCGGTAGAGCGTGAACCTTTCCCGCACACGCTGCCAATCCAGCCCGAAAGCACGTAACCCAGCGTGCCGAAGTGACCAAACGCGATATCGTCAGTGCCGGTAATACGTTTCATGTAACGCTGTGCCAGCGCCGGGAAGAAGGCCATCACCAGCCCGAGAATCAGCGAACCGGTAAAGACCAGACCAATGCCGTCGAAGCCTGCCACCGTCAAAATAACGCCGATCATGCACGCCATATAAAACGTATGGTGCCCGGTCAGGAAGATGTACTTCAGGCGCGTGAAGCGGGCAACGATGATATTGGCCACCATGCCGAAGGCCATGATGAGCGCCGTCGATGCACCATATTTTTCCAGCGCGATGGAGACGATTGCTTCGTTGTTAGGAATGATGCCCTGAATGTTAAATGCATGCTCGAACATACCGCCGAGTGGATTCAGTGAACCCACCAGTACGGATGCGCCGCCGCCTAAAACAATAAAGCCGAGAATGGTTTTGATGGTGCCTTTCACCACATCAGAAAAGGATTTTTTCTGTGCCACGAGGCCAATTAAGGCAATTAACCCGACCAGAACGGAAGGGACTTTAAGAATATCGACAACAAAATTTAGCGTTTCAAGGATAAACATATCCGCCTCGCTTTAATCAGGATTATTGTGCCGAGAAATAAGCGCGGAGCTTAGTTTCTAATTCATTAATATCGATAATGTTGTTTATGACGACGAGCTGACTTTCCGGCACGCTGGCGCTACTGGCAATATCTTTTGCCATCACAAAAAGATCGGCGGCGCCGGGTGTTGCCGAAGATAAATCTGAGTGCTCGACTTCTGCCTCAATATTTAATTTCTTCAGCACTTTTTTGATATTCATTTCCACCATAAAACTACTGCCCAAACCGGAGCCACAAATTGCCATTATTTTCATGGTTGTTACCTTTTTTTGAGTAGAGTACGGGCGCACGATGTCATTGGAGATCGTGAGCGTTTAAATCGGAAAAAAATAAAATCAGAAACGGGAAATAATGGTTTTAATCTCCTCTAATGTTTTCGCCTGATGAAGCAATGCGAGATCATCTTCGCTGGAAAAAAGCTCGGCAAGCGCAGAAATCATTTCAATATGGCTATGTTTATCGGGGGCCGCGAGCATGATAATCACATCGACCGGATCAAATTCATCCGCGCCGAATGCCACCCCGTGTTGTAATTTCAGTAATGACAATCCTATTGCGTGAGCACCTTCTTCCGGACGGGCGTGCGGCATTGCAAGGCCCGGCGCCAGGACGTAATAGGGGCCTAATTTTTGATGCTGCTGGATTATCGCCGTCACGTAGCCGGGTTCGATAACGCCCGACTCAAGCAGCGGTTGAGCGCAAATCTCCAGCGCCTGAGGCCAGCTTTCGACCTCGTTTTTAAGTGCAATGGTGGTGTCATTCAGCCATTGATTCAGCACATGGACTCTCCTGCAACGGGTTGTGTGGAATGAGCAAACTTTATTCAACGGTGAAGTTGGTAACCGTGATGATCATCACAAAGATAGCGCTATCAAAATGTATCATTGGAAATTGTGATAGCGCTATCAAATCGGGGCGCATCAATTCACAGCAAAATTGTGGATTTCCGGCGTATACTGCCCAACATATGAAGAAAAAATGATCGCTAACTCTCTAATTACATAGCGTTTACTCAGGAATTCAAATGTCGATAACCCGAAAACGACGCAGTACGGGAAAGGTTACCCTGGCCGATGTCGCCCAGCTGGCAGGGGTCGGAACGATGACTGTATCCAGGGCGCTGCGAACGCCCGAGGCGGTATCGGATAAGTTACGCGAGAAAATTGAAGCAGCCGTTCAGGAGCTTGGCTATGTGCCGAATCTGGCAGCCAGTGCGTTGGCTTCCGCCTCATCGTGGACGATCGCGATGGTCGTACCGCATCTTGGCGAATTTGGCTGCTCAGAGATGTTTGCGGGTCTACAGCAAGTGCTACAACCTGCGGGCTATCAAATCATGCTGGCGGAATCTCAGCATCAGCCGGAGCAGGAAGAAAAACTGCTGGAGACACTGCTGGCTTCCAATATCGCGGCGGCAGTGCTACTGAGCGTTGAACACAGCGAAAACGTGCGCAACTGGCTGCAAAATGCGTCTATTCCGGTGATGGAGATTGGCGCGGTGCGAGCCGATCCTATTGATATGAATATCGGCATTGATCATGCTGCTGCGATGTTTGAACTGACCGAGATGCTGATTACGCGCGGCTATCAAAACATCGGCTTACTTTGTGCTAATCAGGAAAAATGGGTGTTCCAACAGCATCTACAGGGCTGGTACAAGGCGATGTTGCGCCATCACCGCTCTGTGGACCGCGTCATTAATGCGGCATCGCCGCCCACGTTTTCCACCGGTGCGGCGCAGCTTCCGGAATTTTTGCTGGCCTGGCCGGAACTGGACGCGCTGGTGTGTGAATCCGATGAACTGGCCTGTGGCGTGTTGTACGAGTGCCAGCGGCGGCGTATCAAAGTTCCAGACGATTTGGCCGTGGTGGGATTTGGTAATAGCGATGTTAGCCGGGTGTGTCAGCCGCCTCTCACCACGATGTCTGTGCCGCATCGAAAAATCGGTGCTGATGCCGGAAAGGCGTTACTGGCGCGCCTAAGCGACAACGACTGGAGCCCGAAAGCGACGATTGCCTCACGGCTATGCCAGCGAGAAAGCTGTTAACGATTTTTCGCATTTTTTTACCGGTTGATTTTTCATTTTAAGGATCCTCTCGTTTCCTTTTGCGTTACTCTGGTATGCGTATGATACAGAGGCATGACGCTTCATATTTTACGTTCTACATAATAAGACAACGCTGCAAACAGGGATCGCATGGAAATATTCTTCACCATACTCATCATGACCCTCGTGGTCTCGCTCTCCGGGGTTGTAACCCGTGTCTTGCCATTTCAGGTGCCGCTGCCGCTGATGCAGATCGCCATCGGTGCGCTGCTGGCGTGGCCGACCTTCGGCCTTCACGTGGAGTTCGACCCGGAACTGTTCCTCGTTCTGTTTATTCCGCCGCTGCTGTTCGCCGATGGCTGGAAAACGCCGACCCGCGAATTCCTGGAGCACGGGCGTGAAATCCTCGGTCTCGCTCTTGCGCTGGTGCTGGTGACGGTAGTTGGCATTGGTTTTCTGATTTACTGGCTGGTGCCGGGCATTCCGCTGATTCCTGCGTTTGCCCTGGCGGCGGTGCTGTCGCCGACCGATGCGGTGGCGCTCTCCGGGATTGTCGGTGAAGGGCGCATTCCGAAGAAAATCATGGGCATTTTGCAGGGCGAAGCGTTGATGAACGACGCCTCGGGCCTGGTCTCGCTGAAATTTGCCGTGGCGGTTGCCATGGGCACAATGGTCTTTACCGTTGGCGGCGCGACGCTGGAATTCCTGAAAGTCGCCATCGGCGGTATCCTGGCCGGTTTCGTGGTCAGCTGGCTGTATGGTCGCTCGCTGCGTTTCCTCAGTCGCTGGGGCGGCGATGAACCGGCAACGCAAATCGTGCTGCTGTTCCTGCTGCCGTTCGCGTCTTATCTGATTGCGGAACACGTCGGTGTTTCCGGCATCCTGGCGGCGGTTGCTGCAGGGATGACCATCACCCGTTCCGGCGTTATGCGTACCGCGCCGCTGGCGATGCGTCTGCGTGCCAACAGTACCTGGGCGATGCTGGAGTTTGTGTTTAACGGCATGGTGTTCCTGCTGTTGGGCCTGCAATTACCCGGCATTCTCGAGACGTCGCTGGTGGCCGCAGAAGCGGACCCTAACGTTGAAATCTGGATGCTGTTTACCGATATCCTGCTGATTTATGCGGCGCTGATGCTGGTGCGCTTTGGCTGGCTGTGGACGATGCAACGCTTCAGCCAACGCTTCCTGAAGAAAAAACCGATGGAGTTCGGGAGCTGGTCAACGCGTGAGCTGGCGATTGCCTCCTTCGCCGGTGTGCGCGGGGCGATTACCCTTGCCGGTGTGCTCTCCATCCCGCTGCTGCTTCCGGATGGCAACGTCTTCCCGGCGCGCTATGAACTGGTGTTCCTGTCGGCGGGTGTCATTCTCTTCTCACTGTTTGTCGGCGTGATTATGCTGCCGATTCTGCTGCGCCACGTAGAAGTTCGTGACCTGCCTCAGCAGCAAAAAGAGGAGCGTCTGGCCCGGTCCGCAACGGCGGAAGTGGCGATTGTCGCGATTCAGAAGATGGAAGAACGACTGGCGGCGGATACGCAGGAGAACATTGATAATCAGCTGCTGACGGAAGTCAGTTCCCGCGTGATTGGTAACCTGCGTCGCCGCGCCGATGGGCGTAATGACGTGGAGACCTCAATGCTGGAAGAGCAGCTGGAACGTCGTTTCCGCCTGGCGGCGCTGCGTTCAGAGCGCGGGGAGTTGTATCACCTGCGTGCGACGCGGCAGATCAGTAATGAGACGTTGCAGAAACTTCTGCATGACCTTGATTTGCTGGAAGCGCTGTTGATAGAAGGTGAGTGATCCACGCCGGATGGCGGCTGCGCCTTATCCGGCCTACAGGTTAGTTGTAGGCCCGGTAAGCGCAGCGCCACCGGGCGTAATACCCGCACCGCATCCTACGCTTTCGGCAACCAAAACCCTTCGCAGCACTTCAGCCATGCCTGGGCGCTGTGCGACAAATACACCCCTTCGCGCCAAATCATGCCCAGTTGCCAGTGCAACTCGCTTTCGAGCGGCAGCCAGCGCAGCGTTTTTGCATCCAGCCTTTCACAAATCGGTTCCGGCAAAATCGCCACGCCGACACCAGCCTGGACCATCGCCGCGAGGAAATCCCATTGCCCGCTGCGTACCGCAATACGCGGCTTCACGTTATGATGATTAAACAGCTGCATCAGTTGACGGCTTAAGGCGAAATCTTCGTTATAGATAAGCAACGGATGCGCCGCGAGTTGCTCGGGGGAAACGGACGTTTGTTCCAGCCACTCGCCGGAACGGGGAACCAGCACGCAAAGCGGATGGCTGAATAGCGGCAAGGTCGCCAGGCCGCTCTCTTCTTCCACCGGCAGCGCAGTCATGGCTAAATCAAGCTCGCCGTTCATCACCGCCTGCTGCACCGTCAGGCCGCCGAACTCGGACACTTTAAGCTCCACACCGGGGTAGCGCTGGCGAAACAGGCTGATAGGTCCGGCCATCATCATGCCGACCATTGGCGGGATGCCGAGGCGCAGCTGGCCTTTGTTGAGGTGGTTGATATCGGTCAGTTCGGCTTCCAGTTGGCGGAATTCGTCAAGGATCACCAGCCCGCGTTCAAACACCACCTGCCCGGTATCGGTGAGCAGCAATTTGCGTCCGTCGCGGATGAGTAGGGTGCTGTTGAGTTCATCTTCCAGGTTTTTCAGCATCTTGCTGATGGTGGGCTGCGTGACGAAGAGTTTCTCCGCCGCGCGGGTAAAGCTTTGCTGACGTACCACTTCAACGAAATAGCGCAGCGTTCTGATGTCCATGATTATGCCTCGAAACTATACCTGCGATGAGTTTAATTCATTTCTGCCATCCTCGTGCGCTCACTATACTGTGCGTCTCTGATTTTTTCTGGACACTCCTTTCATGGCTGAGGCCTTAGGGCGCGTGATGCCCTCCGTGTTGCAACGTCTTCAGGTGCCGGTGCAGGTGATTCTGTATGCCGGGCTGTTTGTTTTTGCTGAATATCTGGTGAACTGGCTGAATCTGCCGCTGCCCGCCAATCTCGTTGGTATGGTGCTGATGCTGGCGCTGATTGTCTGCCATATTGTGCCGCTGAAGTGGGTACGCGCGGGCTCGCGCTGGCTGCTGGCGGAAATGCTGCTTTTCTTCGTGCCAGCCGTGGTGGCGGTGGTAAATTATGCGCAACTACTGATGGTCGATGGCTGGCGCATTTTCCTGGTGATTGCGCTCAGCACTATGATGGTGCTCGGCGCGACGGCCTGGGTGGTGGATAAAGTCTATCGCTACGAACTGAAGCGAATGCGCCATGAGTAACTTCCAGCTGAGTGTGCTGTGCCTTGCCATTACGCTGGTGCTCTATTTTGCCAATAAACGGCTCTATCGACGCTTTCGCAAACTGCCGCTGATGCCGCTGGTGTTAACGCCGGTTCTGCTGGTGTTAATGCTGGTGTTCGGCCATATCTCCTATCAAAACTATATGGGGGAAGCGCACTGGCTGCTGTGGCTACTGGGCCCGGCAACCATCGCGTTTGCCGTGCCGGTGTATGACAATCTGGCGATCATCAAGCGCCACTGGATGTCGCTGTCTGCCGGGGTGATTACCGCAACAGTGGTGGCGGTGACCAGTTCCGTGTGGCTGGCGCGTTTATTTACACTACCCGATGAAATTCAGCGCAGCCTGGCGGTGCGTTCGGTGACCACGCCGTTTGCGCTGGCGGCGGCCAAACCGCTCGGCGGGCAGCCTGATTTGGTGGCGTTGTTTGTGGTGGTGACCGGCGTCTTTGGCATGGCGATTGGCGACGTACTGTTTTTGCGCCTCTCCATTCGGGAAGGTATGGCGAAAGGCGCAGGATTTGGCGCCGCGTCGCACGGCGCCGGAACGGCGCGCTCCTACGAGCTCGGCCCGCAGGAGGGCGTGGTGGCAAGCCTGGTGATGATGCTGTCAGGCGTGGTGATGGTGCTGGTTGCGCCGCTGGTGGGCTGGGTCATGTTTTAAAAATTAACGGTTCAACCGGCGGACAATACGTTCAACCTGCTGGCGGAACGTGACGGCAACCTGTGCAGGCGTCTGGCCGCCATGATCCATTTTCTCGCGCGCCGCAGTGAACTGATCCACCACCTGCAAATCCTCAATGTAAGGTGTCGCAACGGCGGTTGTGGGCAACGATTGTGCCTGGCGCAGCCCGGCAACGACCGGGTCGTTCGGATCAATCGTGCTGTTGCCGGTCAATATTTTCTCTGCGGTTTTACTCAGCGGGATCCCGCGCTCCAGCCCTAAGGCTTCTACCGCCTGCGGGTCATTCAGCAGGAAGTTGATAAGCGTTGCGGCTTCCCGCGGATGACGGGTCGATTTCGACACGGAGAACATCTGCGCGGTTTTAAAATAGACGCCAGAATCGCTCGCCCCCGGCTGCATGACATAATCGCCCAGCACCAGTTTGGCGGGCGGTGTCATGTTATTGATATACATGCGGATAGAGATATTCCAGGTAAACGTGCCGCCCCATTCGCCGGTGATCCACGGTTTCATCTCATAGAGATTGCCTTTGCCATAAGAGGACATCGTTTTGGGCCCCGGAATCACGTGATCGTCGCTAAGACGTTTCACAAAAGAAAAGGCCTCTTGCCACTGCGCGTCATTCCAGGTGAATTTACCGCTGGTGTCGAACATCGGCTTACTGTATTTCTGCATCATCCAAGCGTTGAGCAGTAAAATAACGTCCTGGTCAACCATCGCATACGGATAATAATTTTCTCCCAACGTGTTGCGAAAGGTTTTCCCCGCCGCAAACAATTCATCCCAGTTCTTCGGATACGCCAGCCCCGCTTTTTTCCAGGTGACATCGTTGTAATAAAACACCGGGGCATTCACTGAAATCGGCAGGCCATTAAGTTTACCTTTTACGGTGGTAGAATTGAGATCGCCCGGCGCGTACTGCGCTAAATCCAGCACCTCTTTCAGCTTATTTAAATCGTAATAGCCTTCGCCATTTTTAGAGAAAATAATCAGCCACGGCCAGTTGGTTTGCATCACATCAGGCTCGGTGCCGCTCGCCATTTGCGTAGTTAAACGCGAAAGATGGCCATCCCAGCCGGTATATTCCGCCTTTACTTTGATATCGGGATATTTTTGTTCAAACGCGGCGATAGCCTTTAACGTAGACTGATGGCGGCTATTGCCGCCCCACCAGGACATGCGTAATTCCACGGGCTGCGCCCAGACGGTGGTGCAGGACATTAAAAGGGTTGCGATAACACCTGTAGCAATTTTATTCATTATCGACTCCGAAACAGAGAAGCAGGTGAGTAACAGCAAAATACTAACCAGAGGTATCGGCGCGGCAGGCCGCCGCGCCGTGGCGCATTAACGCTTAGTCAGGCGGGAAACGAGTTCAAACTCTTTAAAATTGACCGGACGCTGCTGCTGCATCGAAATATTCCCGGCAATCCCGGTGAGAATGGACATCGCCCCGGCCCGATGGTCGGCGGCGCGTTGTAGCGGGTCGTTGCCCGGTTCACCGAACAGATCTGCCAGCATGGCATTGTCGCCGCCGCCGTGGCCGCCTTCGCCAAGGGTGAAATCCGCTTTCCACGGTTCGGCAAACATCGGGAAGACGGTGATATCACACAGCTCCAGGCTGCCTTCGTTTTCGCGCTTGCCGCCCGCGTTAACGTAGGATTTCTCGATGATTTTCATCTCCAGACGCCCTTCGGTACCGTTGAACACCACGTTCAGCCCTTCCCACGGTAAATACGCGTTCAGGGAGTAGGTGAGCTGCACCTGGTTCTGGTATTTCACCAGCACCGACATGGTGTCTTCGATGGTAATGCCGTCGCTGAAGACGCTCTGATCGCGGAAGTAGTTATCTTCATGTTCGGCGTCCAGATAGAGCGCTTTAAGCTGTGCATTTTCCGCCATTTCCAGCGCAAACGGATCGTTCTTCGCTTCCGCGTAGCCGTGAGCGCGCGGGTAAAACTGCGTCACGCCGCGTTTTTCGGCATTCTCTTTGCCATAGAATTGCAGGCTGCCCTCGGCATAAACGCGCTCGGGGTAGCTTGCCAGCCAGAAGTTCATCAGGTCGAAGTGGTGGGTGGATTTATGCACCAGCAGGCCGCCGCTGTTGCGTTTTTCGCGGTGCCAGCGACGGAAATAGTCTGCCCCGTGTTCGGTGTTGAGCAACCATTCGAAGTGTACCGATGTCACCTGACCAATCACGCCCTGCATCAGCAGTTCGCGCACCTTGCTATGGTGCGGCGCGTAGCGATAGTTGAACGCCACGCGCACGGTGTGGCCGGTTTCTTCTATTGCGTCCAGAATGCGCAGGGCGCGCTTTTCATCGATAGTCATCGGTTTTTCGGTAATGACATCGCAGCCCGCGTGCAGCGCCCGCACGATATAATCATCATGGGTGCGATCCATGGTGGTGACGATAATAATATCCGGGCGGGTTTCGCGGATCATCTCTTCAAACTGTGCCGCTTTCCAGGTGGAAACGGGCTCCGCGCCTTCTTTTTGCAGCAGCGTATTGGCGTAATTCATGCGCGTCTGATTAGTATCGCAAAAGGCCACCAGTTTGGCATTTTCCCGCCATTGACCGCCGATAGCTGAAATATATAAACCTGCACGTCCTCCCGTGCCGACCAGCGCATATTTTTTCATTGTGTCCTCGATTATGATAAACGACCAAATAACGGCAGGATGTCGCGATGAAACGTATTCCCCACCAGTTGATGGAACTGAATAGCACCTTTATCTGGCACTGGCCCTGGTTTGTTCAGGGCGTGCAGAGTGCGAAACAGCATGGTTTCACCGGGATAATCCTGCACCAACAGGAACTGCTTTCTATTCTGGCTACGCCCTCGCCATTGAGTCAGAAACTGAATGTCGAGAACCTTATTCATCAGCAAAATTACGCGCTGCTGTATTTAAAACGCGTCGACCGTTATCTGGCCGACAATAATTTATCTTTCTGGCTTCAGGGCGAAGCCGCGCCGACGGATGACATTATTAAGCGCAAATTTCCCGAGATGGCGTTCGATGAAAAAAGCGCGCCCGATTTCTGGCCGCAGTTTTATGCGGCAATCATGCATCCGTTATTGCAGGCGTTGCCGCACCTGAGCGGGCTAATTCTCAGCCTGACCACGCCCGCGTTTCAGACCTCCGGCTGGCAGCGCAGCCTGCACTCGGTCTGGAGCCTGCTGCGCGGCCAGGGCAAAAAGCTGGTGCTGCGCGATTTCATTGATGACAGTTGGCCGCGCCAGCAGCTCTCCAGCATTCTCGCGACGCTGCCGGGCGATGTGCGCGCCTCCATCAAAGCCACCGAACTGGACTACCACCCCGGCTTCGCCAACCATCCCAATATCGCCACGCTTCCCGGCCACAATAAGTGGATCGAGTTTGACCTCTTCGGCACTGGCTACGGCTGGACGGCGCTGCCGTGCTATCTCGCTGATGAAATCAGCGGTCGCCTGAGCTGGGCGCTGAGCGTGGCGGAAAATGAAGTTGAAGCCATCACTTCTCGCGTCAGCTGGCAGTGGCTGCCCGACAGCCGGGTGATGGACTCCGTCAACGCCATCAATCTGCTCGGCCTGTCGGCGGCCAATCAGCTTCAGGAAGGCACGCCCGCCACCTTCGAACGCTGGGTTGAACAACAGCAGCTTCGTTTTCGCTCGGCACAGGATAAACAGCGTCTCGCCGCATTGCTGCACACCAGCTACGACTGGCTGTGCAAAACGCCCAATCTGCTGGGGCGGCGTATGCACTATCAAAGCCAGATCCCCGAAAGCCTCGCGCAAGCGCAACAGCTGCTGCATATGGATACCCGCAGCGCCAACTGGATGCAGGCGTATCAGCCGCTGATGCCCACCGATGACCCGGCGCTTGGTAATGAGCAGCGCGAGCTGATCGCTCTTGAAAAAGAGACCGCCTGCTTCCTCGCCACCAATGCCGTTCAGAGCCTGCGGGAGCTGATGCCGCGCATCACCTGCCCGAACGATACGCTGGAGCAACTGCTCGCCGCCTGGCGTAGTGCCGAGGTCTACAGCCAGATGTTTTCCCGCGTCGCCGCCAGCGTGACGCTGCTCACCTGGCACGATCACTACGGTAGCGAGCTTTCCGCCAGCCTGCTTGCGGAACAGCAAAACGCGCTGCTGCGCTATGCCGACACGCTCGACCGCTGGCTGGAAACGCCGCCCGCGGGCAGTCCGCTATTTTTGTCTATGTTGTTGAATCCTGAACGTCTGAGCCGTTTTGCTGACAGTTTGTCGATGGGGTAAGAATAGGGAGCGGCCCGCGAAAAGTCGCCTGCGGGCAAAGGGAAGACGCATTGCGCAGGGCAGAAGGGGTGAAAAGTGTGATGGATGCAGCAGGTTATGAAAAATCAATGTGATGCGGATCGTTTTTCAACGATCGCAAAGCGTGATTTTAGTCACCAGAGGAGCGTGAAAATGTGATTTTGCAACGATACGAATATCAGCGAGATATTCTGGACTCTCGCAAATGCCCATCGAAATCAGTTCTCTTTATGCAAAAGGTCCTGATAAATCCAACTCAAAATACCGCCGGGGGCGAACTCTTTTTTAATCCACAGCGTTACCTGCCCGGTGGCGGAGTGGCGCGTCGCCAGTAGCATACGGGAATCCTGACGTGGGTTGTGGATTTGCCGGGTGACCAGCAGCGATTGTTCTGCCGCTTTACGCACCATATAGTCAGGCAAAAAACCGATCCCCGCGCCGAGGATCTGACACTGGCATTTGGTATTAAAATCGGGCACCAGCACCGATTCCTGACCATGCAGCAGCCAGCCTACCTTCTTATTGATGGTATGCGCGGTGTCTTCCACCATGATATTGGGATAAAGACGCAGCTGGCTTTCGGCGATGGGCTCCGGCATAAAGGCCAGCGGATGATCGGGGGCGATGGCGAAGACCCAGCGAATTGCGCCAATTTCGGTGTAATCGATGCCGCCGCCGTCGAGCAGGGTATCCGGCGCGCCGATGGCAATGCTGGCCTGGTTGTTGATCATCGCATCCCAGACGCCGTTATACACTTCAGTGGTGACGGTTATCTGGCAGGTTGGAAATTGTTTTTTCAGCACCTGCAGCAGGCGGGCGGTATGTTCCGGCGTATACAACAACTGGTTGATACAAATGCGAATTCTGGTTTCTATTCCCTGCGCGATAGTGTCGATGCTGCGGCGAATAGCGTGAAAATCGTTGAGTAGATCGCTGGCTTTACGCAGAAAATAGCGCCCGGATTCCGTTAGCTCAATGCTGCGCGTATTGCGGGTAAACAGCACCACATCAAGGCCGGTTTCCATTCTGCGGATGGTATAGCTGATAGCGGAGGTCGTCAGCCCGAGTTCCTCCGCCGCCTTACTAAAGCTGCCGTAACGCGCGGCGGTGGTAAACGCCAGCAGGTTTTCTTCCGTAAAAATTGAGTTCATTTTCCTGCCCCGTTACCGCGATATGCGCCTGTTTCACTGTAGTGATTCTCAGGGCTAAGAGACAACCACTTTTGAATAACTTTTAAAACTCATTACGCCTTCTCTTTTGAGGTGGCCTCACTCAACCTGCGCCCGGTGTATTCCGAGATGATCCCGATGCCGTTCCCGACGATAAACCCCGATAGCGCAACGGCCCAGTTAAGCCCGGTGGCAAAAAACAGCGTCATGCCAAGAAAGCCGCCGGGAATAAACGACGTCAGCCAGAAGCGCCCCTGCCAGACGATAACCGCCGAAAAGGGAACGGTCATTATCACGCCAGCCAGCCACGGCGAGAGCCCGGACGCGGTGGCTAACCAGCCCGTCGCCAGCGCTGCCAGAAAAGCCCATACCGCCCCGGAGACATTAACGAACAGGCTTTTCGTAAACCCGGCTTTTCCGCCGCCTGCCGCATAGAAACTACAGAATGAGACAAAGCCGGTGGTGCCCAATAACTCCCAGCCTGGCGTCATTCCGGCCTTAGAGGCCACCATTTGCCAGAGTCCTGCGCAAATACCGACAGTGATACCTGTTGCGGTGAGTCCGTTCATGGTGCCCCCAATGTGATGTTGTCTGAATGTGTTGGTTACGTTTCGGAACTATATCCAAATAAAACCCGGTTGAGTTAAGGGGTATAGCGGGAAAAGAACAAACAGTGCCTTAACGCACACTCTGCTTTCATTGTTGAATTATTTTCAATAATAAAGCGTATTACGGCGAATTAAATTTAACCGCCTTCTTTTCCTTAAATTTGATTGCTATTCTCGATTCATGGATCAAACAGCCACACCATCATCAGGGGGAATGTTTATGACCACGAATAATTTGGCTAATGAGTTTTTACAGGCCGCTCAACACGGAAATGTCGATACACTCAGAAACTGCCTGCAACAGGGCGTTAATGTTAATACGCGTAATCGTATCCAGCAAACGGCCATTATTTTGGCAAGCCTGCATAAACATTATGACTGCGTACAAATATTAATAGAAGCAGGTGCCGATATTAATATGCAGGATAATATCTGTGCAAACCCTTTCTTGCTAAGTTGTCTGACTAATGACTTAACGCTTTTGAACTTAATTCTGCCCGCCAATCCCGATCTCAATCGTTTAACCCGTTTTGGCGGCGTAGGGCTGACGCCCGCCTGCGAAAAAGGGCATATCAATATTGTGCGGGAATTATTAACGCGCACCGATATTAACGTGAATCAGACCAATTATGTTGGCTGGACGCCGCTGCTGGAAGCCATTGTGCTCAATGACGGTGGGGAAACACAGCAGGCAATTGTGCGTCTCTTACTGGAGCACGGTGCCAGCCCACATATGACCGATAAATATGGCAAAACGCCGTTAGAACTGGCGCGCGAAAAGGGTTTTTCCGAAATCGCTGAACTGCTGATTGCGGCGGGTGCATAACGAAGGAGAATCGCCATTAACACACCTCAACGACGGTGTGTGCAGGCGCTAACGGCTGATGCAAGTTTTCTGGCTGAACGAGGTTCAGGACAGATTGCACAGGTCTTTAACCGGGCTGTTAACCTCTGGCTTCCAGCCCGGCAGCGGTGGCTAACGCTGCTCAGTGAAAGCTGCGACAACGCCCCAAACAGCTGTAGGTTAGCGCTCACTCACTTTGATAACTCATTTCAGCCGGGCCAGTTGATTCAGTTGCATCCTCACGGAATCCGGGTTGCTGATAAGCTGAACATTAATACGATTTCATGCCGTTGCTGGCAACCGCCGAAATTAATGCTGAGTGCCGAACGTTTTCACCAGATACCGTGGCTCAAATGGCGCGATACGATTATTCAGCAACTACGAACGCATGAAACGCTTTTTCTGAGTGGTGGGGATAATCCTTTTTATCAGGCTCTCTCTGAGCAATTGCAGTGCAACCGGAAAATACTTTTTAAGGCGCTGCTTAGTCATTCAAGTATCACGTCAGCCGTTACACAGATGATAGGTTTAGGCATTGGGCTCACGCCGTCTTCCGACGATTATCTGGTGGGGATGAGTGCGATTCTTTTTATTCCTGGTCACCCGGCGGCACATCTTCGCGATGAATTTATATCGGCACTGGCATCAGCCAGAAAAAATACAACAAGCCTGAGCGCCACGACGCTCGAGGCGGCATTCGATTATCGTTATCGTGAAAATATTTTTGGGTTTATTGCCAGCCTGATTAATGAACCCTGGCAGTTATCGGAAAAGAACATTGCTGGTATTAAAAATATTGGCTCCAGTTCCGGCTGCGACATGCTGTATGGCATGGCCGATGGTTGTGCGCTGAGCCAAACCTACGGAGGGAATTATGTCAGTTAAAATAGTCATTAAACCGAATACCTATTTTGATTCTGTCTCGCTGATGTCCATCTCCACGCGCGCAAATAAACTCGACGGCGTCGAGCAGGCATTTGTGGCGATGGCGACCGAAATGAACAAAGGCGTGCTGAAAAATTTAGGGCTGCTGACGCCGGAGCTTGAGCAGGCGAAAAACGGCGACCTGATGATTGTCATCAATGGTAAATCGGGGGCGGACAACGAGCAGTTGCTGGTGGAGATTGAAGAACTGTTCAACACCAAAGCGCAAAGCGGCTCGCACGAGGCGCGTTACGCCACTATTGCCAGCGCCAAAAAGCATATCCCGGAAAGTAACCTGGCGGTGATTTCGGTCAACGGTCTGTTTGCCGCTCGCGAAGCACGTCAGGCGCTGCAAAATGACCTCAACGTGATGCTGTTTTCCGATAACGTCTCGGTTGAAGATGAACTGGCGCTCAAGCAGCTGGCCCACGAAAAAGGGCTGCTGATGATGGGGCCAGACTGCGGCACGGCGATTATCAACGGCGCGGCGCTCTGTTTTGGTAACGCCGTGCGTCGCGGCAACATCGGCATTGTTGGCGCATCCGGCACCGGCAGCCAGGAACTGAGCGTCCGTATCCATGAATTTGGCGGTGGCGTTTCGCAACTGATTGGCACCGGCGGGCGCGACCTGAGCGAGAAAATCGGCGGCCTGATGATGCTTGATGCCATTGGGATGCTGGAAAACGATCCGCAAACTGAAATCATTGTGCTGATCTCCAAACCGCCCGCGCCTGCGGTGGCCCGCAAAGTGCTGGAACGCGCACGCGCCTGCCGCAAGCCGGTAGTGGTCTGCTTCCTTGGTCGTGGCGAAACGCCGGTGGATGAGCAGGGGCTACAGTTTGCCCGCGGCACCAAAGAGGCGGCGCTAAAAGCGGTGATGCTCTCCGGTGTGAAACAGGAACATCTCGACCTGCATACCCTGAACCAGCCGTTGATTGCAGATGTGCGCGCGCGCCTGAAACCCCAGCAGAAATACATTCGTGGCCTGTTCTGCGGCGGCACGTTGTGCGACGAAACCATGTTCGCGGTGATGGAAAAACATGGCGATGTCTACAGCAACATCCAGCCCGATCCTGAATTCCGCCTGAAAGATATCAACCGCAGCATCAAACACACCTTCCTCGACTTTGGCGATGACGACTTCACCAACGGCAAGCCGCACCCGATGATTGACCCCACCAACCGTATCAGCCGCTTGATCGAAGAAGCGCGCGATCCGGAAGTGGCGGTGATCGTGATGGATTTTGTGCTCGGATTTGGATCGCATGAAGATCCGGTTGGTTCCACCATCGATGCGATCAAAGAAGCGAAAGCGATCGCCGCAGCCGAAAGTCGTGAGTTGATCATTCTCGCCTATGTGCTGGGCACCGATCTTGATACGCCATCGTTAGAACAACAAAGCCAGATGCTGCTTGATGCCGGCGTGATTCTGGCGAGCAGCAGCACCAATACCGGATTGCTGGCGCGTGAATTTATCTGCAAAGGGGAGGAAGCCTGATGAGCCCGTCACTGTTTAGCCAACCGTTGAACGTTATTAACGTCGGTATCGCCATGTTTAGCGATTTTCTTAAAAAGCAGCATGTAGAAGTGACCCAACTCGACTGGACGCCGCCGGGGCAGGGCAATATGCAGGTGGTGCAGGAACTGGACAACATTGCCGATTCGCCGCTGGCAGACAAAATCGCCGCCGCTAACCAGCAGGCGCTGGAGCGCATTATTCAGTCGCATCCGGTGCTGATTGGCTTTGATCAGGCGATTAACGTGGTGCCTGGCATGACGCCGAAAACCATTCTTCACGCCGGGCCGCCGATCACCTGGGAAAAAATGTGCGGCGCGATGAAAGGCGCGGTCACCGGGGCGCTGGTGTTCGAAGGGCTGGCGAAAGATCTCGACGAGGCGGCTGACCTGGCGGCCTCCGGGGAGATCACCTTCTCGCCGTGCCACGAGCACGACTGCGTGGGTTCGATGGCGGGCGTCACCTCTGCCTCGATGTTTATGCACATCGTGAAAAACAAAACCTACGGCAACATCGCTTACACCAATATGAGCGAGCAGATGGCGAAGATTTTGCGTATGGGCGCTAACGACCAGAGCGTGATTGACCGCCTGAACTGGATGCGCGATGTGCAGGGGCCAATGCTGCGCGACGCGATGAAAATTATCGGCGAGATCGATCTGCGCTTAATGCTGGCGCAGGCGCTGCATATGGGCGATGAGTGCCATAACCGCAATAACGCCGGGACGACGTTGCTGATTCAGGCGCTGACGCCGGGGATTATTCAGGCAGGTTATTCCGTGGAGCAACAGCGCGAAGTGTTTGAGTTTGTCGCCAGCAGCGACTACTTCTCCGGCCCGACGTGGATGGCAATGTGTAAAGCGGCGATGGATGCGGCGCACGGCATCGAATACAGCACCGTCGTTACCACCATGGCGCGTAACGGCGTCGAATTCGGCCTGCGAGTCAGCGGCCTGCCGGGGCAGTGGTTTACCGGCCCGGCGCAGCAGGTGATCGGGCCGATGTTTGCCGGTTATAAGCCGGAAGATTCGGGGCTGGATATCGGCGACAGCGCCATCACCGAAACCTATGGTATTGGTGGATTTGCTATGGCGACCGCGCCTGCAATCGTTGCGCTGGTGGGCGGCACGGTGGAAGAGGCTATCGATTTCTCCCGCCAGATGCGTGAAATCACTCTCGGTGAAAACCCCAACGTCACCATTCCGCTGCTCGGTTTTATGGGCGTGCCGTCGGCAATCGACATCACCCGCGTGGGTAGCAGCGGCATTCTGCCGGTGATCAACACCGCCATCGCCCATAAAGATGCGGGCGTCGGCATGATTGGCGCGGGCATTGTGCATCCACCTTTTGCCTGCTTCGAGAAAGCCATTCTTGGCTGGTGCGAACGTTACGGTGTCTGACCTACATGTTCATGCCGGATGCGGCGTGAACGCCTTATCCGGCCTACGAATGGCGCAAGAATCTGTAGGCCTGATAAGCGTAGCGCATCAGGCATTTGTCACCATTGCCGGATGCGGCGTGAACGCCTTATCCGGCCCACGAATGGCGCAAGAATTGTAGGCCTGATAAGCGTAGCGCATCAGGCAGTCTGGCGTTGGTCATAACCCCATCACCCTCTGTAGCGGACATAACAACATGAAAGAGCTTGTGGTCGTTGCCATTGGTGGCAACAGCATTATCAAAGATAACGCCAGCCAGTCGATTGAGCATCAGGCGGAGGCGGTGAAAGCCGTGGCCGATACGGTGCTGGAAATGCTGGCTTCCGATTACGACATTGTGCTGACCCACGGTAACGGGCCGCAGGTCGGGCTGGATTTACGCCGCGCGGAAATTGCCCACGAGCGCGAAGGGCTGCCCTTAACGCCGCTGGCGAACTGTGTGGCGGATACGCAAGGCGGCATTGGCTACCTGATCCAGCAGGCGCTGAACAACCGGCTGGCCCGCCACGGCGAGAAAAAAGCCGTCACCGTGGTGACTCAGGTGGAAGTGGATAAAAACGATCCAGGTTTTGCCCATCCCACCAAGCCTATCGGCGCATTCTTTAGTGAAATCCAGCGTGACGAATTACAAAAGGCAAACCCTGACTGGCGTTTTGTTGAAGATGCCGGACGAGGCTATCGCCGCGTGGTCGCCTCGCCGGAACCGAAACGTATTGTCGAAGCACCGGCCATTAAGGCGCTGATCCAGCAAGGCTTTGTGGTCATTGGCGCGGGCGGTGGCGGAATTCCTGTGGTGCGTACTGACGCGGGAGATTACCAAAGCGTGGACGCGGTTATCGACAAAGATCTCTCTACCGCGCTACTGGCCCGTGAAATTCACGCCGACATTCTTGTGATCACCACTGGCGTGGAAAAAGTGTGTATTCACTTTGGCAAACCCGAGCAGCAGGCGCTGGATCGCGTAGATATTGCCACTATGACCCGCTATATGCAGGAAGGGCATTTCCCGCCCGGCAGCATGTTGCCAAAAATCATCGCCAGCCTGACGTTCCTGGAACAGGGCGGTAAAGAAGTGATTATCACCACGCCGGAATGCCTGCCAGCGGCGCTGCGCGGTGAAACGGGCACCCACATTATTAAAACGTAAGGACGTAAGATGAAAGAAAACAATAGCCGCCGTGAATTTCTGAGCCAGAGCGGTAAGATGGTCACTGCCGCCGCGCTGTTTGGTACCTCTGTGCCGTTCGCCCATGCGGCAGTCTCTGGCACAACCCACTGCGACGCGAATAACACCATGAAAATCACTGACCCGCACTACTATCTCGACAACGTGCTGCTGGAAACCGGTTTTGATTACGAAAACGGGGTAGCGGTGCAGACCCGCACGGCGCGCCAGACCGTGGAGATTCAGGACGGCAAAATTGTCGCGCTGCGCGAGAACAAGCAGCATCCGGACGCCACGCTTCCGCACTATGATGTTGGCGGTAAGCTGATGTTGCCCACCACCCGCGACATGCATATTCATCTTGATAAAACCTTTTACGGCGGGCCGTGGCGCTCGCTTAATCGCCCGGCAGGCACCACCATCCAGGATATGATTAAGCTCGAGCAAAAAATGCTGCCGGAGCTGCAACCCTACACCCAGGAACGGGCGGAAAAACTGATCGATCTATTGCAGTCGAAAGGCACCACCATTGCCCGCAGCCACTGCAATATCGAACCGGTTTCCGGCCTGAAAAATCTGCAAAATTTGCAGGCGGTGCTGGCGCGGCGTCAGGCGGGCTTCGAGTGTGAAATTGTCGCCTTCCCGCAGCACGGTTTGCTGCTGTCGAAATCGGAACCCTTAATGCGTGAAGCAATGCAGGCGGGCGCGCATTACGTCGGCGGTCTGGACCCGACCAGTGTTGATGGCGCGATGGAAAAATCCCTCGACACCATGTTCCAGATTGCGCTGGACTACGACAAAGGCGTCGATATTCACCTGCACGAAACCACTCCGGCAGGCGTGGCAGCCGTCAATTATATGGTTGAAACAGTGGAGAAAACGCCGCAGCTGAAGGGCAAACTGACCATCAGTCACGCCTTTGCGCTGGCAACGCTCAACGAGCAACAGGTAGATGAACTGGCGCATCGCATGGCGGCGCAACAAATTTCTATCGCCTCGACGGTGCCGATTGGCACGCTGCATATGCCGCTCAAACAGTTGCACGACAAAGGCGTAAAAGTGATGACCGGCACCGACAGCGTTATCGACCACTGGTCGCCTTACGGCCTGGGCGACATGCTGGAAAAAGCCAATCTGTACGCGCAGCTCTATATTCGCCCTAACGAACAGAATTTGTCCCGCTCGCTGTTTTTAGCCACTGGCGATGTATTGCCGCTGAATGAAAAAGGCGAGCGCGTGTGGCCGAAAGCGCAGGATGACGCCAGCTTTGTGCTGGTGGACGCCTCCTGTTCCGCCGAGGCGGTGGCGCGTATCTCGCCGAGAACGGCGACGTTCCATAAAGGGCAACTGGTGTGGGGGAGTGTGGTCTAAGATGCGGGCTTCCCCGGCCTTTCGACCGGGGAATCTAACATTAATGCGCGCGCCCTTGCTCAACGCCGAGGCCGGTTTGAGAACGGATAAACTGGGCGCGGAACTGCTCGCGCTCGCGGTTACCCTCGGCTGAGTTGTCGGTGGCAGAGAAGAACCAGATGCCGATAAAGGCGACGGCAATGGAGAACAGCGCCGGATACTCGTAAGGGAAGAGCGCCTTTTCGTGTCCAAGAATCTGCACCCAAATTGTTGGGCCAAGGACCATCAACACTACCGCAGTCAGCAGACCCAACCAGCCGCCAATCATGGCGCCGCGCGTGGTCAATTTTGACCAGTACATCGACAGCAGAATAATCGGGAAGTTACAGCTGGCGGCGATGGAGAACGCCAGGCCAACCATAAAGGCGATATTCTGATTCTCGAACAAAATACCGAGCAGGATAGCCACCACGCCCAAAATCAATACCGTGATTTTCGATACGCGCAGTTCCTCGCGTTCCGTTGCCCCTTTTTTGAAGACGTTGGCATACAGATCGTGCGAAACCGCCGACGCGCCCGCCAGCGTCAGACCCGCGACCACCGCCAGAATGGTGGCGAAGGCGACCGCTGAAATAAAGCCGAGGAACAGGTTGCCGCCCACGGCATCCGCCAGATGCACTGCCGCCATGTTGTTACCGCCAATCAGCGCGCCAGCCGCATCTTTAAACGCCGGGTTCGCGCCGACCAGCATGATGGCGCCAAAGCCGATAATAAAGGTCAGGATGTAGAAGTACCCCATAAACCCGGTAGCGTAGAACACGCTTTTACGCGCTTCGCGGGCATCGCTAACGGTGAAGAAGCGCATCAGGATATGCGGAAGCCCCGCGGTACCAAACATCAATCCCAGGCCAAGCGATAGCGCGGAAATTGGATCTTTCACCAGCCCGCCAGGGCTCATAATGGCGCTACCTTTCGGATGCACCGCCATGGCTTCGGCGAACAGATTGTTGAAACTAAAGCCGACGTGCTTCATGACCATAAAGGCCATAAAACTTGCGCCAAACAGCAACAGGACGGCTTTGATGATTTGCACCCATGTGGTTGCCAGCATGCCGCCGAACAGTACATAGAGCACCATCAATACGCCAACCAGCACCACCGCGACGTGATAGTTCAGGCCAAACAGCAGTTCGATCAGTTTACCCGCACCTACCATCTGTGCGATGAGATAAAGCGCCACCACCACCAGCGAACCGCAGGCGGAGAGAATACGAATCGGGCCCTGTTTCAGGCGATAAGACGCCACATCCGCAAAGGTATAGCGGCCCAGATTTCGCAGACGTTCGGCAATGAGGAACAGAATAATCGGCCAGCCGACGAGGAAGCCGAGGGAGTAAATCAGCCCATCATATCCGGAGGTATAAACCAGCGCGGAGATCCCAAGGAAGGAGGCCGCGGACATAAAGTCGCCAGAAATGGCCAGGCCATTCTGAAAGCCGGTGATATTACCGCCAGCAGTGTAGTAGTCGTTACGTGAACGTACGCGTTTGGAGGCCCAATAGGTAATGTAGAGCGTCAACGCGACGAAAATCAGGAACATGATAATGGCCTGCCAGTTGGTCGGCTGGCGTTCTACTGCTCCTGTAATGGCATCTGCCGCATTGGCCGCCAAAGGAAGTGTGGCGGCTAGCGCCGTCAGAACTTTCTTCATGATACTTTTACCTCACGCAGTACGGCCTTGTTCAGGCGATCAAACTCCCCGTTCGCCCGCAGGACGTAAACACCCGTCAGGACAAATGAAATCACGATAACGCCAATGCCTATTGGTATACCGCGCGTGACGGTAGTGCCCGCGTGCAGCGGTGTGCCGAGCCAGCCGGGCGCGAAGGCGATCAGTAAAATAAAGCCCACATAAATCACTAACATAATCAGTGACAGGATGGTGGCAAACCGTTGCCGTTTTTCAACTAACTCCCTGAAATGCGCACTGTCTTCTATCTGCTGACAAATATTCTCATTCATCACAGAGTCTCCAGAGGTAAAGTGGGTATTGTTATGGGGCAAGCAGTTGCCGGATGGCGCTTCGCTTATCCGGCCTACCGTAGGCCCGGTAAGCGAAGCGCCACCGGGCAGGGTATGGTTATGAAGGCATGGTAATCGCCTGCTTCTCTTCGAGCAGTTTATCGACCACGCCCGGATCGGCGAGCGTCGAGGTATCGCCGAGGTTACTGGTATCGCCCGCGGCAATCTTGCGCAGAATGCGGCGCATGATTTTGCCCGAACGCGTTTTAGGTAATGAATCTGTCCAGTGCAGCACGTCCGGCGTTGCCAGCGGGCCAATCTCTTTACGCACCCAGTTACGCACGTCGGTGTATAGCGCCGGTGTCGGCTCTTCACCATGATTCAGCGTAACGTAGGCATAAATCGCCTGGCCTTTGATATTGTGAGGAATGCCGACGACCGCCGCTTCTGCGACTTTCGGATGCGACACCAACGCCGACTCAATTTCAGCCGTACCCAGACGGTGACCGGAAACGTTCAGCACGTCATCGACGCGCCCCGTTATCCAGTAATAGCCATCTTCGTCGCGACGCGCGCCGTCACCGCTGAAATACCTATTTTTGAAGGTGGAGAAGTAGGTCTGCTCAAAGCGCTCGTGATCGCCAAACAGCGTGCGCGCCTGGCCTGGCCAGGAATCAGTGATCACCAGGTTGCCTTCGGTCGCGCCTTCCTGCGGGTTCCCCTCGTTATCCACCAGTGCAGGCTGTACGCCGAAGAACGGACGGCTGGCTGAACCGGCTTTCAGTTCAGTCGCGCCCGGCAGCGGGGTGATCATGAATCCACCGGTCTCGGTCTGCCACCAGGTGTCGATCACCGGGCATTTCTCTTTGCCGATTTTCTTCCAGTACCACTCCCACGCTTCCGGGTTAATTGGCTCGCCAACGGAACCGAGAATGCGCAGGGAAGAGCGGTCGGTACCTTCAATCGCCTTATCACCTTCCGCCATCAGGGCGCGGATCGCCGTTGGCGCGGTATAGAGAATGTTAACTTTGTGTTTATCGACGACCTGGCACATACGCGCCGGAGTCGGGGAATTCGGCACGCCTTCAAACATCAGCGTGGTCGCGCCGCAGGCCAGCGGCCCGTAAAGCAGGTAGCTGTGGCCGGTGACCCAGCCCACATCCGCGGTACACCAGTAGATGTCGCCCGGATGATAATCAAATGCATATTTGAAGGTCGTTGCTGCGTAGACCAGATAGCCGCCGGTGGTGTGCAGTACGCCTTTTGGCTTCCCGGTTGAACCGGAGGTGTAAAGGATAAACAGCGGATCTTCCGCGCTCATCTCTTCCGGCTGGTGCTGGTCGTCGGCTTTTTCAATCAGGTCGCTCCACCACAGATCGCGGCCTTCGTGCCAGTCGATACTGCCGCCGGTGCGCTTCAGCACCACCACGTTTTCGATGGTTTTGACGTTCGGGTTTTTCAGCGCGTCATCGACGTTTTTCTTCAGCGGGATCCCGCGTCCGGCGCGCACACCTTCGTCAGCGGTGATCACCAGGCGTGAGCTGGAATCGATAATTCGCCCGGCCACCGCTTCCGGTGAGAAGCCGCCGAAGATAACCGAGTGCACTGCACCAATGCGGGCGCAGGCCAGCATGGCGACTGCGGCTTCCGGCACCATTGGCATGTAAATCGCCACCACATCGCCTTTCTTAATGCCCAGCGAAAGCAGAACGTTAGCGAAGCGGCAGACGTCGCGATGCAGTTGTTTATAGGTGATATTTTTACTCTGGCTGGCGTCGTCGCCTTCCCAGATGATAGCGGTCTGGTCGCCGCGTTCTTGCAGATGTCGGTCCAGGCAGTTCGCCGCCAGGTTCAGGGTGCCATCTTCATACCATTTAATGGAAATGTTGCCCGGCGCAAACGAGGTGTTCTTGACCTTTGTGTAAGGTTTGATCCAGTCGAGAATTTTACCTTCTTCTCCCCAGAATGCGTCAGGGTCGGAGATAGAGAGCTGGTATCTCTGCTGGTACTGCTCCGGGTTTATCAGGCAACGGTCTGCAATGTTCGCAGGAATTGAGTGTTTGTGTATTTGGCTCATGCTTTTTTTCTCCTTGTAAGATGTTAATAATATGTCGCCAAAAAGTTAATTGTAGGGGTATTGCGACCTTTGTTTACTATTTGGGCGACAGATCACGCATTAATAGAATTGTTCAAATAATGTGCATTTGATTCTTTGAAGGAAAATAATTGCCGGAGGTTATTTATGAAAATTATGCAAAAAAAAGATTATTTATAACAAAAACTTATAATAGTTTACTGGTAGAAATTAATGAGAATATGCGTGAAGGGAGTGAAAAGCCCTGTTCTTAAAGGGTTGCGCAACATACCGTCCAGATGATACTGATACTGCGCGTTAAAAAACCCCATAAACAAACGCAACACAAATCATCCCTTTCAAGTAGATGTCATTCCCTTTTGGAATGGTAGCTTTCATTGAGGAAGTCTGTTGTTATGAAAAAAACGAGAATCAGCCTCGCCTGGCAGATCTTGATTGCCCTTATTCTGGGCATCCTGCTGGGTAGTTACCTGCATTATCAAAGTGATAGCCGCGAATGGCTGATTGCTAACCTCTTATCACCGGCGGGTGATATCTTTATCCATCTGATTAAAATGATCGTCGTACCGATCGTAATTTCCACACTGATTGTGGGGATTGCAGGCGTGGGCGATGCTAAACAGCTGGGCCGAATCGGCGCAAAAACCATTATCTATTTCGAAGTGATCACCACGGTGGCGATTATCCTCGGGATTACGCTGGCCAACGTCTTCCAGCCGGGTGCGGGCATTGATATGTCGCAGCTGGCGACGGTGGATATTTCGAAATACCAAAGCACGACCGCTGAAGTGCAAAGCCACGCGCACGGTCTGATGGGGACGATTCTTTCGCTGGTACCGACCAATATCATTGCGTCGATGGCGAAGGGCGATATGCTGCCGATCATCTTCTTCTCGGTACTGTTTGGTCTGGGGCTTTCTTCTCTGCCTGCGACGCATCGCGAACCGCTGGTTACCGTCTTCCGCTCCATCTCTGAAACCATGTTTAAAGTCACCCATATGGTGATGCGTTATGCGCCGGTCGGTGTCTTTGCGCTGATCTCGGTGACGGTCGCCAACTTTGGGTTTGCCTCACTGTGGCCGCTGGCGAAGCTGGTAATTCTGGTTTATGCCGCGATCCTGTTCTTTGCGCTGGTGGTGCTGGGTGCCGTGGCGAAGATGTGTAAGTTAAGCATCTGGACGCTGATTCTTATTCTGAAAGATGAGCTGATTCTGGCGTACTCCACCGCCAGCTCCGAGAGCGTGCTGCCGCGTATCATCGAGAAGATGGAAGCCTACGGCGCGCCGCCGGCAATCACCAGCTTCGTGGTCCCGACCGGCTATTCCTTCAACCTCGATGGTTCAACGCTGTATCAGAGTATTGCGGCGATCTTCATCGCGCAGCTGTACGGCATCGAGCTTTCTATCTGGCAGGAAATCATTCTGGTACTGACCCTGATGGTGACCTCGAAAGGGATTGCTGGCGTACCGGGCGTCTCGTTCGTGGTACTGCTGGCGACATTGGGCAGCGTCGGTATTCCGCTGGAAGGCCTGGCGTTTATCGCCGGTGTTGACCGTATCCTCGACATGGCGCGTACCGCGCTGAACGTGGTAGGTAATGCTCTGGCGGTGCTGGTTATCGCCAAGTGGGAACACAAATTTGACCGCAAAAAAGCACTGGCGTATGAACGCGATGTGCTGGGTAAATTTGATAAGAAAGCGAATATGTAACTTTCGGCAATAAAAAAACGGGGATGATTTTCATCCCCGTTTTTGTTGGTTTGCCCCTCACCCTAACCCTCTCCCAAAGGGAGAGGGAACCGATTGTGCACGTACTTAAATTCAGCGCCGGTTTTCACCCTCTCCCTTTGGGAGAGGGCCGGGGTGAGGGGGCTTCCCGTTATTAACCCAACGCGCTTTCGCGCAGACGGGCTTTCAGCTTGTCGTATTCCTGAATCACATACTGCTCTGCCGCCTGTTGGTCGGCAATCGGCTCAACGTTGACCGCGCAGTACTTGTACTCCGGCGTTTTAGTAATCGGGCTTAAGTTTTCACTCACCAGCTCGTTACACGCGCCAATCCACCACTGGTAGGTCATGTACACCGCACCTTTGTTCGGGCGATCGCTCACCTGAGCACGGGTAATGATTTTCCCTTTGCGTGAATTGACCCACACCAGCGCTTCATCTTCAATACCGAGGCGTGCTGCATCAGCGGTGTTGATTTGCGCGTAGCCCGGTTCATCAGCCAGCGCGGCAAGCGCCGCACAGTTACCGGTCATTGAACGGCAGGAGTAGTGCCCCACTTCACGCACCGTGGAGAGCACCATCGGGTACTCGTCGGTCAATTTGTCGATAGGCGCAACCCAGTCACAGGTGAAGAACTGCGCCAGACCGTTCGGCGTGTCGAACTTCTCTTTAAAGAGATACGACGTCCCCTGGTCGGCGTCAGATTCATCGCGGCACGGCCACATGACATATCCCAGCTCGCCCATTTTTTCATAGGTCGCACCGAGGAAGTCCGGGCAAAGATGACGCAACTCATCCCAGATTTCCTGGGTGTTGTTGTAGTGCATCGGATAGCCCATGCGGGTGGCGATTTCACTGATGATCTGCCAGTCGGTTTTCAGGTCCCATTTAGGCTCAACGGCCTTGAAGAAACGCTGGAAGCCACGGTCAGCCGCGGTGTAAACCCCTTCGTGCTCACCCCAGGATGTGGACGGCAGAATGACGTCAGCCGCCGAGGCGGTTTTGGTCATAAAGATGTCCTGCACAATCACCAGTTCCAGTTCGTCAAACGCTTTACGCACGGCAGAGAGTTCGGCGTCAGTCTGGAGCGGATCTTCCCCCATAATGTACGCAGCACGCACTTCACCATGCGCCACGCGGTGCGGCAGCTCACTGATGCGATAACCGGTGTGTTCCGGCAGGCTGTCAACGCCCCAGGCTTTGGCGAATTTCTCGCGGTTTTCCGGGAATTTGACATACTGATAACCCGGATAGGTATCCGGCAGTGCGCCCATATCGCACGCGCCCTGTACGTTGTTCTGACCACGAACCGGGTTTACGCCGACGCTTGGTTTCCCAAGGTTGCCGGTCAGCATCGCCAGGCTGGTTAAAGAACGCACGGTTTCTACGCCCTGATAGAACTGCGTCACGCCCATGCCCCACAGGATCGCCGCGCTTTTCGCTGAAGCATACATACGGGCGCACTGGCGAATTTCCTGCGCGCTCACGCCGGTAATGTCCTCGACGGACTCCGGTGTATAGCCTTCAACAATTTTACGGTACTCTTCGAAGCCCTCCGTACGGCCCGCGACGAACGCCTGGTCATACAGATTTTCTTCGATAATGACATGCCCGATGGCATTGAGCAGCGCGATGTTCGAGCCGTTTTTCAATGCGATGTGCATATCAGCAATGCGCGCGGTTTCAATTTTGCGCGGATCGCAGACGATAATTTTTGCCCCATTGCGTTTGGCGTTAATCACGTGATTCGCCACAATTGGGTGTGAATCTGCCGGGTTATACCCGAAGATGAACACGAGATCCGTGTTATCAATTTCTGTGATGGCATTACTCATTGCGCCATTACCGACCGACTGGTGCAGACCTGCAACCGATGGGCCGTGTCAGACACGTGCGCAGCAATCGACGTTATTGGTACCAATAACGGCGCGCGCAAATTTTTGCATCACATAGTTAGTTTCATTCCCGGTACCACGAGAGGAACCGGTCGTTTGAATGGCGTCAGGGCCATATTTTGCTTTGATCGCGCTCAGGCGGTCAGCAACGTAATTCAGGGCTTCGTCCCAGGAGACGGCTTCCAGCTTGCCGCCGCGCTGGCGACGGATCATTGGGCTTTTCAGGCGCGGAGTCAGGATCTGGGTATCATTGATAAAATCCCAGCCATAATAACCCTTCAGGCACAGTGTGCCCTGGTTAGTTTTCCCCATCGCCGCTTCAGCCTTAACGACTTTCCCGTTATCGACCACCAGGTTGATTTTGCAACCTGAGGCGCAATACGGGCAAACCGTGACGACTTTTTTCATCGGTCTTGCTCCAGTTTCAATCAGCGCGGACGCGCATAACGACCTTATTATGCAGGTTCTATGCCATGTTTTTATTGTGGGTATCCACGGATATTACGGGGATTTTTTAGACAAAACCCTGACGAAAAACAGTCTGTCGTCAGTTTTGACGTGTCGAAGAGGCGCCGCGTGACGGGGCACGCGGCGAGAGGGTTACTTTTGATTGATGGCCTGATAGCCGCCACCCAGCGATTTAATCAACTGGATGTTTTCGATAACCCGACGGGTGTCGAGCATCATCAGCGACATTTGCTCTGCCAGAACCGGAAGCTGCGCTTCGGTTGCCTGCAAGCGGCTGCCGAGGCCCTGCTTGTAGGCGGCCTGCGCGGCGGCCTGGGTATAACGCGCGGCGTCAACGCGTTCGGTCTGCATCACGCGCTGGTCGTTGAGCGTTTGCAGGCGCGAGCCGTTAATCGCCACATCGCGTACCGCATTGAGCACCGACTGGTTGTAGCGCTCAATCAGCATGTTGCTGCTGGCGCGCGTGCTTGCCAGATTGGCGTTCAGACGCCCGCCGTCAAACAGCGGCAAGCGCAGGCCGGGGATGAAGTTGATCTGCTTGCTGGGGTTTTTGAACATATCCTCAAGGTGAATAGCGTCGAAGCCGAAGAAGGCTTTGATATCGAAGCTCGGATAGAAGAGGGCGCGTGCGGCGTCGACCTGGCTTAACGATGCCTGCACATACCAGCGCATGGCCTGAAGATCCGGGCGGCGCGCGAGCAGCTCATAAGAGAGCGACGACGGCAGCCCGGTGTCAACCTGCGGCAGCGCCACTGGTTTGATGTCCGGCATATCCGTCGCGCCGATGATGGCGCGCAGCGATTCCCGCGTCTCTTTGATTTGCCCCTTCACGGCGGCAATTTGCTTTTCTACCGCCAGCAATTGGGAACGTGCGCCGTGCCAGGGTACTTTCGCCTCTAGCCCCTGATTGACTTTGCTCTGGTGCGCTTTCACCGCGTAATCAATCACATCACGCGTCTGCTCCAGTAGATCAAGCATCTGGTAGTTAGCCTGCTGGCTGTAATAAAGCTGAGCGACGCCCGTGGTCAACGACAGTTCGACGGCGGCGGTTTCCGCTAACGCCGCGTTCTTCGCGCCGATGGCGGCCTCGACGGCGGAACGGTGCACGCCCCACAAATCGAGATCAAACCCGGCGACCACGCCGACGGTCGCTTCCGTGTAATACGGCCCGTCCATGCCTAAACGCGGCGCATCCATCGCATAAGGGCTGAGAAAGCCGCTGGCTGAAACGCGTTGGCGGTTCAGCATACCGATCGCCGCCATTTGCAGGCGCGAACCCGCTTCCAGCAGTTCAGCCTGCGACTGCGCTTTCTCTTCATGCTGCTTAGCTTCAGCCAGCGTGTGCGACCCGGCGAGCGTTTTAGCAATCAGCGCATCCAGCTGTGGATCGTGAAACTGCTTCCACCACTGTGCCTGCGGCCAGCCCTGGCTTGCCAGATGAATATCGTCGGCGAGTTTGATCTGCTCTGGGGCGATCTGCGCGTTTGGCGTACCGTCTTTACGGATCAACGCGCAGCCGGAGAGCAGCGTAGTGGTGCCGAGCAGGCTGCAAATCAGCAGGCGGGAAAAGTGTCGGGTCATTGTGGCATGGCTCCTTGCGCCCGCGCGGCCTCTATGGGCGGCGGGTTGCTCCAGTCGGGTAAAAGAGAGATGTGCTGCGCGGCGGAGATTGTGCGCGCAGCCTGGCTCAATGTCGGTGTGGCGCTGGTGTTTAGCGGCAGGCCGCTGGCGTAGGCATCCAGCGCGTCGGCAAGCGCAGCGGCGCTTTGCGCATCGGGATGCTTATCCCACGCGTTGAGGATTTCTCGCCCCTGGCGGATCACCGCCTGGCTGTGGCTCACCAGCCGTTCACGTTCATCGGCGGGAAGATGGCGCTCCAGCGCGACGCGCTCGCACATCTCTTCGCTGGCGTTAAATGCCGCGTGGCAGCCGATGCGCAGTTGCAGATAGCCGCTGAGGGCCGCGCCGCCCTGGGTATGCGGGAGGCGCATCGCTTTGGCGATCATTGCCAGCGCGCCCGCCAGCTTTTGCGGCAGTGCGCGGGCTTCGCTTTCAGGCCAGATGAATGTGTAAATCACCGCCGACACTGCGGTGCCAATCAGAATACCGATCGCGCGGTCGCGGATTTCTACCAGGTCAAAGGTGGGGCCGAACACGTTCTCAAGCGTCGCCAGCGAAAAGGTGACCACCATTTGCGTGCCGATGTAAGACGAACGTTCTGAACTGGTCGCCATCCATGCACCGATGAGGAAAATCGGCGCCAGCACACACAGTAGCTCGACGATGTTATCCAGCCACGGCATCACCAGCAGGGTAAACAGCAGGGCAAAAATCGCGCCGAAGAACGCACCGCCGAAGCGCAGGCCCATTTTCTGGTAGGACGACCCCAGACTGGGGTTCGCGACGATCACGCAGGTGAGCATACAGGTATGAATGCCTTCCCACTCGACGCCGGAATAAAAGACGTAGCAAACCATGCACGCCAGCAGCGTTTTCAGGGCATAGCGGATGTAGGCCGGATTGGTCCAGGCATCGGCGGCCATCGACGGCTGTTTTGCCGCAGGCGCTGGCGGAGTATCCGGGTCCATTTTGCCAAGCTGAATCAGCGCCTGACACACACCAGTCAAGCCGCACTGTTGCGCGGTGGCAAGCTGTTGTTCGTCTGGTTGCCAGTCTCCGCGCCACGCGTCACCGACGCGAATGGCCGCACACAGCGCATTCATTTCTGTGGCAAGTGTAGCCAGCAACGCCTGCACCGCCGGGTCATTCACCCAGGCGGCGGCATCAAAGCGGTTCAGCGTGGTGCGCAGATAGGTAACGGTCGCCACGCAGGTTTGCCACCAGGCGCAATGGCTTTTCCAGTCGGCGTCATCTGCCATACAGAAAACGTTCAGTTTTTGCAGCGCCAGCGCATCGCGCTCAAGCTGTTTGTCACTGATCGGCAAGCCAGGCTGCATTAAGCGTGTTGCGGCTTCCTGCAAATGTGCGCAAAGCCCGCTGCGCATCTGGCTAATCGCCCGCGCCGGGAACCACAGCACGCCCATCAGCACCATCAGCAGCGTCGGGTACAGCCCGACCACGATACACCACAACGTCAGGCGCAGCACGATTTCCGGGTAATCGAGCATCCCCGGAAAGGTTTGCCCGTAAATCGCCACAATTGCCACGGCGAAGAACACCAGCCCCAGCTTGTGGGTACGCATCATAAACATGCAGCCGATGAGGATCAGGCTGGCAATGACCATGCGTACCAGCGGATAGCCGTAAGACCATTTATAAATCAGGAACAGGCTGCCGATTTCCAGCACCGTGGCGACCACAAAAAGGATCGCCACGAATTTGGTGTAAAAGGCATTGGACTGGATGCCGTAGAACAGCACGGCCAGCGAGATCGCCACAAAGGGGATCTCGAAGGTCATGGAGATGAGCACCACCAGCAGACAGCCCGCCCAGAGCTGCATTGTCTGCGGAAGGCGGCCCGGTCGCTGTTCGCTGAGCTCTTCGTGGAAGAAGCTCAGCAGTTTAACCAGCGGGAGCGGCAGATAATCAAGCGCCTTCATCATTGCGGCTCAAGGTTAGCAACCGCCGATGCGCCGATGCGGAACATCTCTTCGTCCGGATTTTCGACAACAATTTTCACCGGGAATCGTTGGGCGACGCGTACCCAGTTAATGGAACGGGAAACACGCGGCAGGCCGCCGAGCACCATGCCGCCGTCGTCCGGCATCACGCCGTAGCCGATAGAGTCGACTTTGCCGGTAAACGTTTTGCCGGAGTCACTCATCAGGCGCAACGTTGCAGGCGTGCCGCTATGGATATTTTTCAGCTCGGTTTCGCGGAAGTTGGCGATAACGTACCAGTGGTTGGTATCAATCAGGGTAAAGACCGGTTTCATCGCCGAGGCGAACTGACCGACGGTGGTTTTCAGCGCCACCACGCGACCGTCAAACGGCGCGCGAACGGTCGCCATTTCCAGATGCAGTTCGGTAAGTGCGATATCTGCTTGCACTACATCGCGCTGGGCTTGCAGCGCATCGACACCGCTGACCGCGCTGGCGGCCTGTTTTGCCTGTTCCAGAATGGCGTTGAGGTCAGCTTCTGCGGCGCGCTGCGCCGTGCGAGCGCGGTCAACGTCTTCGGCAGAAACAAAGCCCTGCGCCAGCAGCGGCTCGGTGCGTTGCAGCGTTTTTGTCGCCTGCGCGGCGGCGGCGCGCGCTTTCGCGACGGCAGCCTCTACGGAGTCGGCACCGTGCTTTTGCGCGTCGACGCTGCGCTGCATCAGCATGATTTGTTTATCGAGCGCCTCAAGTGAGGCTTTGGCTTTCGCCAGGTTTGCTTCATAAGTGCGAGGATCGATGCGCATCAGCACATCACCCTGCTTCACCAGCTGGTTATCGTGCACCGCCATCTCGACGATGCGACCGCTAACTTCCGGTACCACATCGACGGTATCGGCATAAACATAGGCATCGTTAGTGGACGGCGCGCTATCCAGACGCCAGATGACATAAACCATAACGACGATAGCCACCAGAACCAGGATCAGGGCCGGAGCCTTTTTATTGGTCGGTTTTTTGGGCGTACTTTCCATGAGCGCGTCTCGATAAAATTAAAAGAAGGCCAGCCATAACAGCATGGAGAAAAGGGCGAATAGCGCGGTATAGGCCAGCCCTGGGTAGCCCAGATGCGGCGTGCTGTTCGTGCGAATAAGGATGCGGCGGACGATAAGCGTCAGAATGACGCCGCCGATGATGCAAAAAAGCCAGCCAGGGTAATAAGCGCCAATGACCGGTATTGCTGGTGAAAAGGTGCATCCCGACAGCAGAAACAGGGGAAGCAGGATCAGCTTGCCTGAAAAAGAAAAAAACCTGTCCATGTTTTATTTTCCTGAAGAATAAATGGAGCTAATAATATTCCTGTTAATGTTGAATAAAACCGTCACCCGGTTTGTTCTGAAAAGTATAATCAGTGCGGTAGCGGGAAAATTGATTTAACTTGCGGAATTGATTATCCGGCATGTGAATAATTAACGTGCCCCGGCCTGTACAGGGGCACGTTTATCACTTTTTTCTTAATGATTAATTAGGCGTGACAATATTTGTCCACAGCTCAAATTTATCCATGCAAGAAATAATTTCATTTAATTTATTAGCGTTGCCAATAATTTTCACTTTCTTCGCTTTCACCAGATCGGCCATTTTCGCCTGACCGACCAGCACGTCGTGCAGATCGCTGCGGCTCATGTAGAAAGAGGCGTCGGCTTTCGGTTGCAGCGTTTTACGATAGTTCAACACGCTGTTTTCCAACGATAAATTCATATTATCGTTATTGGAGAAATTAAAGTTCAGGCTGATGTTCTTGCCTGCGGCTTTCTCGCTGTCCAGACGTACCGCCAGGTAATCCAGCAGCATCTCGACGGTCATGCCCTTGATCGTATCGGAAGACGCGGTGCTGGCGTGTTCGAATTTCTTCACGCCTTCACGCAGCTCTTTCGCGCCGGTCAGGTAGAAGCCACGCCAGGTGGCAGATTCCGCCTGATAACCCAGCTGTTCGAAGGTATCGGCCTGCAGGTTTTTCGCTACCTGGTCGCCCGGATCGGCAGCAATCACCTGTTTCAGCAGCTCAGAGGCCCAGCGGTAGTCGCCCTGGTTATAGGCTTCACGCGCCAGATTGATAGCGTGTGCGGAGCCGCCCAGCGCTTTGACGTAGCGTTTACCCATATCGACCTGACCATACGGATTCAGGTTCGCCGGGTTACCATCGTAGTAGCCGAGGTAGAAGTTATACACCGCGCGAGCGTTGTGGCTAACGGAGCCATAGTAGCCACGGCTGGCCCAGTTTTTATCCAGCGTTTCCGGTAGATGGATCATGTTGCCGATTTCATTCATGGTGTAACCCTGATTCGCTAAATGCAGCGTCTGGTCATGAATGTACTTGATGGTGTCGCGATATTTGCTGATGTAATCATTAATGTGCTGATTACCCCACACCGGCCAGGTGTGCGGCATAAACAGTACTTCGGCCTGGGATCCCCATTTATCCAGGGTTTCGTTCAGATAATCGGTCCACTTCGCGGTATCGCGCGTTTTCGCGCCGCGCAGGGTATAGAAGTTATGCAGGGTGTGGGTGCTGTTTTCTGCCGTACACAGGGCTTTCAACGCCGGAATGTAGAGGTGCATTTCTGACGGCGCTTCACTACCCGGTGCCATCAGAAACTCGAAATCCAGACCATCAATATTGAGTTTTTCACCGGTTTTGGTGATGGAGTGCGTCGGGGCAATAATGCTCGGGTCGCCCGTAGCCAGCGTCACGCCAAGGCCGTTACCGATGTTGCCCTGGGCATTATGCGGCAGCAGCAGGCCATATGAGTACAGCGCGCGGCGGCTCATGATATTCCCCGCCAGCACGTTTTCGCTGATCGCCTCTTCCATAAAGCCAGCAGGCGCGATGATCTGCACTTTGCCTGCTTTTACATCGGCTTCCGAGACAATACCTTTTACGCCGCCATAATGGTCGGTGTGGCTATGGGTATAAATAATGGCCACAATCGGTTTTTGCGGGCGATGCTTGAAGTAGAGATCAAGGCTCGCTTTTGCAGCATTTGGGGTCACCAGCGGGTCGATGACGATGATGCCGGTATCGCCTTCAATAAAGGTGATGTTAGAGATATCCTGGCTGCGCACCTGATACATACGGTCGGTAACTTTAAACAGACCGGAGATACCGTTTACCTGCGACTGACGCCACAGGCTGGGGTTGATGGTGTCCGGCGCTGGCGCATTGATATCAAATTGATAATCCAGCGCGCGATAATAGACTTTGCCATCCGGCGTGGTTAATTTTCCTTCATTTAACAACGGAGCGATAAAACCACGCTGCGCGTCTTCAAAATCCTGACGATCGTTAAAAGGAAGGGATTGTTGATATTGCTGATTGACGGATTTGGTAAATGTACTGGCATCTTTAGCCGTTTCTGCCGCACCCACCGATTGGCTCATTAATGCCATAATGGCGGTCAGCGCCAGACATGTTTTGGTTAATTTAAATTTTCCATTCATAAAATGTCTAATCTCCATTTAATTATTTGCGAAATAAATAATAAGAAAGGCAAAATAGAGACCATTATAATAATAACTTTGGAATGTGGATATTTAGGCTGTGATCGAATTAACTATTATCGTTAGGTTATTGTGCTATCCACATTTGAGAATACTCCGCTGTTTTACTTTCTACCGTTTCATTAACGTCATCTCACTCTGGTTGTGTGAGACTTTCCTGATGAAACGTTACCTTACCGTATTGTTGTTTGTGCTGATGAGCCCGCTTGCGCATGCTGATGTGATTGATGATGCGATAGGCAATATTCAGCAGGCGATTAATGATGCTTACAATCCGTCCAGCGACCGCGCCAGCGATGATGATGATCGCGACTATGATGACGGGCGCTATCGGGATGACTACAGCCGTCGACAATATGACGACCGACAGCGCCAGCTGGAGGACCGACGCAGGCAACTTGATGACCGCCAGCGCCAGCTTGATCAGGAACGTCGGCAGCTAGAGGATGAGAGACAAAGGCTGGAAGATGAGTATGAGCGGTGAGGTGGGTTAGGTGCGGGCATTATCCCCTCACCCTAACCCTCTCCCACAGGGAGAGGGAACCGACCGCGCCAGAGATTAATTATGTGGTGTTTTCTCCCTCTCCCTGTGGGAGAGGGCCGGGGTGAGGGCATCAGCGCGCACATTCCCGCCCATCACGACACTCCAATCACCATCCCATCAAACCCGGCTTCAAAACCCGGCGGCAGCGCATTCTCCATCAGCCACGTATCAAACTGGTGGCTGATATGGGTCAGAATCACCCGCGGCGAGCGGATAACCTCATTCAGCGCCAGCACGGTGTTTAAATCACAGTGATTACGCGGTGCATCCTCGCGCGGTGGGTGGCTGCAATCAATCACCATTACCTGCGGCTGATTATTGAGTAAAAATTTCAGCGTTTTTTCCGGCAAGCCTGCGGTGTCAGACAGCCACGCCACCCGGCTGTGTGCCGTTTCCAGCAGATAACCGAAGGTCAGTTTTGAGTGGTTGAGCGGCAGCGGCGTGACCTGCAATCCCTGCAAATCAAAAACTACAAACGGCTCCACGGTGTGGCTGAAATCAAGCAGGCCCGGATGTTTAAACAGATCGTCGCAGCCCTGTTCATCCGGCGGGCCGTAAACCGGGATCGGATCGCCCACGCCCCAGCGCAGCGGGAATAGACCCTGCACGTGATCCATATGGTAGTGCGTCAGCAAAAACTGCTGGAACGATCCGGGCGACCAGCGATCGATGAGATCGTGCAGCCCGGCGTCGATCAGGGTGATTGCGTCGTTAAACTTTACTACGCCGCTGCACGGCTGGCGGCGATACTGCGGCGAGCGCCGCGCTCTGGCGCAGGCCGCACACTCGCAGCCCCATGCCGGAACGCCCTGTGCGCCGCCGGTGCCGGTGAGCGTGAGGGTCAGGCTCATGTTACAGCGCCTTCGTGAAGCGGAAGTGGCTCTGCTCGTAGCCTTCGCGCAGATAGAAACGGTGCGCGTCGTGGCGCTTCACGTTGGTCGAAAGTTCGGTCATTTCGGCCCCGGCCTGGCGGGCTTCTTCTTCTGCCCACGCCAGTAACTTACTGCCGACGTTCAGACCGCGCGCCTGCGGCATCACCACCAGTTCCTGAATTTCGCCGATCCAGTTGACATGATGCAGATGAAACTGCAAATGCAGGCCGATCATACCGACAACTTCGCCATCCAGCAGCGCCAGATGGTAGCGCATGTTCGGGTCGCGCAGGTTGGCGTTAAAGCCCACGCGAAACGCGTGGTGGTCAAACTCCGCCTGTTTTAGCTCACAAATCAGCGCGTAAACCGCGTCGGTGTCGTACTGCGTGGCCGGGCGAAGCTCACAAGCAGGCATGGTGTTTCTCCTTCTGATGAATCAGCGTCAGCAGCGTGTCGACCGACTGGCGCAGGCTGCCGTCATTATTGAGCGTATGGCAATCCTGTGGAGTATAGCGGGCAGCGCGCGCCAGCCGGGCGTTAATTTCACTGGCGTTTTCACGGCCACGGTTTTCCAGGCGCTGGCGCAGGATCTCCGGCGACACCTGTAAGCAGATGGGCAGCAGCGCCGATGCATAGCGCGCCCGCGCCTGCGGCAGATGGGCGCGTGAGCCGTTGACCAGCACGTCGAATCCGGCGTGCAGCCAGAGGTCGATCTCGACGCCGACGCCATAATACAGGCCGTTGGCGTGCCAGCTTAAGGCCAGTAGGTTTTGCCCCGCGCGGGTAAAAAACTCCTGCTCGCTCAGGGCGATATGGTTTTCACTTCCGGCGCTGGCGTCGCGCGTGATGTAGCGATGCGCCACCAGTAACTGAGTTTGTTCCCGCAGGCGGAGTTCCGCCAGCAGGCTATCTTTCCCGGAGCCGGACGGCCCCATTAACCAAATCAGTTTTCCCGTCATCAGAACACCCTTTTACCCTGACGCCAGACGTGGTCGATATGAATGTGGTTGCCCTTGCGATGTGCCAGCACCAGGTCCGCGCGTTTGCCCTCGCCAATCACCCCGCGATCCTGGAGATTAAGCGCCTGCGCCGGATTTTTAGTCACCAGCTTCACCGCCTGCGGCAGCGTAAAGCGGTTGCTCTCGTCATCGGCGACGCGGAACGCCGCATCCAGCAGACTGGCGGGGTAGTAGTCGGAAGAGAGAATATCCAGCAGGCCAAGCTGCGCCAGTTCACTGGCCGCCACGTTGCCGGAGTGCGAACCGCCGCGCACAATATTCGGCGCGCCCATCAGCACGTTCATGCCATGCTTGCGCGAGGCTTGTGCCGCTTCGAACGTGGTGGGAAATTCGGCGATCACGCTGCCAAGCTGGTGGGATTCGGCAACGTGGGCGTGGGTGGCGTCATCGTGGCTGGCGAGGGCAATTTGTCTTGCGCGGCACAGGGCGGCGATGGATTCGCGATTCGGCTGCGACCAGCGTGCGGCAAGCGCCAGCTGTTCCTCTTCATACTGCTGCATCTGCGCGTCGGTGAGCGAGTATTTGCCCTGATAATATTCGCGATACTTCTCGCGGTTGGCGAATTGGCGCTGACCTGGCGAGTGGTCCATCAGCGACACCAGCGTCACCGGCTCGCGCTGCACCAGTTTTTCAAACAGCGGCAGCGTAGTGTGATGCGGCAGTTCGCAGCGCAGGTGTAGACGGTGCTCGGCGCGGTTGACGCCGCGTTTCTGCGTCTCTTCGATGGCGTTGATCATCTTCTCCAGATTTTCCAGCCGATCGCCGCCGTCGCGCACGTCGCCAATTGCTACGGCATCCAGTACGGTGGTGATGCCGCTCGCCACCATCAGCGCGTCGTGGCTGCTCATCGCCGAGTGGGCGGGCCAGTCCACTTTCGGGCGCGGGGTGAAGAATTTATCCAGGTTATCGGTATGCAGCTCAATCAGCCCCGGCAGCAGCCAGCCGCCTTCGCCGTCCATCGCCTCCGGCAGGCGGCTCTGGCTTTCGGCAAAGGCGCGGATTTCACCGTCCTGCACCTCCAGCGAACCGTTTACCACTTCGTTTTCCAGCACCAGTTTGACGTTATTGATAATCATGAAGAGGCTCCCATTGGGTGCAGGCGGTCGGCGACGTCATTGCGTACGGCTTCGTCATGGAAGATGCCGACGATGGCTGCGCCGCGGGCTTTGGCTTCGCGGATCAGTTCCACTACGGCGGCGCTGTTTTTAGCGTCCAGCGAGGCGGTAGGTTCGTCGAGCAGCAGAATGGGATAATCGACGATAAAGCCGCGGGCGATGTTGACGCGCTGCTGTTCGCCGCCGGAGAAGGTCGATGGTGCGAGGTGCCACAGGCGTTCCGGCACGTTCAGGCGGGTGAGCAGACGCGCGGCTTTAGCGGCGCAGGCTTCACGCGGTACGCCGGTATCGAGCAGCGGTTGCATCACCACTTCCAGTGCTGAGATACGCGGGATGACGCGCAGAAACTGGCTCACCCAGCCGACGGTGGTTTTGCGGATTTCCACCACTTTGCGCGCTGGCGCGGTGACCAGGTCTACCCACTCGTCACCGTGTTTGATCTGGATTTGCCCTTCATCGGGCAGATAGTTGGCGTACAGCGAGCGCAGCAGGGTTGATTTGCCGCTGCCGGAGTGGCCGTGGAGCACCACGCATTCGCCCGCGTTGACGGTGAGCGAGGCGCGTTGTAAGACGGGAAGGCGCACGCCTTTTTGCTGGTGCAGGATGAAGGTTTTACTGACGTTTTGTACGTTAATCATTTTTCGCCTCGTGGTTCGGGTGTCGGATGCGACGCTGATGCGTCTTATCCGACCTACGGGGAGCGCATTTGTAGGCCGGATAAGGCGTTTACGCCGCATCCGGCACCAGCTCAATTCTGCAAAACCGATGACACCAGCAGTTGGGTATACGGATGATGCGGGTCGTCGAGCACGCGGTCGGTTAACCCACTCTCCACCACTTGCCCCTGCTTCATCACCAGCAAACGGTCCGCCAGCAGGCGGGCGACGCCTAAATCGTGGGTGACAATCACCACCGCCAGGTTCAGCTCCACCACCAGACCGCGCAGCAGGTCGAGCAGGCGCGCCTGCACTGATACATCCAGCCCGCCGGTTGGTTCGTCCATAAATACCAGCTTCGGATGCGTCACCAGGTTGCGGGCAATCTGCAAACGTTGCTGCATGCCGCCGGAAAAGGTGGTCGGCAGGTCGTCGATCCGGCTAGCGGGAATTTCCACCTCTTCCAGCCACTTCTGCGCGATAGCGCGAATGTCGCCGTAATGACGCGCCCCGGTCGCCATCAGCCGCTCGCCGATATTGCCACCTGCCGACACCTGACGGCGCAGGCCGTCAAGCGGATGCTGATGCACCACGCCCCATTCGGTGCGCAGCAGGCGACGGCGGTCTGCCTCGCTCATGCCATAGAGGGAACGGTTTTCATAGTGAATCTCCCCTTGCTGCGGCGTCAGACGCGCGGAAATTGATTTCAGCAGCGTGGTCTTCCCGGAGCCGGACTCCCCGACAATGCCCAGCACTTCCCCCGGCCATAAATCAAAAGAGACATCGCTAAAGCCTTTGCCCGGCGCGTAAAGGTGGGTCAGGTTATTGACCGAAAGTAACGGTTGATTCATTGGCTTTTTGCCTCGCTCTGTAGGCGGCAATAATCGGTATCGGAGCAGACAAACATGCGGTTTCCGGCGTCATCCAGCACCACTTCGTCGAGATAGCTGTGGGTCGATCCGCAGATGGCGCATGGCTCATCCCACTGCTGAACGGTGAACGGGTGATCGTCGAAATCGAGGCTTTCCACGCGGGTGAACGGCGGCACCGCATAGATGCGCTTCTCGCGCCCCGCGCCGAAGAGTTGCAGGGCGGGCATCATGTCCATTTTCGGGTTATCGAATTTCGGGATCGGCGACGGGTCCATCACGTAGCGCCCGTTAACCTTCACCGGATAGGCGTAGGTGGTGGCGATATGACCGAAGCGGGCGATATCTTCATACAGTTTCACCTGCATCACGCCGTACTCCTCCAGCGCGTGCATGGTGCGGGTTTCCGTTTCGCGCGGCTCGATAAAGCGCAGTGGTTCGGGGATCGGCACCTGGAAAATAATGATCTGATCTTCGGTCAGCGGCGTTTCGGGGATGCGGTGACGCGTCTGGATGACCGTGGCATCGTCCGTACGCTCGGTGGTGTTTACCCCGGTCACGCGCTTGAAGAAGTTGCGAATCGACACGGCGTTGGTGGTGTCATCCGCGCCCTGGTCAATCACCTTCAGCACGTCGCTTTCGCCAATCACGCTGGCGGTGAGCTGGATACCGCCGGTTCCCCAGCCGTACGGCATCGGCATCTCGCGCCCGCCAAACGGCACCTGATAACCGGGGATCGCCACCGCTTTTAAGATGGCGCGGCGGATCATGCGTTTGGTCTGCTCGTCGAGGTAGGCAAAGTTGTAGCCGCTCAGATTAGCCATGGTTCTGCTCCTGTTGCAGACGTTTGAGTAGCTCCAGTTCGGCCTGGAAATCGACGTAGTGGGGGAGTTTGAGGTGCGAGACAAAGCCTGCGGCTTCGACGTTGTCGGCATGCGCCAGCACGAACTCTTCATCCTGCGCCGGGCCTGTCGCGTGCTCGCCGTACTCCGGAGCCTGCAACGCACGGTCAACCAGCGCCATCGCCATCGCTTTGCGCTCGCTCATGCCGAACACCAGCCCGTAGCCGCGCGTGAAGTGCGGCGGCTCATCCGGCGGGTCGATAAAACCGTTGACCATTTCACACTCGGTCATCAACAGTTCGCCGACGTTTACCGCAAATCCCAGCTCTTCCGGCACAATCGACACATCGATGTAACCACTGCGGATTTCACCCGCGAACGGATGATTGCGCCCGTAACCGCGTTGGGTGGAGTAAGCCAGCGCCAGCAAATAGCCTTCGTCGCCGCGCATCAACTGCTGCAAACGGGAAGAACGTGAGCAGGGGTAAACCGGCGGCGTGCGGGTGATGTCATCCGGCTGTGCGCCGCTATCCTCTTCAAACTTCGCCAGCCCCTGACGCGCCAGCAGGCTGAAAACGTGCGGCGACGGTTGTTGTTCGCTGTCGGCGGTGGTCAGCGTCGGCGCTTCGCCGTTTGCCAGCAGGGTGAAATCGAGCAGGCGATGGGTGTAGTCGTAGGTTGGGCCAAGCAACTGGCCGCCGGGAATATCTTTATAAACCGCTGAAATACGCCGTTCGAGGCGCATCTCCATGGTGTCGAGCGGCTCGCTTACCGCGAGCTTCGCCAGCGTGGTGCGGTAGGCGCGCAGCAGGAAAATTGCTTCGACGTTATCGCCGCTGGCCTGTTTCAGCGCCAGCGCCGCCAGTTCGCGGTCGGCAATGCCGCCTTCGGTCATCACGCGATCCACCGCAAGATTAAGCTGCTGTTCAATCTGGGCGACGCTCAGTTCAGGCAAATCGGTATCGCCTCGGCGTCGGCTCTCTTGCAGGGCGTGGGCGGCGTCGATCGCCTTCTCGCCCCCTTTCACGGCAACGTACATCAGCACACCTCCACATGAGTGGTTCGCGGAATAGCCAGCAGGCGCTCGCCGCAGGTCAGGATCAGGTCGATGCCGAGCGGGAACGGGTGCGGGCGCTCGGTGAGTTCGTGCAGAATGCACTCCGGCAGCTGCGGGGCGATCATTCGTTCTTCGGCAATGCCCGCGCCGGTGAGGCGCAACATGCGCCCGCCGCTCAGGCTGGCGACCTGTAAAATCAGCGTCGCGCCCGCTTCCGGCGCAACGGCGGTGCCGGTGGAAAGGGCGTTAAGCTGTTCGCTGGAAATCGCCTCATCCGTTACCGCGAAGGTCGCCTGTTCCGGCTGGCTGACCAGCGGCGCGTTGGTATGAAAACGCAGGCTCTGGCTGACGATATCGTTGCTTAATGGCGCGGCAAGCCACACCGGCGTGTCGTTATCGGCCAGCGTCAGCAGCACGCTGGTGGTGGCGATATTCAGCGGCTGCCAGCCGCGTTTGAGCTGATGCAGGGCGACAATCACGCCCGGCTCGCTCATGGCCTTTAACAGGCGACGAAAACTGTGCTGGGCATCCTGCACGGGAAGAATAAAAGCGGTTTCCAGGGTCATGCGTTGTCTCCGCGAACCATCGTAAAGAAGTCGACCCGGCTGGCGTTCACTTCGGCCTGGCGTGCGGCAATGCGTGCCATACGGTCAGCGTCCAGCGGGGCAATAAGCGTTTCTGATAAGTTTTGAAAGTGGCGAGATTGCTGCATCAGCGCGTCAATCAGCGCGCAGCGTTCGGCGTGCTGTTTGTCGCGCCCCAGCACCCAGCTGTAGCCGAGCGTGCCGTCAGTCAGGCGTACGGCGGCGCGGGTGAGCGTGGCGTCGCCGGCAAAAAAGCGTTCGCCGGTGCCGCCCATTCGCGCCTGAATCTGCACCAGGCCGGTTTCGGCGGCGCGGATCACCTCATAGTCGGCGGTGATGTTCAGCGCGTTCAGGCGGGCTGCCAGTTCTGCCGGTTGGCTGTGTGCCAGTACGGACATCCAGTGCTGGCGGGTCGCGGTATCTGCGTGCATTCAGTGCTCCATAGTGAATTCAATCATGTCGGCGCGCGTCAGGCTGACGGAGTACTCCGCCGGGCTGCTTTCACCGTCACGGTGGTTAAGGGTGCGCACGCACAGCAGCGGCGACATATTCGGGATTTCAAGACGCTGGCACTCTTTGGCCTGGGCGCGGCGGGCGCTGATCCGTGTCTGGCTGCGGCGCAGTGCAATCCCGGTTTGCTCGCGCAGAAAATCGTGCAGCGAGCCGCTGTCGAAGCGTTGCAGCGTCGGCCAGAGGGTGAGGTCCGCGAAGTAGTGGTCGATTAAACAGAGCGCGACGCCGTTGACCCGGCGCAGGGTGCGCAGGTGGATGACGTTCTCGCCCTCGGTTATCCCCAGCGCGTCAGCGACGTGACCAGACGCTGGGCGCAGCACCGACAGCAGTTTTTCGCTGGTGGGATGGCTGCCCTGGTCCAGCAGGTTCTGGCTAAAACGCGCCTGGGCGTTGAGCGGGTAATCGAACGGGCGCATCAGCACCAGTACGCCGACGCCCTGACGGCGCTGTACCCAGCCTTTTTCCACCAGTTGGTCGATGGCGCGGCGCAGGGTGTGGCGGTTCACCGCGAAGCGCGCCGCCAGTTGCTGCTCGGCGGGAAGATAGTCGCCGCAGCGGTAGTGTTGACGCAGCTCCTGCTCAAGTTTTGCGGCTATCTCCTGATAGCGTGTCGGGTAGCTGGTCGGATGTGTAGACAAGTGCATAGCTATCAATGCCTCGCTAATCAGATAAAGTGCTTACGCAACCGTTGAGAGAGGAAATCCAGCAGGCTGACCGTGACGATAATCAGCACCATCAGGGCGCAGGTTTGCTGGAACTGGAAACCGCGAATCGCTTCCCACAGCGTGACGCCGATCCCGCCCGCGCCGACCATGCCGACGACGGTCGCCGAGCGGACGTTGGATTCGAAGCGATAGAGGGAGTAGGAGATCAGCAGCGGCATCACCTGCGGCAGCACGCCATAGAGGATCTCTTCGAGTTTGTTGGCGCCGGTTGCGCGAATACCTTCCACCGGGCCGGGTTCGATCGCTTCCACCGCTTCAGAAAGCAGCTTGGAGAGCACGCCGGTGGTGTGGATAAACAGCGCCAGCACGCCAGCGAACGGGCCGAGGCCGACGGCGACCACGAAGAGCATGGCGAAGACCATTTCGTTAATGGCGCGGCAGGCGTCCATCAGGCGGCGAACGGGCTGGTAAACCCACCACGGCACCAGGTTTTCGGCGCTCATCAGGCCGAAGGGGATGGAGAGAACCACCGCCAGCGCGGTGCCCCAGACGGCGATCTGCAGCGTGACGGCCATTTCGGTGAGGTAATCCTGCCACTGACTGAAATCGGGCGGGAAGAAGTCGGCGGCGAACGTCGCCATGTTGCCGCCGTCTTTAATCAGCGTGAGCGGGGCCATTTCCGCGCCCTGCCACGAGACGACCAGCACGGCGAGAACAACGGCCCAGCTCAGAAGCGAGAACCAGCTGCGCTTGGGTGGGGCGATGGTGATGGTTTGCATGTTTGGCTCCGGTCTGTAGGCCGGATAAGGTGCTTGCACCGCATCCGGCATCAACGCCTGCACATTGTCGGATGCGACGCCGGGGCGTCTTATCCGACCTACGATTTACTGCACCGCTTTACTCACCGAACTCATCGCGCTTAACGCGTTGTTCAGGCGGTCCAGGTCATCCAGCTGCGCCTGAATCTCGGTGGTTTTTGCCAGCTTGTCCTGCTCATTCAGTCCTTTATTGCTTTTCACGCCCTGCATCTCTTTAAACAGCGCGAGCTGGCGAATCGGAACCAGTTGCAGGTCGCTGGAAGCGCGGAACGGCGCCCAGCCCAGGCGTTCCAGCACCGCTTTTTCTTCCGGCGTTTTGCCGTAGTTCATAAAGAAGTCGTAGAGCTTGTCTTTGGTGGTTTCGGAAAGATTCTTGCGCCAGACGATCGGATCGCCTGGGATCAGCGGCGACTTCCAGATCACTTTCAGTTCTTTGAGCTTCTCCGGCGCGGAGGTTTTCAGCTTGTCGAGGTTTTCAGTGTTGTTGGTCGCCACATCCACCTGCTTGTTGGCGACGGCCAGCGCGTTGGTTTCATGCCCGGCGTTGACGGTGCGCTTAAAGTCGCTGGCGGAGATATTGTTTTTGGCAAAGACGTAGTAACCGGGGACGAGGAAGCCAGAGGTGGAGTTAGGATCGCCATTGCCGAAGGTGAGATCTTTACGCTTCGCCAGCAGATCGTTCAGGTTGTTGATCGGGCTGTCTTTGTTGACGATCAACACGCTCCAGTAACCCGGCGATCCATCCGCCGCGACGGTCTGAGCGAAGACCTGACCGTTGGCGCGATCCACTGCTTCCATCGCCGACAGGTTGCCGTACCAGGCGATATCCACTTTGTTGAAACGCATTCCCTGGATAATGCCCGCGTAGTCCGGGGCAAAGAAGGCGTTGACCTTCACGCCCAGCTTCTTCTCCATATCCTGTAAAAACGGCGTCCATTGCGGTTTCAGGTTTTGCTGTGATTCCGTTGAAATAATGCCGAAATTCAGCGCCTTTTCCTGCTCTTTGGCGTGCGCCGGGCTAAACAGGGTGCTGAGGCTGAACATGCTGGTGAAGGCCAGCGAGGCAATTATCTTAGCGTTCATTCGTTTTCCTCAATGATGGGGATGTCAGGCAGCTTTCGCGTTCTCTTCGACGCGGTTAATGCTGCGGTAGAGATGGTCAAAACGTTCGTTATCAAACTGTTGGCTGCTGCCGTCGTAGAAGACGTGCCCCTGACGCAGGGCGACGATGCGCTCGCAGTAGCGCAGGGCGTAATCCACCTGATGCAGCGTGACGACCACGGTGATGCCGTCGTTCTGGTTTATGTCGCGCAGGGTGTCCATCACGATGCGCGCCGATTCCGGGTCCAGCGAGGCGATGGGTTCGTCGGCGAGAATCACCTTCGCCTGCTGCATCAGCGCGCGGGCAATCGCTACACGCTGCTGCTGGCCGCCGGAGAGGGTGGAAACGCGCTGATGGGCAAAATGCACCATGCCAACGCGGGTTAGCGCCTGTAATGCGCGCTGTTTCTGCTCGCGGGTGAACCAGCTAAAACAGGTGCGCCAGAACGGCGTGCTGCCGAGCGCCCCAATCAGCACGTTCTCCAGTACGCTCAGGCGATTCACCAGGTTGAATTGTTGGAAGATGTAGCCGGTGTTGGCGCGGCTTTTGCGGATATCGCGGGCCAGGCGGCCTTCGCGCTGGACAGTGCGGCCCAGTAGCTCGATATGGCTACCGGCGGATTTATCGCCGGTAATCAAACCGCTTAAATGACGTAAAAGGGTGGATTTGCCGGAACCGGACGGCCCAAGCAGAGCCACCATTTCACCATGATGGATATTCAGATCAACCGCGTGCAGCGCCTGATGCTGATTAAAGGTTTTGGCGAGCTTCTCGACACGGATAATCGTTTGCATGATGCAGCCTCCCTAAAAAAGTGGCTCCATCGTGGCGAACTTTTGTGACAGTTGGGTTAAGAGAGAGTGACGTGAAGATGAAGAGTTATGGCGAAAATGATGACAGCGGGAGGGCGCGCCTCCCGCAGAGCTTAGCCGCCGGGCTGTTTAACGACGTTAATCATCCATGGCAGGCCGTAGCGATCGGTGACTTTGCCGAAACCGTGCGCCCAGAAGGTTTCCTGCCAGGCCATCTCAATCTGGCCTTCTGACGCCAGACTATCGAACCAGCGTTTTCCTTCGTTGACGTCCTGAGTATCCAGCACCAGCGTAAAGCCGCTGTAGCCGGTATTTCCGCTTTGCGCGCCGTCGCTCATCATGATGTCGCTTCCCGCAATTTTCAGGTTGGCATGGGCGATGGCGTTTTCAGGATAGGTTTGGCTGGAAGGGCAGCCGTCGCTGCTTTCCTGTGCATCTTTCGGCATTTCGCCAAAGGTGATTTTGTACAGCAATTCCGCGCCCAGCGTCTGTTGATAGTAGGCGATGGCATCGGCGCAGTTTCCGGCGAAAGCAATGTAGGGACTTAACGGCATAATCATTACCTCAGGTAAGAACAGCCCATTAAGTGTAGTTCGAATTTTGTACAGATGAGGGGGCGGGCGATTTGTAGGCCTGATAAGACGCGTTAGCGTCGCATCAGGCATCAGGCATCTGGCACCGTTGCCGGATAAGGCACGAGCGCCTTATCCGGCCTACCGATCACGTGCAATACAATCAGTTCTTTTTCACGAACTCAGATTTCAGCTTCATCGGGCCGAAACCATCGATTTTGCAATCGATGTTGTGGTCGCCTTCCACCAGGCGAATATTTTTCACTTTGGTGCCGATCTTCAGCATCGAAGAGCTGCCTTTTACTTTCAGATCTTTCACCACGGTGACGCTGTCGCCGTCGGCCAGCAGGTTGCCATTGGCATCTTTGACAATCAGCTCGTCGCTGTCCTGTGCAGGTTCAGCATCGTTCCATTCGTGGGCGCATTCCGGGCAGATATACATGCCGTTATCTTCATAAGTGTATTCGGAATTGCATTTCGGGCAGTGGGGTAATGACATGGGGATTTCCTCAAAAGTGCGAAAGGGCAATAAGCCCCTAAAAACCGGCATAATGCCGCAAACAGTCGCTAATGATAGCGCAAAACCACACTTTTGTCGGCGTTATTCCTGGGGGTAAAAGGAAACCCCCTCCGGAGAGGGGGCGGGGAATGTTAGTGATGGGCCGCCTGAGAGATGCTTGCGGCGGCGGAGTTTTCCGCGGCAGGTACTTTTCCGAAACGTCTGGCGTACAGGGCGGTGATGACAGGCACCAGAATCGCCGTGACGATGACGCTTGCTGCAACCAGCGCCGTAGCGGAGGCAGCAACCGGCGCGAACGACGGGTTAATCTGGGCGATAATCACCGGGTTCGCGACCGCAGCACCTGCCGCAGAAGAGGCCGCGATGCCCGCCGTACCATTACCGCCGCCAATCACGCGGTCAGCAATAATCAGCGGAATACCGGTAATGACGATAACCGCCACGCCCAGCACGATGCCCAGCAGGCCGGTATCCATAATCACGCTCAGGTTGATGGTATTTCCCAGCGCGAAGCCGAAGAACGGGATCAGTACTGGCGTGGCTTTGCTGAAGAAAGCGCGCAGGTCGTGATCCAGGTTACCCAGTGCGAAACCAATCAGGAATGGCAGCACCGCGCCGATAAAGTGGTGTGGCTCGAAAGAGGCCAGACCGGCGGAACCGAGGATAACCATGGTCATCAATGGGCCGGATTCCAGCGACATTAATACGAACGCGCCGGATTCTTCTTTCGTGCCATATTGATTCATCAGGCTGGCGTACAAACCGCCGTTGGTCATGTCCATTGCAGAGACAATAGCCAGTACCGACAGGCCAGCAAAGAAACCGGTTTGAATACCGCTTTCTGGGATAAACATGGCTGCAATCATCGCCACAACCCAGGCGACGCCAATTTTGGTCAGCACCAGCGTACCGGATTTTCGTAATACGGTGCCGGTTGCCCGCAAATCAATAGAAGCACCGATACAGAAGAACCAGACAGCCAGAATCGGCACCGTTCCGCCAATCATGCCTTTTGTGAATGAACCGAAGTATTCGCCAGTGTTTGGCGCAAAGGTATTTAAGACAGCACCCAGCAGTAAAGGGATCAACATCATCCCGCCAGGGATTCTTTCCATTGTGGCTTTAATTTTCATATTGCATCCTCGCTTCGCGTCTGAACAACGACGGAAGAGGTTAAGAATAATAATTTCAACCCGTTACCCGAGCTTTGTGTTTCGGGTATCTCTATCCATGCGGCCGGAACGTGGTGGGGATAAGGAGGAAGAATGTCTCCCTGAAAACCCCTTTGTTGCTGTTCCTGAAATCATGATGCATTTACTGGAATTATGATTCAATGAAAATAAAACAGTGTTTTGGTTATGTTGATCACATATTTCGGTGAAATATTGTCCTTTGCGACGCGAGATAAATTAGCTGTGAAAACTTTGTGAAGTTATATAGTGAGATTTATCTTAGAAAAATGATTTCGCAGGGAATTGTTTCCAGAGTTATTTGAAATTTTTGCGTGCGTTTTTGGTAACAATGCAAGCGAGTGCTTTGACCTAAAAAACTATTAAGATTGAACTTATTTACGAATGTCGACTCAACTTAACAACAGTGGGTATAAATTTGCGAAGTTGATCACAAATTTAAACGCTGGTAGGGTAAAAGCCCTGAGTCCCATCCGGAACCCCACGTTCCGGCGTTTTTTTAACCACCTGTCTTTGGCCCTTGCAGGCGTCAACAGGTTTGATTGCACCGAGAGCGATCGCCACGTCAGGACGTGTAAAGCGACGCTGTCATCCCCGGATGCGCTCCCGCGCAAGGGGCGCGTTAGCAGTACAAGCAAACCTGCTACGCTTGATTAACAGGAGTCTGCATTTTCCCGACTCCTCCGTACACCATGCGAACAGTGCGCTGTTCGACTCCACAGGGTGTGCGTTAACGGCGACAGTAAACGAGGAATACCCATGCTTCGAAGGAAAAAAGTAAAGCCGATCACGCTCCGTGATGTCACAATTATCGATGATGCCAAGCTCCGCAAAGCGATCACCGCGGCCTCGCTTGGTAATGCAATGGAATGGTTCGACTTTGGTGTGTATGGCTTTGTGGCCTACGCGTTAGGTAAAGTCTTCTTCCCGGGCGCAGATCCCAGCGTGCAGATGATTGCCGCGCTGGCGACCTTCTCCGTACCGTTCTTAATTCGCCCATTGGGTGGATTATTCTTCGGGATGCTCGGCGATAAATACGGGCGTCAGAAAATTCTGGCGATCACTATCGTTATTATGTCGATCAGTACGTTCTGTATTGGTCTGATACCGTCGTATGCCTCTATTGGTATTTGGGCGCCTATCCTGCTGTTGCTGTGTAAAATGGCGCAGGGCTTCTCGGTGGGCGGTGAATATACCGGGGCATCTATTTTTGTTGCGGAATATTCCCCTGACCGTAAACGCGGCTTTATGGGCAGCTGGCTTGATTTCGGCTCCATCGCGGGCTTCGTACTGGGTGCGGGCGTAGTGGTGCTGATCTCCACCGTCGTGGGTGAGGAAAACTTCCTTGAATGGGGCTGGCGTATTCCGTTCTTCATTGCGCTGCCGTTAGGGATTATCGGTCTCTATCTGCGCCATGCGCTGGAAGAGACGCCTGCATTCCAGCAGCACGTTGATAAACTCGAACAGGGCGACCGCCAGGGTCTACAGGAAGGGCCGAAGGTTTCCTTTAAAGAAATCGCCACTAAGCACTGGCGTAGCCTGTTAGCGTGTATTGGTCTGGTCATCGCAACCAACGTCACCTATTACATGCTGCTGACCTATATGCCGAGCTACCTGTCGCATAACCTGCACTACTCAGAAGATCATGGCGTGCTGATTATTATCGCCATCATGATTGGTATGCTGTTTGTGCAGCCGATTATGGGGCTGCTCAGCGACCGATTTGGTCGTCGTCCATTCGTCATTATTGGTAGCGTGGCGCTGCTGGTGTTCGCGATTCCGGCCTTCATTCTGATCAACAGTAATGTGATTGGCCTGATTTTTGCCGGACTGCTGTTGCTGGCCGTGATCCTCAACTGTTTTACCGGCGTAATGGCGTCGACGCTGCCGGCGATGTTCCCGACGCATATTCGTTACAGCGCGCTGGCTGCGGCCTTTAACATCTCTGTGCTAATTGCAGGTCTGACGCCGACGCTGGCGGCCTGGCTGGTGGAAACTTCACAGAACCTGATGATGCCGGCTTACTATCTGATGGTGATTGCAGTGATCGGCCTGATTACCGGCCTGACCATGAAAGAGACGGCTAACCGCCCGCTGAAAGGCGCGACGCCTGCCGCATCAGATATTGAAGAAGCGCGAGAAATTTTGCAGGAGCATCACGATAACATCGAGCACAAAATCGAAGATATTGATGCCGAAATCGCGACGCTTCAGGAGCAACGTACGCGTCTGGTGCAACAGCATCCAAAAATTAACGAATAATCGTTAAGTTACAATCGAACCGGGTAGACATTAGCGCTACCCGGTTTTTTTTTGGAAACATTCAGCAAAATTTCGCATCCGATTTTATTTTTATTACGTGATAAATATTCATTGGATGGATGTGTGTGATTTAATTTATTTGCCGAGTAAATACTTTTATTCCAGCATCTCGCTATTTATTGCGCAGGCATCAAAAAAGTATAATTCGCTTTGCCCGAATAGATAAACTCCCCGATAATGCGCCTGTTCATTATTCTAATATGGCGCAATTATATATATGCAAAATTTATTTATGGGCTTGGATATATACACCGGGCTTTTATTATTGCTTGCTCTGGCATTTGTCCTGTTTTACGAAGCGATTAATGGCTTTCACGATACCGCCAACGCGGTCGCAACGGTTATCTACACGCGAGCGATGCGACCACAGCTGGCGGTGGTCATGGCCGCCGCGTTCAACTTTTTTGGCGTGCTATTGGGTGGCCTTAGCGTGGCGTACGCCATTGTGCATATGCTACCAACGGACCTGTTGCTGAACATGGGTTCTTCACACGGGCTGGCGATGGTCTTTTCGATGCTGCTGGCGGCGATTATCTGGAACCTGGGCACCTGGTTTTTCGGCTTGCCGGCGTCCAGTTCGCATACGTTGATTGGCGCGATAATCGGTATCGGGCTCACCAACGCCGTGATGAATGGCAACTCGGTGGTGGAAGCACTGAATCTGCGTGAAGTCACGAAAATCTTCACATCTTTAATTGTGTCGCCGATTGTCGGCCTGGTGCTGGCGGGCGGGCTGATTTTTCTGCTGCGTCGCTTCTGGAGCGGCACCAAAAAACGCGCCCGCATCCACCGTTCGCCGGAAGAGCGTAAAAAGAAAGGCGGCGTGCGTAAACCCCCTTTCTGGACACGAACCTCGCTGATTGTCTCGGCGGCGGGCGTGGCGTTTTCTCACGGCGCGAACGATGGTCAGAAAGGTATTGGCCTGGTGATGCTGGTGCTGGTAGGGATTGCGCCCGCCGGGTTTGTGGTCAATATGAACGCGTCGGGTTACGAAATTGCCCGTACCCGCGATGCCATCAACAACTTTGAAGTGTACCTTGAGCAGCGTCCTGAGCTGCTGAAAACCATCACCACATCGGAACAGCCTGTGGCGAGCGCGCAGGCCGGCGATGCGCAATCTGGCGCATTCCACTGCCATCCAGCGAATACTATGGAGGCTTTCGAGCGCGTAAAAACGATGCTGGCGGGTAATGTGGCGAACTACGGTGCATTAGAGGTGAGTCAGCGCAGCCAGCTGCGCCGTATTATGCTCTGCATCTCCGACACCGCAGAGAAAGTGGCGAAGTCAGAGGGCGTAAACAGTAATGACCAGCAGATGCTGAAAAAATTGCGCAGCGATATTCTGAGCACCATTGAGTACGCGCCGATCTGTATAATCATGGCCGTCGCGCTGGCGCTGGGTATCGGTACCATGATTGGCTGGCGGCGCGTGGCGATGACCATCGGCGAGAAGATTGGCAAGAAAGGCATGACCTACGCTCAGGGCATGTCCGCGCAAATTACCGCGGCGATTTCCATCGGCCTGGCGAGCTATGTTGGGATGCCGGTATCCACAACGCATGTGCTCTCTTCTGCGGTGGCAGGTACCATGTTGGTGGATGGCGGCGGGTTACAGCGTAAAACGGTGACCAGCATTCTGATGGCGTGGATCTTCACGCTGCCGGCGGCCATCTTTTTATCCGGTGCGCTGTACTGGATTGCGCTACAGCTTATCTAAACTGTATGGGTTAAGCCCGGCAAGACCGGGCTAACCAGTTACTCAGGCGTTCGCAAGCGGGGTGTATCCCCGTCTTTCCATAAAGCGCATCACCGCGTTTTCTGCATCGTTCAGCACCTCATCCAGCGGTTTATTGGCATCGATATCAATCAGTTCGGCACCGTTGAACGTCAGCTGCGGGGTGATGGCAATCTTGCGCGCCAGTGATTCTCGTTTGTGATCGGGTTTCCGCGCGCAGGCCACTTCAAGGTCAACGTTCAGTTTGATCACTAAATCCGGCTTATAGCTCGCCATCCAGTGGAACGCCTTGCGTTCAAGCTCTGCCAGCCAGGAGACAAAACGGCTGCCAGTAACATTTGGCGGAAAAACGGTACCGTCGTAAGCACCGGGGATCTGCTCCTGAGGATAGCGGTCGGTTAATACGATTAATCCTTTCTTGTGGCACGCCAGCATATGACGAAAGCGCAGCAGACGGCGTGCGACAAACGCGGTAATCACCAGCGCGGGAATGGGGCCGGGTAATTTTTTTGCCGTTTTCACCTGGTTGCGTTCGATGGTTTTATGCAGCGATTTCCCCATTAAGGGCAGTTTTGTGACGGCGCGCCCAACGTTACCGGCTTGTTTTCCTAAATGCACCTGTTCGGCAGGGCCATATTTTTGTACGGTTTTAATAAGACGTTCACAAACAGTGGATTTACCGGAGCCGTCACTGCCAATAACGGCAATAACCGGAGGAGTTATTGACTGCATAAATATATCCCTTATTTAATATATCCACATTAAATATTATTTTGGTAAATGTATTTGGACGCGGTGATAGTTTATGCCGCGCTGACATTTAATTATTGTCACGACAATGCCGAAAAGATATTCTGAGCACAATGCCAGTAATATACAATCATTTCTTTAATAGTGGGTTTTCCATGAGCCAATATAATAGCCGAAAGGTTAATCCGCCTTTTGTCAGAGTGATTGCCATAGTCGGATGTGATGGTTCAGGAAAATCCACGCTGGCGACGGCGCTACTTGAAAAGCTGGCCCCGAAAATGCCTACGCAATTATTGTATCTTGGGCAATCTTCCGGGCGTATTGGCGAATGGATTTCGCAACTGCCGATTATCGGCGCGCCGTTTGGGCGTTATTTACGCGCCAAAGCCGCCAAAGTACACGACTTCCCCTCGCAACCTCCCGGCAACGTGAGCGCGCTGGTTATCTTTTTACTCTCCTGCTGGCGGGCCTGGAAGTTTCGCAAAATGCTGCGCAAAAGCGAGCAAGGCATTGTATTGATAACCGACCGCTATCCGCAGGTGGAAGTCCCCGGTTTTCGTTTTGATGGCCCGCAGTTGGCAAAGACGGAAGGCGGCAACGGCTGGGTGTGTCTGCTCAGGACAAAGGAGCTGAAACTGTATCACTGGATGGCTTCTTATATTCCGGTGCTATTGATTCGCCTCGCGATTGATGAGCAAACCGCATTCAGCCGCAAGCCCGATCACTCACTGGTGGCGCTGCACGAGAAAACCACCGTGATTCCCACGCTCCATTTTAACCATGCGCCCATTCTTGAGCTGGATGGACGCCAGCCCGCGGATGAAATTCTCGCTGAATCATTACGTTCGATTCAGTCCGCGCTTTCCTGATGACCGCACCTGATTGTGACGAACTCAAGAGTAAATACCATGGAAACGACCCACTTCACCCAGGCCGCAATGCCCCAGACCGAATGTATTCCCGGCCTGATTGCGGTGGTGGGCTGTGATGGCACCGGTAAATCAACCCTGACTACGGATCTGGTTAAACAACTGCAAACGCAATGGGTCACCGAGCGCCGTTATCTTGGCCTGCTTTCAGGAGAAGACGGTGACAAAATCAAAAAGTTACCGTTTATTGGCGTCTGGCTTGAACGGCGTTTGGCCGCCAAGTCATCAAAAACGCAGAGCATGAAAAACCGCTCGCCCGCGCTGTGGGCCGCGTTGATTATGTTCGCCTTTTCGCTTCGTCGACGGGTAAAACTACGGCGGGTTCAGCAACTGACGCAAAGCGGCGTACTGGTGGTGAGCGATCGCTTTCCTCAGGCGGAAATCTCCGGGTTTTATTACGACGGGCCAGGCATCGGTATTGAGCGCGCGACGGGGAAAATAAAGCAGCGGCTGGCCGCGCGTGAGCAACAGCTTTATCAGCAAATGGCGCGTTACCAGCCTGCGTTAATTATTCGTCTGATGATTGATGTCGAGACAGCGTTTTCGCGCAAGCCCGATCACGATTACGAAGAGCTGCGGGATAAAATCGGCGTAATGTCGAAAATTCAATACAACGGTTCACGCATTATCGAACTGGATTCGCGAGCGCCTTATGCCGAGGTGCTGGAAAAAGCATTATCGGCGGCCTCCGACGTCGCAGCGGTTTCAAAACGTCAGCGTGTTGCGCATTAATCATTTAATTAAATTATGAATGCGAAGAATTTAATTCTTTGCTGAATATAAAGAGCCTGAACGGACTGTTGTTATAACAATGAAAAATTGGTTTTCTGATGGCGCGTTTCGCACCATTATTCGCAATAGCGCCTATTTAGGCTCCAGCAATGTGGTCAGCGCCCTGTTAGGGCTGCTGGCGCTCTCCTGCGCCGGGAAGGGAATGACGCCCGCAATGTTCGGCGTGCTGGTGGTGGTGCAATCCTACGCCAAATCGATCAGCGATTTTATTAAGTTCCAGACCTGGCAATTGGTGGTTCAGTACGGCACGCCCGCGCTGGAAAATAATAATCCGCAGCAGTTTCGTGATGTGGTGTCGTTTTCCTTTGGCCTGGATATCGCCAGCGGGGCCGTCGCCATTGTTGGCGGTATGGCGCTGTTGCCGTTTCTCTCTCACTCCATGGGGCTGGATGCGCAAAGTTTCTGGCTAGCCATGCTCTATTGCACGCTGATCCCCTCGATGGCGTCGTCCACGCCGACCGGCATTTTGCGTGCGGTCGACCGTTTTGATCTGATTGCCATTCAGCAGGCGACCAAGCCTTTTCTGCGCGCCCTGGGCAGCGTGATTGCTTACTTTGGTGATTTTGGTTTCGCCGGGTTTGTGATTACCTGGTACGCCTCTAACCTGGTGGGCGGCACCATGTACTGGTGGTTTGCTGCACGCGAACTGCGTCGACGCAATATTCATGATGCGCTGCGCCCCCGTCTGTTCGAATCCGCGCGAAGGATACCGGGCGCCTGGAGTTTTGTCTGGTCAACCAACATCGCACATTCTATCTGGGCGGCGCGCAACTCATGCAGCACCGTGCTGGTCGGCGTGGTGCTGGGCCCGGCGGCGGCGGGGCTGTTTAAAATCGCGATGACCTTCTTTGACGCGGCGGGTACGCCAGCCAGCCTGCTGAGCAAAAGTTTTTACCCGGAAGTGATGCGCCTCGACCCGCGCACTAAACGCCCGTGGATGCTGGGTATTCGCTCTGCATTACTGGCGGGGGGAATTGGCGTGCTGGTGGCGTTGCTGGTGATTCTGGTCGGCAAGCCGCTGATCTCACTGGTGTTCGGGGTGAAATATCTTGAAGCTTACGATCTCATTCAGGTCATGCTGGCGGCCATTGTTATCTCGATGGTGGGTTTCCCGCAGGAGTCGCTGCTGCTCATGGCGGGCAAACAGCGTGCCTTCCTGATTGCCCAAACGTTCGCTTCGGCGGGCTATCTCATTTTATTGATCGCGCTGTCGCATGTTTTTGGCGTGATGGGCGCGGCATTTGCGTACTTCTTTGGTCAGAGCCTCGATGTTCTGTTCTCGCTGGCGCCGACGCTTCGGGCCTATTTTCAGCGGCATTTACTGGTATTTAAAGGATCAACGGAGGGCGGAAAGTGATAGAGAAACGTTTTGCACCTGAAGTGACCCAACGTCTTTTTACCGCAGTAGAAGAAGACGACTACGTCGACGCGCAGGTCAGCCTGCCGCCGGTGATTGATTTGCACTGCACGCCGGAAATCATTCAAAGCAACTATGCATTGTGTCTGCAATTCTGGGAAGAGGGCGTAAAGCGCCAGGATTTACTGGCACTCACGTTGAAACAGGCGAGCGGAGTTGAGCTCTCTGCGGCAGAACGATTGCAGTACAAATACATGCGCGCGCGCTATAAACATCTGCGCTTCGCCCAGCGCCTGTATCTACAAAAGCACCAGGCCGGTTTCCTGTTTGGCAAAACGACGGTCTATCTCGGGCGCTTTCAGGACGGATTTCGTAATCAAAAGAAGGATGTCATTACCTTTTACGCCAGGCTGCTGCGGGTGTATTTGAGCTCGCCGATATGGGGGCTGGTGCGCTATCGCCTGCGCCATAGCAGGCTGGCGAGCGTCGACAATTTTGTCGCCTGCCGTCGGGCGCAAATGCAGGCGCTAAAGACGATTATCGCCAAACCGCTGCTGACGGGGCGGGAATTTCATGACGTGCGGAAAATCATCAGCCAGCAGGTGTCTTACTACGACACCCTGCGTTCAATTGATCCGGAAAACGGCGAAGCGCGGCAGGTTTCCCGCTTTTTAGCCGCCATTAATGGGCTGATGGGCGACAAGCATGATGAGATGGTCGCCGACGACATGGAAAACCGCCTGGCCTATGAGACGCCCGTGGCGCTGGATGAAGACATCCGCCAGCGTTTAGAGCTACTTCTGGCGCGCTTTCCGCTGTAAAAGGATGCACAACACGATGACGGATAATCGATGGAGAGGCACGCGCGCCATTATGTTGATGATGGCGCTGCTGTGCCTTCCCGGCCTGGCGGCGGCGCACAACTTTGTCGTCGGTAAAGCCGTTTCGCCTATCGCCATCAGCGACGGCGGTGAGCTGATACTGAACGGCGACGACAGCATTCGCTATCAACCCTGGAACAGCGCACAGCTGGCGGGAAAAGTACGCATTGTTCAGTACATCGCCGGGCGAAAGTCCGCGAAAAAGAAAAATTCGCTGCTGATTAAAGCCGTCGAGCAAGCGCACTTTCCTGGCGATGTGTTTCAGCCCACCACCATTGTGAATACCGATGATGTCATCTTCGGCACCCGCTATTTCGTACGCGGGAAGATTGAGAAAAATAAGCGCCGGTATGCCTGGGCGCAGTTCATTATCGACGGCGGCGGCGTGGGGCGAAATCGCTGGCAGCTCCCGGAGGAGAGTTCCACCATTTTTGTCCTCAATCACCAGGGGCAAATCGTGTGGGCCAAGGACGGCGGCCTGACGGAAAAAGAGGTCAGCGAGGTGATTACGCTGCTGTGGAAGCTCATTTCTGAACAAGCAAGGTCTGCGGCTAAAAATGAAACTGATTGAGCGCTATATCATGGGCGGAACCTGCCGCCTGATGCTGATCATGGTCGGCTTCTTGATCTTCATTTTTACCTGCTACTGTGCGCAACGCTATCTCACCGAAGCTGCGAACGGCACGCTGGCGCTGGAAGTGGTGTTGAACGTGGTTTTCTATAAAGTGCTGATTGCGCTGGAGATGCTGCTACCCGTCGCCTTGTATGTGTCAGTGGGCGTGACGCTCGGCCAGCTTTACACTGACTCGGAAATCACCGCGATGTCTGCCGCAGGCGCCAGCCCGTTGCGCCTGTACAGGGCGGTTGTTTTTCTGGCTATCCCGTTGAGTGTTCTGGTGATGCTGCTCTCGATGTATGGTCGGCCCTGGGCGTATGCGCAAATCTACCTGTTAGAGCAGCAGTCGCAGTCGGAACTGGACGTTCGCCATTTGCAGGCCAAAAAATTCAACGTCAATGACAACGGTCGCATGATTATGGCCGAGATGATTAACCCCACCTCGAATCACCTGACGGAAGCGCTGATTTACACTTCGGCAGGCGGTAAAACCAGCCTGTTTCGCGCGCAATCTGTGGATGTGATCGACCCTTCACCGCTGACACCAACGGTAATGCTACACGCCGGAACGGCTTATACGCTCGACCATGAAGGCAGCGACGATAACGAGCAAATCTACCGTAATCTGGAATTGCATCTGAATCCGCTGACGCAGCGCATTGAAATAAAACGAAAAGCCAAACCGGCAGAGGTGCTGGCGGTTTCGCCCGATCCGGCAGACCATGCAGAGCTTCAGTGGCGAAAAAGCCGGGGGATCACCGCGCTGCTGATGGCGCTGCTGGCCGTTCCCTTAAGCCGCGTCAAACCCCGGCAGGGGCGCTTTGCCACGTTAATCCCGCTGACGCTGATGTTCGTCGCGATTTTCTATGGCGGCAATGTGTGCCGAACGCTGGTGGCGAACGGTGCGATACCGCTGACGCCCGGCGTCTGGCTGGTGCCTGTTCTTATGCTTTTCGGCATGCTGGTGCTGATGGCGCGCGATTTTTCCTGGCGACAGAAATTCTTCCGATGACTCTATTCAGCCGTTACCTGATTCGTTACCTTTTCACCGGTTTTGCGGCGGCGGCGGGCCTACTGCTGCCGCTGTTCAGCACCTTTAATTTGATCAACGAGCTGGATGATGTCAGCCCCGGCGGCTATCACTGGACGCAGGCGGTGCTGGTGGTGGTGATGACGCTTCCGCGCTGCCTTATCGATCTCGGGCCTTTCATTGCCCTGCTCGGTGGAATAGTTGGGTTGGGGCTACTGTCGAAAAGCAGTGAGCTGACGGCTATTCGCAGCACCGGTTTCTCCGTTTTCAGAATTGCGATGGTGGCACTGTGCGCGGGCGTGATGTGGGCGGTGTCGCTGGGGGCGATTGACGAGTGGGTGGCCTCGCCTTTACAGCAGCGCGCGCTGCAAATCAGAAACGTGGCGATGGCCGCCGAGAACGGTATCGATATCACGGGGAACGTGTTGTGGGCGCGCCGGGGTAATACGTTTATGACCGTGAAATCTCTGAACGAGCAGGGGCAGCCTGTCGGTGTGGAGATCTTTCACTATCGCGACGATCTCACGCTGGAGTTCTACATCTATGCCCGCAAGGCAACCATTGTGAAAGGTGATAAGTGGGTGCTTCAGGACGTGCGTAAAAAACAGTGGGACAAGGGCAAAGAAACGATTGAAAACAAAGCGAGTTTGCCCTGGAATGCCTTCTTTACCCATATGAGCCTGGACGTGCTCTCGTTGCCGGGAAACACCTTTTCCATTCGTCAGCTTAATCATTACATTGCCTATTTGCAGCAAACGCACCAGCCCAGCATGGAATACCGGCTGGCGCTCTGGCAAAAGCTGGGGCGACCTGTTTTAACGCTGGCGATGATTTTACTGGCGATTCCGTTTGCTTTCGTCACGCCGCGCTCGTCAGGGTTAGGCAGTCGTTTAGCCGTGGGCGGAATACTTGGGCTATTGCTCTATATTAGCTATCAGATAATGGTGAACCTGGGGTTATTGTTCAGCCTCAATGCGCCGCTAACCGCGCTGGCGCTGCCGACGGTCTGCGTAATAGTGGCGTTGCTATTGGTGCGGCGATACGACAGGGTGCGGTGATTGGTTCAGCCATGCGGCGTGATACGCGCATGGCTGAACCCGGTTTCAGGATTTCAGCGTGGCGAATGCCTGAATAATGGCATCGATCTCTTCATCGCTGTGTGCGGCGTTCATGCTACAACGCAGCAAAGTGATACCGGCAGGCGCAGCGGGTGGCAGAATTAGGTTCACATAAACGCCTAATGTAATCAGTTCACGCCAGATCCGCAGACCTTCCTCTTTCGAACCGATAATTACCGGCACGACCGGGCTGATATGCGAGCCGAGCTGATAGCCCAGCTTTTCTAACCCTTCATACAGACGATGCGCGTTATCCCACAGTTTTTGCCGCAGCGCGGGCTGGGTGGCGATGGTGTGCAGAGAGGAACGCACGGAGGCAATGCTGGAAGGGGAAGGCGACGCGGTGAAAATATAGGGGCGGCTGCCGTAGCGCAGCACTTCCATCTCTTTACCGCCAACGGCGAAGCCGCCGATTGACGCGAGGCTTTTACTGAAGGTGCCGACGATGATATCGACATCCTGCTCAACGCCGACCGCTTCAGCCAGGCCACGACCATGCAGCCCCATGACGCCGAAGGAGTGCGCTTCATCCACGATCAAAAAGCCGCCCAGACGACGCTTGATATCGACGATTTCCGCCAGCGGCGCAACGTCGCCGAGCATGCTGTAAATGCCTTCGACGATGATAATGGCTTCACGCGCCCGATCGCCCAGACGGACCATCCGGCGTTCGAGATCTTTCGCATCATTGTGGCGGAAGCGAATAATTTCCGCGCCGCCCAGCGTGCAGGCATCGTAGATGCTGGCATGGCTGTCGGCGTCCAGCAGCACCACCGCGTTGTGGTCTGCCAGCGCGCTGATGACGCCCAGGTTGGCGGTGTAGCCGGTTGAAAAGACAATTGCGCTCGGACGGTCAAAAAACGCTGCCAGTTCCTGCTCTAAAGCAAGATGCGGCCCATAGCTGCCGTTCGCCATACGAGACCCGGTGGTGCCGGTGCCCTGTGCGGCCAACGCCGCCTGACCTTCGGCGATAGCCTCGGCATTGAAGGTCAGACCGAGATAGTTATTGGTGCCCGCCAGAATGACGCGCTGCGTGCCAATACGCCCTTGTGTCGCGGAGTAGACTTCGTCGATGCAGGTGCCGAATGGCGTAATGCCGGAGGTGGAAAACTGCTCGCGCTCGCTGGCGAGACGCGAAAACTTATCATACAGGCTCATTGTGATTCTCCAGGAACGGCATTAAGGCGTCACGCAGCTGCGCAGGCGTTCTGACATCCAGCAAGATATTGATCGGAATGGAAATATCGAATTCGTCTTCTAACTTCATCAATAAATCCATCACCTTTATCGACTCCAGGCCCAGATCGTTGACGAGGTCACTGTCAGGCTTAATTTCCAGTCCCTTTTCGATCATCTCCCGCAAGCAGGAGAGAATGTAGTCCATCACTCTTTCACGATTTACCATAGAAATGTTGCCACACCTGTTATGTAGAGAATCAAAATAGCCTGTGATGTATTGCGTGCGTCAGGCTAATCCCTGGAGACCAGTTAAAATCGTCGACTGCGTTTTGAATATTGACCGACCAGTCCGGATGCGTGAGTTCGCAGATTTTTGACCGGGTGAGCATTGGTTCTTTTCCGGCCAGCAGACTGAGCCGCGTGCTGATATCGGCCAAAATCTGCAGCAGATACAGCGGAATATGAATTAATCGGACCGGGCCCTGACGCGCGGCGGCGGCAATCGCCTGGAGGTCTTGCCAGCGATAGCTCTCGGTGCCGTCGCATAATTCGTAGGTGCGTGCCTGCGGAACGTCACTGGATACCCAATGCGTTACCGCCTGCGCGAGGTCGATGGCGTGAATGAAGCTGAGTTTCGTTTCTGCTGTGCTGAGCTGGGGAAGGATACCCCGCAGCATCCAGTCGAAGAGCGGTTTCAGCTCTTTATCGCCCGAACCATAGACGGCGGTGGGGCGGAAAACGCCCAGCGCAATCCCCGAAGACATCGCCGCTAATTTCTGTTCGGCAATGTATTTAGAGTTGGCGTACCAGGAGAGTTCAGGGTGGCGCGCCGCCAGCGAAGAGATAAACAGAAAGCGCTCACAGTATCCGCCTTCCTTTGCGGCCTGCAGCAGGCGCAGGCTGCCCATCACGTTGCACTGGGTAAAGACCTCTTCGTTGTGCCCACGCACCTGGCCTGCGCCATGAACGACATAACGCGCGCCTTTTACCAGCTCCGCGAGGGCGTTTCGGTCTTCCAGCGAGCCACGAACCCACGTGAGTTGTTGGCTTGAATCATTACGCGGCGCGCGGGTTAAGGCGCGCACCGTAAAGCCGCGGGAAAGCAGACTGGCAAGAATATGCCTGCCGATAAAACCGGTTCCGCCCGTCACCGCGACCGTATGCGTCATGGCACTTAACCTGCCACCGGCGTCTGTTGCGGGCTGATGGCATCACCAAACGGCATCAGATAGCGTCGTTTGGCCTCGGCGCGGGCGGGTTTGCCGGAAGAGGTGCGCGGAATGCTGTGCGGTGGAACGAATTCGATGTCCGCCGTCACGCCAAATTCACTTTGAATGCGTGCCGTCAGCGCATGCAGCGTTTGCTGACGATGCTCTTCAGAGCTGATGCGGCACTGGATTTGTAAAACAATCCGTTCCTGGGCGGTGACAAAGGCAATCGCGTTACCCGAATGGATGCCCAGCTCTTTTTCCGCAACGTATTCAATGTCTTGTGGCCAGATATTGCGGCCATGAATAATAATCAGGTCTTTAATGCGACCGGTGACGTACAGATTGCCATCCAGCAGATAGCCGAGATCGCCCGTATCCATCCAGCCGGTAGACTGAATTTCCTGTTGCGAGGCCGGGTCCTGGAAATAACCGCTCATCAGGCTCGGCCCGGAGATAAAGATATGGCCGATTTCCCCCTCCGCCAGGCGTTTGCCCAATTCATTGCGGATTTCAATGGCGTGCCCTGGAAGCGCTTTGCCACAGTTAGCAAAGGTGGAAATGGCGCGCGTTTGCGCGGTGGGCGCAACGGCGATGCCTTTGCGCTCAAGAATATCGCGGTCGATCTCATGAACCTGCAAACCAGCCGCTTCGGCGGAGAAACTCACCGCCAGCGCATTCTCAGCCAGGCCGTAGCAGGGCATAAAGGCGCGCGGGTCAAATTGCGCCTGGCGGAAGCGTTCGCCAAACTGAGTTAGCGGCTGTGCTGGAATCGGCTCTGCGCCAATGCCCGCCACGCGCCAGCAGGAGAGATCGAGTTCGGCCAGGTCGCGGTCGTTAACGCGGCGCAGGCACAGGTCGTAGCCGAAAGGCGGCGCAACGGAAACGGTGCAGCGATTTTGGTTGATAAGCTTCAGCCATTGCAGCGGCCGCATCGCGAAATCTTGCGTACGCAGATAATCGACGGAAAGTTGCGTTGCTACAGGCGTGAGCAGAAAACCGACTAACCCCATGTCGTGATAGAACGGGAGCCAGGAAACGCAGCGATCGCTGGCGCGTAGTTTTATTCCATCGTGGCTAATCACCCGTAAATTTGCCATCACTTCCCGGTGCGTAATAATGACGCCGCGCGGAAAACGCGTGCTGCCGGAGGTATATTGAAGGTAAGCAATATCATCGGGAGACGGCAGCGGCAGATCGCACGCTTTTTCTTCCAGCGCGTTAAAATCAGCATGGCTGAGAATATGCAGAGCGCCGTTTTCAATATTTTCCACATCAATGAGAGAAAGCCATTCATCACTGCTAATAATAGCGGCAGGTTTACAGCTGGCTAATAAACCCTGAAGTTTGGTGGTGTAAGAATCGCGCTGCCCCACGCCCATGGGAATGGCGAGCGGAACGGCAACCAGCCCGGCGTACTGACAGGCGAAAAAAGCTTCAACAAACCCGGTGCTGGTTTCGGCAATCAGCGCCACGCGCTCGCCTTTGCGGATATTCAGCGACAGCAACCGCCGTGCCCCAGCCTTCGCGCGTTGTTGCAGCTGGCGGTATTCGAGGGTGCTCTCAAGCTGGATGCGCCGATCGTAGAAGTACATCCCGGCACAGCCCATGGCTGTATAGTCCAACGCTTCCACCAGAGTGGGGAAGTCCGCGTAGCGCATCGGCAGAGTCTGTGTTGGGTTTTCGTTGAACATATACACCATGAATAATATTTAATTAAAAAGTTACGGGGTAATACGGCGACGGTAATATAAGTTATATTGTCATGAAAGGTAAAGTTTAGCGCGATGTTTATTTTGATTGGCTGGATAACATATTCACCGAATATGATGTGATGCCTTTTATTATTATTGTCGTCAATTAATAAGCGTTTCTACTGGCATTTATTGTAAATCTGTCATGCGGATTGTTTAGTAGTCTGAAATGCTCTTATTTAAATTATTCATTGTGGTTATTTAATTAAATATATCATGCGAGTTGTTTATGATTAGCGTTGAAAAAGTGGTGAGTAAGCGCGAACGGCAGGCCTTTATCTCTTTTCCCTCTTCCCTTTACGGCGACGATCCCACCTGGATCCCGCCGCTGATGATTGAGCGTGAAGAGCATCTCTCCGCGAAGAATCCCGGTACCGAACATATTCGCTGGCAGGCGTGGCTTGCGCGCAAAAACGGTGTGCCGGTAGGGCGAATTACTGCGCAAATCGACACCCTGCATCGCGAGCGCTACGGCGATGACAGCGGGCATATCGGGATGATCGATGCGATTGATGACCCGCAGGTTTTCAGGGCGCTGTTCACCGCCGCAGAGGCGTGGTTAAGCGCGGAAGGCGCGCGGAAAATTACCGGCCCGTTCAGCCTGAACATTAATCAGGAGAGCGGTTTGCTGGTCGACGGTTTTGACACGCCGCCTTCGGTGATGATGCCACACGGCAAGCCCTGGTATGGCCCGCGCGTAGAGCAGCAGGGATATAGCAAAGGCATTGATTTGCTGGCCTACTGGATGAAACGCACCGATTTAACGTTCTCGCCCTCACTGACTCGCCTGATGGATCAGGTGCGTAAAAAGGTCACCATTCGCTGCATTAATCGAAAACGCTTCGCCGAAGAGATGCAAATATTGCACGAGGTGTTTAACTCCGGCTGGCAGCATAACTGGGGGTTTGTGCCGTTCACCGAACGGGAGTTCGCCACGATGGGCGATCAGCTTAAGTTTCTGGTGCCTGATGACATGACCTACATTGCGGAGATCGACTCCACGCCCTGCGGTTTTATTGTTGGCATGCCTAATATCAATGAAGCGATTGCTGATTTAAACGGGCACCTGTTTCCCTTTGGTTGGGCGAAACTGTTGTGGCGCCTAAAAGTGAGCGGCGTGCGCACCGCGCGCGTGCCGCTGATGGGCATTTGCAAAGAGCATCAGTTCAGCCGCATTGGCCCGGTGATTGCGCTATTACTGATTGAAGCGCTGCGCGAGCCGTTTGCGAAGCGCCGCATAGATGCGCTGGAGATGTCCTGGATTCTGGAAACCAATACGGGGATGCGGACGATCCTCGAAAAAATTGGCGCTGCGCCGTATAAGCGCTATCGGTTATATGAGAAGGAGTTAGGTGGGCAATTGCGCTGAACTGCGCCTGATGGCGCTGCGCTTATCAGGCCTACGTGATCCTGTAGGCCGGATAAGGCGGTACGCCGCATCCGGCATTGCGGTTTACACGATTAGCGCTCGCGGAAGGCCTCCGCTTTGGCGCGCAGAATCGGTTTTAGCAGATAGGCCAGAATCGTTTTTCTGCCGGTAATGATATCCACTGATGCGACCATCCCTGGGATGATAACCAGCGGTTTATCATCGCTACCGAGGTGGTTCTTCTCGGTACGCAGGCGCACGATATAGAAGCTTTTTCCGTCTTTATCGGTCACCGTATCCGGGCTAATCTGCTCCAGTTTCGCTTTCAGCCCGCCGTAGATGGTGTAGTCGTAGGCGGTGAATTTCACCATCGCTTCCTGGCCGGGGTGAAGAAAAGCGATATCCTGCGGGCGAATTTTGGTTTCAATCAGCAGGGTATCGTCAAGCGGGACGATTTCCACCAGATCGCTACCCGGCTGGATAACACCGCCAATGGTGTTGACCATCAGTTGCTGCACGATACCGCGTACCGGCGAGGTTACCAGCGTACGGTTCACCCTGTCTTCGATAGCCTTGCCGGAAGCCTGCGTTTTGCTGAGATCGGTACGCGCTTCATTAAGCTGGGTCAGCGCTTCGCTGCGATAACGGTCGCGCGTTTCACCAATCTTGTTTTCGATTTCCTTAATGGCGGCTTGCGCACGCGGGATTGCCAGCGTCAATGATTCCAGTTGACCGCGCGTATCCACCTCTGAGCGACGCAGGCGCAAAATTTCCACCTTCGAAATCGCGCCTTTGGCGACCAGCGGTTCTGACATGCTAATTTCCTGTTGCAGCAGGCCAAGGCTGCGGCGGGTCTGGCTGGCTTTCGCCTGATAGTCCAGCAGCTCCTGTTTCTTCTGCACCAGTTGCTCATTCAGTCCACCGATTTCGCTCTGAATACGCTGTTTGATACTGGTAAAAAGTTCCATTTCCCCTTTGGCGATATCCGGCGATTTTTGCGCGATTTCCGGCGCCAGTTCGAGCGTTTCTTTATCGGCAAGCTGCGCGGTCAGACGCTGAACGCGCGCCTCCAGCGCCAGGCGATCGGCTTCGGATTCCCCGGCGTTCGAGCGGAAACGGGTATCGTCCAGACGCAGCAGCGGGGCACCGGCCTTAACAATTTCGCCTTCATGCACAAACACTTCCGAGATAATACCCCCCTCCAGGTTTTGCACTTTTTGCAGACGTGAGGAAGGGATAGCCCGGCCATCGCCGCGCGTCACTTCGTCAATATCGGCGAGCGCAGCCCAGGTCAGCATGACCACAAAGAATGCCAGTATCGCCCACAGGGTGATGCGCACCACGCGCGGTGAGTCGTCGAGCAGCGCTTTGTTCACCTCGTTGGCGGCAAAGGTGGAGGTATTTTTATCGCCAAACAGCCACTTCATCACGCGGCTAAGCAGATTACCGGTTTGCATGGATTTGCCCCTTTTTCAGTGCGTTCATGACGCTTTCTTTCGGGCCATCGGCGATGATTTTGCCGTTGTCGAGGATGATCAGACGATCGACCAGGGTCAACAGCGACGCGCGGTGGGTCACCAGCAGCAGCGTTTTATTGCTGACGATGGGGGCCAGCGCTTTTTTGATCAGGTCTTCGCTGGTGTTATCCATCGAACTGGTCGGCTCATCCATTAACAATATCGGCGGGTCGAGCAGGAGCGCACGGGCGAGGGCAACCGCCTGACGCTGACCGCCGGAGAGGTTCATCCCGCGTTCGCCAACCTGCATGTTGTAGCCGGAAGGATGGCGACGGGCAAACTCATGAACGCCGGCGATCGTCGCCGCGCGGATCATGGTTTCTTCATCGACGTAGCTGGCACCGGTAAGCAGGTTATCGCGCAGGGTACCGTTAAACAGGTGGATATCTTGCGGCGCGTAGCCGATGTTGTGGCGTATATCATTGACGTCGAGCTGGCGGGCATCAATGCCGTCAATCAGCACCGTACCGGCATCCGGCTGATAAAACCCAACCAGCAGCTTCGCCAGCGAGCTTTTCCCGGAACCGCTGCGGCCAATAATCCCCACTTTTTCACCGGGGGCAATCTTCAGCGAGATCCCGTTCAGCGAGACAAACTGGTTTTGCGGATAGCGGAACGAGACATCATAGAACTCCAGCGCCCCGGAGAGCGTTTCGCGCTTCAGCGGCACTTCATCGCTGTGGGTTTCCTGTTCCAGGTCCATCATGCTGTCGATGGTGGCTTTGGTCATTTTGGCGCGCTGATAGCGTGTGATTAACCCACACAGCTGGCCCACCGGCATCATCGCGCGACGTTGCAGCAGGTAGCAGGCGATCAGGCCGCCCATACTGAGGTTGCCGGCGATAATCCAGTACACCCCGGCGACGATAAGCACCACACCGCTGAACTGTTGCAGCCAGCTGGTAAAATTGACGGCGATATAAGAGAGCGATTTAACCCGCAGCTCCAGCTTGCTCAGGCTGCCAATCACCTGTTCCCACTGATACTGCCGTTCGCTTTGTGCATTGTTGACCTTGATGGCATCCAGCCCCGTCAGGGTTTCTACCAGCATGGCCTGGCGCTCGTTAGCCAGGCGATAGGTTTTTTTCACCTGTGCCAGCAGCGGGCGCTGAAGCATCCAGTTCACCAGCACCGCAATGGGGTACGCCAGGAGGGGGATAAAGACCAGCGGGCCGCCAATAATGCCGATGACCAGCAGAATGATGAGCGTGAAGGGCAGGTCAATCAGCGCGGTCAGGGTTAGCGACGAAAGGAAATCGCGAACGGACTGATACTCCTGGAAATTCTGTGCAAAGCCACCCACGCGGCTGGGGCGAAGCTTCATTTTCATACCCAGCAGCCGCTCGAAAAGCGCCGCTGACACGATGAGATCGGTCTTTTTCCCTGCCAGATCGAGGCAAATGCCGCGCAAAATCTTCAACACAAAATCAAACGCGAAGGCGATGGTAATGCCTATCGCCAGCATCCACAGGGTGGCGGTTGCCTGATTGGGCACCACGCGGTCATAGACATTCATCACGAACAGCGGCGTAGCGAGCGCAATCAGGTTGACCAGGAAACTTGCGACAACGGAGTCGAGATAGAGAAATTTCGACAGCTTCAGCGTGTCCTGGAACCAGGATTTTGTCCGGGGTATTGAGGCGTTCGGCTGGGTGTCGAATTCATGTTCCGGCTGGATAAAAATCACCTGACCGCTGTAGTCGGCGGCCAGCGTTTCCCGCTCAACGGTGATTTCACCGCCTCGCGTTTCTGCCGACAGCAGACGAGCGCGTTGCCGATCGTCCCAGCCAATAAGCACGGCGGCCTGCGAATTTTTCAGGATTAAAATCGCGGGCAGTGAGATAGCCGAAATGGCATCCAGCGGACGCTGGATGATTCGGGCTTTTAACCCGGCGCGCTGGGCGGCACGCGGGAAGGTGCTTTTCGTGAGACGATTATCCTCCAGGGGAAGCCCGGCAGTCAGCGCGTTGCGGCTGGTAATAATATTATGGAGCTGACAGACAACCAGTAAACAATCCAGCAGCGGGTCATCGTGGCCTTGCTGGGGATCGTATCGGGTGCTGTTATTATCCGAAGAAGAGTGATCAACTGAATCAGTTTGAGGTGTCATCGTCTGACCTTACATATACAAAAAAGCGCAGGGCGCGCACAGATGAAGCCCTTCAAAAAAATGAAGTTTTCCAGCTGTACGCCCGTGGGTGTCACCCCGACATCCCTGAGTCGTTACTTCAATTCCGGCAGGTCGACTTTCGTCGTTTTGAACGCTTCCACCGGTTGGGCGGCGGAAGGGGCCGGAATATTGAGTGCTTTTAACAATTCGCCCGTCCGGGCATTGATGCGGTAATGCGTAAACATTTCGACGTACTCGAGTTCCACGTAGCGGCGCTGCGCGGTAAAGACTTCGTTTTCACTGTCGAGCATATCCAGCAGCGTACGGTCGCCCAGGCTGAATTGTTCCTGATATGCGGTGCGCACCACCATGCTGCGATCGGCGTAGTCTTTGGCGATAGGCACCTGCTGACGGGCGTTAGCGAGGGCGTTCCACGCGAGGCGCAACTCTTCGTTAAGCTGACGTAACGCGTTCTTTTTCACATCCTGTGCTTCCTGCATTTTGTAAGCGTAGGAGGTGAGTTGTGCCTGATCGCTGCCGCCGTTAAACAGGTTGTAGCGCATGCGTACCATCGCCTGCCACTCCTGATCGTGGCCGCGCGTACCGTCGACGTTGTTGTCCATCCGGCGTCCAACATCGACATCCACGCTTGGGTAGAAGCGTGATTTCGCCGCCTCATACTGCTGACGTGTGGCTTCGACATCAGCATCGGCCTGTTTCAGCAGCGGGCTGTTTTCCAGCATCACTTTCTTTGCTTCTTCCAGTGACGCCGGGATATTTGTCGGCTGCGGGTTGGTGAGATCGGTGGCTTCACGGCCCACGACGCTTGAGTAGTTCGCGCGAGCGTCTTCAAGGTTGGTTTGTTCCGTCAGCAGATTGTTACGCGCCTGTGCAAGACGCGCTTCCGCCTGTTCGTAATCCGCCTGGCGGCCAACGCCCTGTTCGGTTCGCAGGCGAATCTGGTCGAAGATACGTTCGTGGTTTTTCAGGTTATCTTCCGCCAGCTTGACCATTTTCTCCTGCATCAGCACGTTGAGATAGCTCTGAATGGCGGTCAGCGCGGTGCTCTCTACGGTATTCATCACCGTAAATGCACGGGAGTTGACGGTCGCTTTCTGACGTGCTACTTCGCTGGTGGTCGCGAAGCCGTTGAACAGATTCTGGCTCAGGTTGATGCTGGATTCGCTGCGATGCAAATCGCGCAGGTGATCGCCGGAGGCACGGGTGGTGGAATTGTCCGTTTGCTCCCACCCGGTGCCAGCGGAGACATCCAGTGTAGGCAGATAGCCGCCTTTGGCCGCTTTTAAATCCTCATCGGCGGAATAGCGACTGTTGATGGAGCCGCTGATTTGCGGATGTGTAATAAGCGTCTCTTTTACCGCCTGCTCGAGCGTCGTCGCGCAGGCGTATCCTGAGGCCATGAGTGAAAGCGTAAGTCCGAAAGCGATCTGATCGCGGTAGTTCATTTTATTGTCCTTTGCATTTCTTAAATTCTCCGGCCTGAGCGCTTTCCTTGCCGGAGACCTTGCCCACAAACCCGCGTTTGTGTTCCGGGCCGAGTCACGCAGTATCAGCCACCCGCGCGAACGGACTGCGGGCGGCTTACCGCGGTCAGGAGTCGGTATCGGGTCTGGCGATTAAGTTATCGACGTGCGAGTCGTCTCCTCCAGTATATGCATCGTTTCCATCAGCCGCCGAATCTGGCGAGACGATCTGGTCGGTGATATGGCTGCTTTCCGCGCTGACGTCGGCAACCGGCAGCAGTTTACCCAGGTCGTTGTCGCTGCTTTCATCATGGATGATATCGCTGAAATTAAGCGGCTCTTCGCTGCTAAGCGTTGTAGTGCTTGCTGCGCTGTCGCTGTGATCGGCTGCGTTGCTGTCCGTTGCACTTTCGACAACATTGGCGGTTGCCGTATGGCTCTCCTCTGAAGAAGCGTTGCCGCCGTCTCCCACCAGATTGCTCAGCGAGGTGTCTGTGGCATTGTCGGTGGCCGCCGCCGGCGCCGCATCATGTTGTGTCGATGCGTTATCGGCTGCGGATTCCGTTTGCGTCAGATAGAGATCCTCGCTGTCGATAAGCGAAGCATGCGCATTGGCGCTGTTGTCTGCCTCGCTGGTCTCTGCCTGCGTTTCATCGCCGCTTGCCGAGGTTGTATCTTCCGCGGCGGATGCGTGCGCGTCTGCGCTATTGTCCGCTTCCTGGCTGGTGGTGTCATGATGTGTTGCCTGATCGTCAACCTGCTCGCTGGACGTTGCCGCCACGCTTTGCGTTGTCTCTGCGGTTTCGCTTTGCGACTGCGTATCGTGCGTAGTATCGCTATCGTTGACGTCATGATGTTCATCGGCGGAAGTCGTCAGCGCATCCGCATCATGGCTATCGTGGGTTGTCGTCGTATCCGCATCACTGCCGGAGAACGTTATGCTGTGATGATCGTCGCTAACGGCAATATCTCCGCTGTCATGCTGTTCGCCGTTGACGTTGGTCTCAATATTCACCGTCACATCATCCAGATTGATCTGACTATCGGTGTTCAGCGTGATGTTAGCGTTCAGATCGGTTGTGTCATCGACGTCAATCACCACGTGGCCATCGGCATCAACGGTATACGTCTGCCCGTTGTACTCCAGGGTGCCCTGCGGCAGGCCGGAGATCGTAATGGAGGTAATCTGATCGTGCTCGCCGCCGCCGTTGAGGGTTGCGTCCAGCGACAGCTCGTAGTGCCAGGAGGTTTTGCTTTCTGGCGCATTCGGGTCCCAGCCCTGGCCGCCATCAGACGAGGTCACATCCGAAATGGAGTTCGAGCCCTGAACGATGGTTTTACCGCCAATGGTGATTGTGACGTTATCGACATAGTTAATGTTGCCGTTGACGTTCGCCGGGCCTTTATCTGCATTCCAGCCTTTGCCGTCATCCTGTACATAGATGGTGTCGCGCGCATCGCCATTTGGACCGGAGGCGGAGGTGGTGTTGCCTTTAAGTGAGTTCAGGTCGCGGAAGTTTCCATCCTGCCAGTAGCCGCTGCCTTCGTGGACAAGGAATACATCACTGTGGCTTTCATCGCCCGACGGGTTGCCATTGGTATAGACCCTGATTTGATCTTTCGGGATCTGATCGGAAACACGTCCCGCCTCGATATCCCCTTCGGTGATCCACAGAATAACGTTCTCACCGATAGCGATGATGTTGCCGTTTTCGTCGACATCATAGCCGTTAGGATCGCCGCTGCCGCCGTTGATTTCGGTGACTTTTGAGGATTCTGTACCGCTGAAATCGACTTCCAGAGTCACCGAGTGATCGGCGTCTGCATCGGAATCGGCATCGCTGTCGGAATCACTGTCGGTGTCGCTGTCAGAGTCGGCGTCACTGTCGGCATCGGCGTCGCTGTCCGAGTCGGAATCGCTGTCCGAGTCGGAGTCGCTGTCTGAATCAGAGTCGCTGTCTGAATCGGAGTCGCTGTCGGAGTCAGAGTCGCTGTCGGAGTCAGAGTCGCTGTCGGAGTCAGAGTCGCTGTCGGAGTCAGAGTCGCCGTCAGAATCCGAATCGCTGTCAGAGTCGCTATCTGAATCCGAATCACTGTCGGAATCAGAGTCACTGTCAGAATCCGAGTCGCTGTCAGAATCAGAGTCACTGTCTGAATCAGAATCGCTGTCGGAGTCCGAGTCGCTGTCCGAATCGGAGTCGCTATCTGAATCCGAATCGCTGTCTGAATCCGAATCGCTGTCGGAGTCCGAATCGCTGTCCGAGTCGGAGTCGCTGTCAGAGTCCGAATCGCTGTCAGAATCAGAGTCGCTGTCGGAATCAGAGTCGCTGTCGGAATCAGAGTCACTGTCGGAATCAGAGTCACTGTCCGAGTCGCTGTCTGAATCGGAGTCGCTATCTGAATCCGAATCACTGTCGGAGTCAGAGTCGCTGTCTGAATCCGAATCACTGTCGGAGTCAGAGTCGCTGTCTGAATCGGAGTCACTGTCCGAATCCGAGTCGCTGTCTGATTCAGAGTCGCTGTCGGAGTCCGAATCGCTGTCCGAGTCGGAGTCGCTGTCTGAATCCGAATCACTGTCGGAGTCAGAGTCGCTGTCTGAATCAGAGTCACTGTCTGAATCAGAGTCACTGTCCGAGTCGCTGTCTGAATCGGAGTCGCTATCTGAATCGGAGTCGCTATCTGAATCGGAGTCGCTATCTGAATCAGAGTCGCTATCTGAATCCGAATCACTGTCGGAATCAGAATCGCTGTCGGAGTCCGAATCGCTGTCGGAGTCGGAGTCGCTGTCAGAGTCCGAATCGCTGTCCGAGTCGGAATCGCTGTCCGAATCAGAGTCGCTGTCTGAATCGGAGTCAGAGTCGCCGTCCGAGTCAGAATCGCTGTCCGAGTCAGCATCGCTATCGGCATCAGAATCACTGTCGGAATCAGAGTCGCTGTCCGAGTCGGAGTCGCTGTCTGAATCAGAATCGCTGTCGGAGTCAGAGTCGCTGTCTGAATCAGAGTCGCTATCTGAATCCGAATCACTGTCTGAATCCGAATCGCTGTCGGAGTCAGAGTCGCTATCTGAATCGGAATCGCTGTCCGAGTCAGAGTCGCTATCTGAATCCGAGTCGCTGTCAGAGTCCGAATCGCTGTCAGAATCAGAGTCGCTGTCTGAATCAGAATCGCTGTCTGAATCGGAGTCGCTGTCTGAATCCGAATCGCTGTCTGAATCCGAATCGCTGTCTGAATCGGAGTCGCTGTCAGAATCAGAATCAGAATCAGAATCAGAGTCACTGTCAGAATCAGAGTCACTGTCGGAGTCCGAATCGCTGTCCGAGTCGGAATCGCTGTCAGAATCAGAGTCGCTGTCAGAATCGGAGTCGTTGTCAGAATCGGAGTCGCTGTCAGAATCGGAGTCGCTGTCCGAGTCGGCGTCGCTATCTGAATCGGAGTCACTGTCCGAATCCGAATCGCTGTCGGAGTCAGAGTCGCTATCTGAATCAGAGTCGCTATCTGAATCCGAATCACTGTCTGAATCCGAATCGCTGTCGGAGTCAGAGTCGCTGTCTGAATCGGAGTCGCTGTCTGAATCCGAGTCGCTGTCTGAATCCGAGTCGCTGTCGGAATCCGAATCCGCATCAGAATCCGCATCCGCATCGCTATCCAGTAGCGTCAGTTCTTCTTCGCGGATGTCATCAGGAAAATCCAGACCGGTTGTGGGATATCCTGCATTTGGATCGAGGATCTCGCCGGTCAGATCGAGAATAACGTGGGTATGCGCACCGCCCCCGCTTGCGCCGGGTTGCCCCGCAGCTTGTGGCCTAGCAGATTGCGGGCCAGCGGCGGTAGCTTCAAGAATTTGAGTCGGGTCCTGCCCGTCGGCGATGGCTTGCTGAATGGCGGCAATGTCAGTGGGATCGGCTTCAGGTGTGGGAACAGGAGAGAGCGTGCTGCTGTCCCAATGGGTGTCACGGCCCAGATCGAGCGTTTTTCCGTCGGCGAGGGCGATGGTTACCGCGCCAGAGGCACCCGTATCGACTTGTTCTCCACTTTGAATGTGATCGCCTTCGGTCAGCAGACGTCGACTTCCATCAGGGGCGATTGCGAAAACTTGTCCTATTATCGCTTTAATTGTTCCAACTATAGCGCTCATGATGTTTCTCCTGACTCTTTATGTGACCCGCACACCCGCGTTTTCGTCACTGATGTGATGATATCAACGAACGTTGTTGACATATAGACGGCTGGATGTCTGTTTTGTTGGGTTTTATAGGAATTTATTGGAAATTTAACTAATTATTAAAAAAATCAATACGAAATTACTTATACAATAATTGAATGCTTAGGAATTTTCTTTGATTTAAATAAGGGATTGGCAGGAATCTGATGTAAAATTCGGGGGGAAGTTATTTAATTTAAATGATTAGCATGCTATTTAAATAGATTTTAATTAAAAAATGCTTGATTGTAAGGTATTTCCGAATATAGAGATTATGCCATATTCAGAAACTTTTTCCGAATATGGCATTTACAATTTTGATTTAATTTAAATGAGTCTATCTTCCTCTTCACCAATTAAATCCTCCAGCCCACCCAACGTTTGACGGGCCTGAGCGCGACTGAGCAATTTGTTTTGTGCCGCAGGTGGAAGGTCAGTAATGCTAATGACTCCTTTGCTCATAAGAACCTCGATAAGGTCCTCAAGAACACGGACCATATCGAGATCGCTTTGTTGCAGCTGATGTAGGGTGTTGATTCTCAACCACTCGCCAATTTCAGCGGTTGTTTCATCGCTTCGTTCAGTCGATTCGGGGAATGGAGTTGGCTCCACCCGGACGATCTGACCCTCACTGTTGCGTTCAATAAAATGCATGGTTATTCTCCTGACAATTATTTAGTGAGAGTGCTGGCATCGCTAAAATAACGTCCCATTGCACCATACAAACCTATTTTTTCCAACACGGCCAATTCACCTTCCGTCTCGACGCGTTCGGCAATCAATGGCAGATCGATCTGGCGTGTGGCCCAGTAAATGGCTTCGATAAACAGTTTTTTATCTTCTTCCTGATCGATATGGCGAATATAACCACCATCTACTTTAATCCACGCCAGCCCCCACTGTGGCAGGTTGCCAATCAGATGGAAACGCCCGCCGAAGTGCTGAATCCCTAAACGGCAGCCCAGAGTATTCAGTTTTTGTACCAGCAGGCTGACCTGCTCCGGGTTCGGCAGCTCATTTTCATCAAGCTCCAGCGTGAGGCGGCCAGCAAGATGGCGCGCGCCCTTCAGTGGTTGCAGCAGTGCGTTCATGCTTTCCTCGTCTGCAACACTTTCGCCACTGATGCTCAGCGCCAGAGGTTGGGTGCTTTTCTCCATCGCTTTCAGCGTCTGTTTCAGCATGACGATGTCCATCCGACGGCTCAGCGCCAGACGGTGGATCCACGGCATAAAGCGTCCTGCCGGGATGATTTCACCTTCCGGCGTCTTGATACGGGCGAGGATTTTCTGATGCAGGATGATATTTTTATTGTTGCACTCATAAACCGGCTGGGAGAAAAGCTCGAAGGACTCTTTTGCCAGTACGGTCTCCAGACGCGTGTGCCAGTGATGGTGATCGTCGTCGTTTTCCATTTGCTGCGGTGCCTGCGTGTCGGCAAAGAAACGCATCTCTGTTTCCGCCATCGCCAGCGCCTGGTCTGCCTGACGCAGTAGCGCCTGTGGCGTATCGCCAACGTTAAAACTCACCTGCGAGAAGTGGGCCACGGGCGTGACGTCGCTCATACCAGTTTCGTGCAGCGCTTTTAGCTGCGTGCTGAGGGCGGCAATGAGATTTTCCATCTCCTGCGGCAGAATTGGGGGCGCAATGATAGCGAACTCGCCGCCGCGAATACGGGCCAGGAAACCTTCGTTATGGAAGAAACGTTGCTGTAATGCATTCAGAATATCGGCCACGGCGACCAGCAACTGATCGGTTTTGGCACCGCCAAGGCGCTGGTTGAGGCCGATGAGATCCTGCACGCGCAGTAAAATCAGATGGCCCGCGGCGTGCTCTTCATCGCTCAGACGCGACTGGAGTTTAATATCAAATGAGCGGCGGTTGTTCAGCCCCGTCAGGCTGTCATTGTAGGCCTCCTGACGCAGCGTTTCGGTTCGCGTAGCCTGTTCGCTGAACAGTGCTTTAAGCTGGGTGACCATCATATTGGTGGCTTCCACCACCCGGCGCAGCTCCGGCGTTTTGGGGCGTTCCGGCAGATTGAGGAATTCGCGGCGGCTAATCGCCAGCGCCTGATCGACAATATGATTCAGCGGGCGCAGGCTGCGGCGCAGCATAAACATCGCGCCCAGTAAGCAAAGAATGCTGCACACGCTTAACAGCAGGAAACTGGCGACCAGACTATCCCACAGGCGCGTCAAGGCGAACATCGGGTGGCTGATCACTTCGACCTTCGCTACCTGATTCCATCCGCGCATCACTACCGCTTCACCCTGGCCTGGGTTCAGACGCACCATGCGCACAAACCAGTTGGGAACGCTGGCGCTTTGCGGCGTATTCTGCCGTTCAATCAGCGGCTTGCCGGTTTTAATATCCACCACCCGAATTCGGTAAAAGTAGCCGCTGTCGAAGATGGAATTGACCATCAGTTCCGTCATCACCGGATCGTCAATATTCGCGGTGAGCGAAAGGCCCAGTGCGGTGGCGCTATCCTGTGCGTGCGCACTCAGTTGGTTATGATACTGTTCGCGCGAACTCTCCAGCGTCACATAAAAGCTGCCGCAGAAGATGATGACCGTGAACAGACAAATACCAATGAGTAGCTGTTTATAGAGTGACATGGCTACTTCCTATTCATTAATTACAAATCCTTCTGCACGCATCTTGGTGAGAAGATCCTGCCAGCGAGAAATCTTTTTACTGTCGCCCACGCGTTTGTTTTTGCCGGCCTGAGGGATCCATAACCCCTCGCCGTTGAAGGAGTAAACCGGCAGCAGGTCATGACGCTGTGTTGCGGGTAAAATCGTGGTTTTTAAGTTATCCAGAATTAACGGTACCGCGTCGGGTGTGGCATACCAGGCGACAACCATGTGCGCCTGATTTAACTGCAACGCTTTAACATAGGTAATTCGAAGCTGGCTGGCGGGTACGCCCAGTTCACGCAGGGTGAAATATTTCGCCAGTGCGTAATCTTCGCAGTCGCCCGCGCCTTTGCGTAAAAACTCAATCGGGGTAGCCCAATAGTCCTGTTGCCCCCATACGGCAATATCATCACGAAAACGCATGCGGGAATTAAAAAATTGATTAACGCGGTTTAATTTATCCTGAATCGTGCCCTGCGGTGGATTTTTAAGCAATGCCGCCCACTCATCAATATTGCGCTGCGCCGCTGGCGTGGCGGGGCCGTATAGCTGCTGGCTGCGCGAATTGATGGTGTTGAAGTCCCAGCTGGCACCGAGGCCAGGTGAGAGCACAAGCAACAGCGCCAGCCAGAATGCCAGCCAGCGTTGCCAGAGTATGCAATGGCTTAGTCGAACGTTCACGCGCGTTTATCGACCCCTTTATTTTCGTGGGAGGCCAGTGATTGCATCTCCTGCCACCAGGCTTGCCAGAGTGCGGCGACCTGTTGTTCAGCATAGCGCGTGGCGTGGCGCAATGCGTTTTTCTGCATTTGCGCGCAGTGCTGCGGATTCTGTAACACCTCCATTAGTGCGTCTGCCAGTGCGGTTTCGTCATTCGGTTTCACCAGAATTCCGGCACCGGAATTTTCCAGCAAATCGCGTGGGCCATATTGAATATCAAAACTGACCAGCGGCGTACCGTAGGCGAGTGACTCCAGGCCAAACAGTGAGAAGCCTTCATGGCTGGAACAGAGAACGGCGCAGCTGGACTGGCGATGCAGGAATTCCAGTTCGCCGGAATGGTCATGCAAAAAGATATTATTATTGAGATTATTGGCGACAACCCATTGTTCCAGTTCAGCTTTCAACCCGCCTGAACCATAGGTGTGTAGCTCTGCTTCCGGCATTTTTTTCACGACTTGCATAAAGGCGCGGAAGAGAAGGGAATGCTGCTTTTCCGGGGCGTAACGTGCCATATAGAGTACCCGTTTGCCGACGGCTTTCTGCGGATTGCCAACCGGCAAAGAGGGGGTCAGATGATGGGGGATAACCCGCAAGCGTTCTGCGCCGGGAATAACGTTCGCTAAATCATTCTTTTGCGCATCAGTCAGCACAATTATGCGGTCGAGCAGCGTTTCGCCGCGCAACACATGTCGGTATGCCTGCTTAAACTCACCGTCTTCCCGTTGATGCGTCGAGTGAATCACCGACGTCAGGGTCGCATTCAGCCAACTTTTGGGTTTTGAAGAGACAAACTCCCGCCACGGCAGATTTTTATCGACCAGAAAATGCCATGCGGTTTGCCTGTCCAGGTTATGCGCCAGCATGGCGGCGGCGAACTCCCCTTCGCTGGCATAGCGCAGTTCATGGTCGGCGAAGCGCAGCTCAATGCCGGAAAGATACGCCGTGCCTTTCAGAGAGCGATAGTGCCGACGCAGCACGATTTTCTGCGTGGGCAGATGGACAAAATCTTCGTGACTGAGATTGCCTTCCGCGCCGACATACCGACGCGCCGCGAGAATGTTGCGACTGTCCTTACGCGTTTGCGCACGCATGCCGGGGCGCAGTTCCTGCATCGGGCGAATATCACCGCGCTCAAGCATGGCTGGCAGCCAGTCATAGACCGTCAGGGCTTTAACCGGCGCGGGCAGTTTTCCGCTTTCATAAAGCACTTCCACCGTGCGCGCCAGCTGTGGGTTCCAACTGGACGTGATCACCCACGGCGAAACGCCGAGCTGGCGAATAAACAGCGCGCAGCGGCGGATGGAGGCGATTTCAATTCCGTTGCCTTCATGGCGAAAATTACCGCACAGGAAAACCAGCTGCTGGGGTTTGGCCTGCTGGAGGCGATATTTACGGTAGGCCACATAGCCGGAAAGATAGTGTTCGACGTCGTCAATGCGCACACGATAACTGTGATGGCGTATGAAAAAACTGCCGACAATTTTTTGCGGGTTTTTGAAAAACATCGCCAGTTCCGGCCAGAAAAAGCCGTTAGCCAGATAACGGGCGCGATACTCCAGCGCGCGGTAAAACTTATCAATGTCAAAATCGTCCAGCAGATGCCGGTGCGTTTCATCACTCTGCAGGCGTTCAATCATGCGCTGCGCCGCCATCATCAGTTCCAGCAGCGTCGGGTAGGTGGTCACTCTTTTCAGGACGAAATCGAGATGATCGCGCACGTTGTCCAGCCCGAACTGATAGTATCGGGCCTGCGGGCGATAACGCGTCAGCTCGTTCACGCAGTAACTTAACCAGTGATCGTGCGCCTGCCAGTGTTTCCGGGCGATAAAATTGTCCATCGCCCGTTCAACAATGGACAGCCAGCGCGGATTTTTGGTCAGGCCATACAGACGCATCAGCGCAAAGGCCGCTTCTCCGTCGTAGTAAATAATGCGCTGCTCTTCTTTCAGCGAAAGATCGGCGGCATGCAGCACGTGAACAAATGCGCCGCTTTCGGCGTTTTGCATGAAGGCAATGCCGTTCGCCAGGCGTTCCATTTGCTCAAGATAGCGCTCACTTCCCGTCAGTTCGCTGTATTTTGCCATCGCCAGAATGCACACCGCGTTGCCGCCGAGTTTAATTTCATCGCCGGTGTCGACCAGAAAATCGGCGTCGCTACCGTCGGGCAACGTAAAGGTGCGGATAAGCTCGCTGGCGAGATCGTGTAACGCGCGTTCGATGGCGGCAAACTGCGCGTCGTTCTGCGTGACTTCCCAGCCTTCTAACAGCGCGTAGGTCGAGCTAGCGTGGCGCAGGGCGTTATAGGTGGGAATTGCCCGATCGAAGCAGGGGAACCAGCCGTAATGAAAACGGCCCGATTTTTTAACCTGCTTCGCCAGATAGTCACTGGCCGAGTGGATCATCGGCTCCAGTTCATCCTGCCAGTGCGGAAGCTGGCGATAGCCCGAATGCGGCCCTGCAGATTCCAGAGGGTATGTCCGATCGCCGTCGCTGAAGGCACCGAGGGTGGTAAAGCGCCAGAGGATTTGCTCCGGCGCGTCGGGCCAGTGCAGTTCGCTGCCAAAACGCTGACGGGTATAATTGGCCAGATTTTTATCGTTAGGAGTGGCGACGCCCTCGCTGCCCTCGTAGAGCAAGGCGTTGGCGGCAATTTCTTGCTCAAGCAGGGCGTGTTCAAAAGTCTCGGTGAAGCTCAAGCCAAAGCGGAAATAGTTACGCTTGGTTTTGCGCAGTTTGTTTTGCAGGACATCCCAGCGTAGCGCTTCAACGTGGTTGACGGCATCCACGCGCAGCCAGCAAGGCGAGGTGGTTTGCTTATGCGCCCAGCGCTGCAACGCCTTTGCGCCCGCCATCCAGGCATCATCCAGCGTGTCACCGCAGGCTTGTACGATGTGAGCACGTTCGTGACCACTACTCACGCTAAAAAAGAGCACATAACCCGGAACGTGAGAAGCATTGGTGACAATGTTAAATTGCTCAACCAGAGGCCGGGTTTGCGCGAGTAAATGGCTCAGTGACATGTTGGTATCCTGCTGCGCGAATAAAATCCCTGTGATTTATAAGATATCATTATACCGGCAGGCCTGGATATTCCGCATTAGCATGGGACAGGCAATATGTCACTTTCAGATAACCGATCGTTATTGCCATGAAGGGGCGCTGAGCGCGCCCCTGACGAGATTATCTTTCGCGTAACGCCTCGGCTTTAGCGCGGAGAATCGGTTTCAGCAGATAGCTGAGCACGGTTTTCCTGCCCGTCATGATATCGACTGAAACCACCATGCCCGGAATAATCAGCAGCGGTTTCGCTTCATCACCGAGATGGTTGCGTTCCGTGCGCAGGCGGATCTGGTAGAAACTGCGGCCCTCTTTATCCGTGATGGTATCAGCGCTGATATGCTCCAAAGATCCCTTGAGGCCGCCATAGATGGTGTAATCATAGGCGGTAAACTTGATCATCGCTTGCTGGCCCGGATGTAAAAAGGCGATATCCTGCGGACGTACTTTTGCTTCAACCAGCAGCGTATCGTCCAGCGGAACGATCTCCACCAGTTCGCTGCCCGGTTGGATAACGCCGCCGATGGTCGTCACCAGCAACTGCTGTACCACGCCGCGTACCGGCGAGGTCACTAGCGTACGATTGACCCGATCCTCAATCGCTTTACCGGAAGCTTCCGTTTTGCTCAGGTTGGTGCGGGCCTCGTTGAGTTCCGCCAGCGCGTCGCTGCGATAGCGACCTTTGGCTTCGGCGATCTTACTTTCAATCTCTTTGATCGCCGATTGCGCGCGCGGGATCGACAGGATCACCGAATCAAGCTGGCCGCGCGTTTCCACCTCCGAACGGCGTAAACGCAGCACTTCCACTTTCGAAATAGCGCCTGCGGCAACCAGCGGTTCCGACATCCGTACTTCCTGTTGCAGCAGGCCAAGACTGTTGCGGAACTGTACCTTTTTAGCCTCGAAATCCAGCAATTCCTGGCGTTTTTGCGCCAGTTGCTCTTCGAGGCCGGAAATCTCGCTGCGGAAGCGTTCGCGCTGAGTGTTGAATAACTCTCGCTCGCCGCTGGCAATGCCTGGCGCATCGCGCTCGATTTCCGGGCTGATCTCCAGCGGTTTGTCGTCAATTTGCGCCTGCAGGCGCGAGATGCGCGCAATCAGCGCATTGCGGTCGGCCTCGCTTTCGCCCACGTTGGAGCGAAAACGTGTGTCATCCAGACGCAGTAACGGCTGCCCGGCTTCCACAACTTGCCCTTCATGAACAAATACCTCTGAGACAATCCCGCCTTCCAGGTTTTGGATCTTTTGCAGGCGCGATGAGGGAATCGCTTTTCCTTCGCCGCGCGTCACTTCATCGACCTGAGCAAACGAGGCCCAGACAATAAAAGCGATGAAAAATGCAAAGCAGGCCCAGAGCGTGATGCGCGTAGAACGCGGCGCGCCTTCGGTGATCACGCCGTTGATATCGTTTACCGTAAAGGGCTTCTCACTGGAAAGCAGGCCCATACGGCGCAGCAGTGCTTTAATCGCATTAATGGCTCGCATGGATTTGCCCCTTCTTCAGCGCCGCCAGAACGTTATCGCGAGGCCCATCGGCAATAATGCGGCCACGATCGAGAATAATCAGACGGTCAACCAGCGCCAGCATCGACGCGCGGTGTGTCACCAGCAGCATCGTTTTGCCACGCGTGTTTTCCATCAATGCGCGTCTTACCGCGTCTTCGGTGGTGTTATCCATCGAGCTGGTAGGTTCATCGAGCAACAAAATCGGTGGGTCGAGAAGCAGCGCGCGCGCCAGTACTACTGCCTGACGTTGCCCGCCGGAGAGGTTCAACCCGCGCTCGCCAACCTGCATGTTGTAGCCGTCTGGGTGTTTGCGGGCAAACTCATGCACGCCTGCCAGACGCGAGGCGCGGAGCATGACATCATCATCGACATAGCTTGCGCCGTAGATCAGATTTTCACGCAGCGTGCCGCTGAACAGGTGGATATCCTGCGGGCCATAACCAATGTTGTGGCGCAGGTCGTTCACGTCGATTTGATTCGCATCCATGCCATCTATCAGTATTTCGCCCGCGTCAGGCTGGTAGAAACCGATGATCAACTTCGCCAGCGAGCTTTTCCCTGAACCACTGCGGCCAATAATGCCCACTCTTTCGCCCGGTGTGATGGTGAAGGAGATGGCGCGGAGTGAGGCATACTTTTGGTCCGGATAGGTGAACGTCACATTCTGGAAGGCAATCGCGCCCTGTAATTTCTCGCGCGCGACCGACGGCGTATCTTCCTGACGCTCCTGCGGAAGGTCCATCATGCTTTCGGTGGTTTCCATGGTCATGCGAGCCTGCTGATAGCGCGTGACGAGGCCGCTCAGTTGCCCCATCGGCACTAGCGCGCGCCCGTTCAACATGTAGCAGGCAATCAGGCCGCCCATACTGAGGTTGCCCTCAATAATGAGATACACCCCGGCGACAATCATCGCCACGCCGGAGAACTGCTGGAGCCAGGCAGTAAAGTTGACCGCCAGCGTCGAGAGCGTTTTTACCCGCAGCTCTTTTTTGCTCAGCGTGCCCAGCGTTTTTTCCCACAGATACTGACGCTCGCTTTGTGCATTGTTCACTTTGATGGCGTCGAGGCCGCTCAGGGTTTCAATCAACACTGCCTGACGTTCTGAGGAGAGTTTCATCGTGTCGTCGATGGTTTCATTGAGCGGTCGCTGAATCAGCCAGCTGACGACCAGCGCCAGCGGAAACGCAACCAGCGGGATAAACACCAGCGGGCCGCCGATGATACCAATCACCAGCAGCATCAGCAGGGTGAAGGGCATGTCGATAAGCGTGGCGAGGGTAAGTGAAGAGAGGAAATCGCGCAGTGACTGAATTTCGTGAATGTTTTGCGCGAAGCTGCCCAGACGCGCAGGACGCGCTTTCATCGCCATCCCGGTTATGCGGCTGAACAACGACGCCGAGACGACCATGTCGGTTTTCTTTCCGGCCAGATCAAGACAGCGGCTGCGCAGGGTTTTTAGCAGTAAATCAAACAGGAAGGCGACGGTGATACCAATCGCCAGCACCCACAGTGTCGAGGTCGCCTGATTGGGCACCACGCGATCGTAGACGTTCATCACGAACAGCGGCGTACACAGGGCGATGACGTTAATCAGGAAGCTGGCAACGATGGAGTCGGTATACAGCGTACGCGAGAGCTTTAGCGTATCGCGAAACCAGGTGCGGGTTCGGGGAATGAGCGCCGTTTCGCTGCGTTCGCGCTGGTGCATTGGCTGAATGAACAGCGCCACGCCGGTGTATTCATCCGCCAGCGTTTGCGCATCAATTGAGAGCTCGCCTCCAGGCGTTTCGCTTGGCAGAATGCGCGCCTCGCCGTGTTCACTCCAGCCAAGCAGTACGGCGGTGCGGTTGCCTTTTAGCAGCAAAATGGCGGGCAGAGAGACGGCGGTGATTTTTGTCAGTTCACGCTTGAGCATGCGTACCCGAAGATTCGCGCGGGCGGCGGCGCGTGAGAAAATTGCCAGCGTAAGTCGGTTTTTTACCAGTGGTAATCCGGCGGTCAACGAGACGCGACTGGCCGGTCGCCCATGCAGCATGCAAATCGCCATCAGGCTATCCAGCAAGGGGTCATCATGGAGTGTGCGTGGGTCGATGCCGATATCTTCTTGATTATCAACGGGGTCGGCGCCGGAAGAGGGGATTGAATGTAGTGCCATATTTTATGTCCTTATAACAATACCGGCTGTTAATACAGAGGGAGTCGGCCTCCCTCTGTATTCCTGATTTATTTCAGATCCGGTAATGACTGCTGATCCTCAACCCAGGTTGCCTCGCTGGCTGATGGTGGTTGAATGGACATTGACTTCAGTAATTCGCCCGTACGTGCTTTAATTCTATAGCCGGAAAATAATTCAACGTATTGCATCTCAATATTACGGCGTTGCGCAGTGAATACTTCGTTTTCACTGTCCAGTAAGTCTAATAATGTACGCTCGCCAATACTGAACTGCTGGCGATAAGCATCGCGCACTTTATAACTCTGCTCAGCATATTGTTTGGCAATGGGCACTTGCTGCTGTGCATTTTTTAAGGCGTTCCACGAAAGGCGTAATTCTTCCGTTAATTGACGCTGCGCATTATTTCGTACATCTTGTGCTTCACGTAATTTATAAGCATTTGAAGTAAGATTTGCCTTATCCGTTCCACCATTAAACAGGTTGTAGCGCAGACGCAACATTGCCTGCCATTCCTGGCTGTGACCGCGGGTACCATCAATATTGTTATCCATGGTACGGCCTGCCTCGATATTCACGTTCGGGTAGAAGGTGGATTTCGACGCTTCATACTGCTGGCGAGTGGCTTCAACATCTGACTCGGCAAGCTTAAGCAGCGGGCTGTTTGCCAGCATGACTTTACGTGCGTCTTCCAACGTACCTGGCGTGGCGACCGATGCTGGCTGATTGAGATCATCGGCTTCGCTTCCGGTGATACTAAAGAAGTTGGTCCGTGCGTCTTCCAGATTGGTTTGTTCTGTGAGCAGGTTATTTCGCGCCTGAGCCAGACGTGCCTCGGCCTGCTCGTAATCGGCCTGACGGCCTACGCCTTGCTGGGTTCGCAGGTTGATTTGATCAAAAATGCGTTCATGGCTGGCAAGGTTTTCTTCGGCCAGTTTGACAAACTGCTGACGCATCAGCACATCCATATAAACCTGAATCGCACTCAGCGCGGTGGTTTCGCTACTGTTGCTTACCCCGTAAGCGCGTGAGTTAACCGTGGCTTTCTGGCGGGCAACTTCGCTGGTGGTGGCAAAGCCGTTAAACACGTTTTGCGTCAGCATCAGCGACGATTCACTTCGATGCAGGTTACGGTGGTGATCGTTCGCCGCACGCGTAGTGGCGTTATCGGTTTGCTCCCATCCGGTTCCGGCATTTAAATTAAGGGAAGGTAAATATCCACCTCTCGCCGCCTGTAAATCATAGTCAGCTGAATATCGGCTATTGATCGACGCACTAACTTCTGGATGTGTGTTGAGAGTGTTCTTAATGGCTTGTTCGAGTGTTAATGCGTGTGCTGAGCCTGTGACAAATAATGGCAACGACAAAGCAAGCATAACTGTATCGCGCGTTTTCATGATGTTATCCCTTCACATTGAATATCCTGATTGGCAGCTAAGATAAACCAATTGCGAAAGAGTTCGAGCGATTAAATACGCTGTTTTACAAAAATAATAAAAAGATATTATTACTCATGCAGGTCTGAATATATATATTTGGATTACTGGTCTGAATTTAGTCTTTTACTCATTAAGATGAACCATAAAGATAACCTTATCATTTATTTCCTGAATATATAAGAGGAAATAAATCATTATTTTAAATGATACGGAATTAACACCCCAAGGAGAGATGCCATGTCAATGGTTATTGGAACAATCAAAGCAATTATAGGGCAAGCCTGGATTGTTGCCTCAGATGGTACCCGCCGTCAGGCGACAGAAGGTGAGCAGGTGATGCGCGGCGAACAGATTGTGACCGAGCAGGGCGCGGTCACCGTGACCTTACCGAATGGTAAAAATCTGGATCTTGGCAGGGCAAGCCATTGGGGTGATGACGCTACCGTTACGACATCAGCAGAGAGCGCTGCGCCGCAGGATCTCGCCGCCGCCCAGCAGGCCATTGCGGAAGGTGCTGACCCCTCGCAGGTGCTTGAAGCGACCGCCGCGGGTAACCCGGTGACCAACAGCGCAACGGGCGAAGCGGGCGACGGCGGCGAGGGGCATACGCACGTCGTGCTGGATCTGACCGGGCAAATTCTTGACCCCACGGCGGGGTATCCCACAGAGGGCATTGACGTGACGTTCCCCGGCCCGCTAGAAGAAGAAACGTTGCTGGAGTCCGACCAGAACGTTAATGATACCGATGATGATCCCAACATCACGCCAGAACCGCCCGTTCCACCGACCCTTCCTGAAGCCAGCATTACCATTGATGTCATCGCCGGCGACAATATTATCAATATGCGTGAAGCAATGCAGGAGACTACCGCCGTTAGCGGCAAGACGGGGCACGATGTTCGCCCAGGCGATGTGGTTACGGTGACGGTCAATGGCAATCATTATCAAACCACCGTGCAGGCAGATAGCAGTTGGTCGGTGAATGTGAATACCAGCGATCTGCTTGCCTCGGGCGATGTGCAGGCCAGCGTCACCACGCGTGATGACAACGGTAATGAAGCCACCGCGACCGCGCAGAGTGGCGTTGGGCAGGCGACGCTGAGCGTTGAGGTGGAGATTGAGCCGATTGGCGGGGATGGTTACCTCAATAACAGCGAGCTGGCGCAGGACACCACGGCGCTCAGCGGGACCAGTACCGCGCCGGCGGGAACCACGGTAACGCTGACGCTGGGCGATAAACAAATCGGCACGGCGGTTGTGGACGAGAACGGGCGCTGGAGCACGACGGTGGAGACCGCGCAGATTGCGGACGGCGGCAGCGTGCAGGCGGCGGTGACGATCAGCGACAGTTTTGGTAACACGGTGAACGACACGGCGGTGACGCCGGTGGCGCCGGCCCCGCTGGCGGTGGAGGTGACCATCGATATCATCGGGGAAGACGGCTTCCTCAATAACAGCGAGCTGGCACAGGCGCAGACGGCGCTCAGCGGGACCAGTACCGCGCCGGCGGGTACCACGGTGACGCTGACGATTAACGGCCAGCCTATCGGTACGGCGGTTGTGGGCGAGAACGGGCGCTGGAGCACGACGGTGGAGACCGCGCAGATTGCGGACGGCGGCAGCGTGCAGGCGGCGGTGGCGATCAGCGATAACTATGGTAACGCGGTGAGCGACACGGCGGTGACGCCGGTGGCGCCGGCCCCGCTGGCGGTGGAGGTGACCATCGATATCATCGGAGAAGACGGTTACCTCAATAACAGCGAGCTGGCACAGGAAACCACGGTGCTCAGCGGGACCAGTACCGCCCCGGCGGGCACGACGGTGACGCTGACGATTAACGACCAGCCTGTCGGCACGGCGGTTGTGGACGAGAACGGACGCTGGAGCACGACGGTGGAGACCGCGCAGATTGCGGACGGCGGCAGCGTACAGGCGGCGGTGACGATCAGCGACAGCTTTGGTAACACGGTGAGCGACACGGCGGTGACACCGGTGGCGCCGGCCCCGCTGGCGGTGGAGGTGACCATCGATATCATTGGGGAAGACGGTTACCTCAATAACAGCGAGCTGGCGCAGGACACCACGGTGCTCAGCGGGTCCAGTACCGCCCCGGCGGGCACGACGGTGACGCTGACGATTAACGGCCAGCCTGTCGGTACGGCGGTTGTGGGCGAGAACGGACGCTGGAGCACGGCGGTGGAGACCGCGCAGATTGCGGACGGTGGCAGCGTACAGGCGGCGGTGACGATCAGCGACAGCTTTGGTAACACGGTGAACGACACGGCGGTGACGCCGGTGGCGCCGGCCCCGCTGGCGGTGGAGATCTCCATTGATCCCATTACCGGCGATAATGTACTGAATTTTTCCGATATTGATGATGCAACGACGACCATCACCGGTAAGGTCACGGGAGGCGCGAGTGTTGGTGATGTTGTCACCTTATCCGTTGACGGTCATCCTTACACTGGCACTCTAGTCCAGGAAAATGGACAACTGGTGTACAAGATTGATGTTCCAACTGCTTCGCTGCAAAGCGACAGCGATCTGAAAATTGAAGCATCAGTGACCTCTTCCGATAAGTTTGGTAATACAGTCTCTCATTCGACAGATCAAGGTTATACGCTTGAAAAAGGAAACGTCGTTGAGGGTACGGCGAAGAGCGATACGCCAGTGACCGGTACTACCGGAGACAGTGACATTGTATTGGCCGACGTTAAAGGGAACATTATTCAGCAAGGCCAGGATTACAATATCTGCTTCATCCTCGATACCTCGGGAAGCATGAAACAGAATGGTGTGGATAGAATTACGCCAGCTAAAAAAGCGATTTATGATGTAGTTAAATCGCTGATTGAATCTGCAGGAGCGGGTGCCGGCACGGTTACTATCGGGTTGGTTACATTTGCTGCCAGTGCCAGCATCAAATTGACGATTGACCTGAGCGATCCGCAGGCGTTGAGTAAACTTCAAACTACACTCAATTCGATCAATACCAGCGGTAATACGGATTACTACGACGCATTCAATGCGGCAGTGACCTGGTTTAATGCTCAAACTCGGGGTATTGAGAATAAAACCTACTTCATTACAGATGGAGCCCCTAACAATACAGGCTCGTCTAACCGTTATGATGAGAAAACCACCAAAGATGCATTCGATAATCTGGATGCTATTTCTGATGTTGAAGCGATTGGCATCGGTTCAGGCGTGAATGCGACGACACTTAATAAGTATGATTCAAATGGAGAAAGTACCACGGGCATAGACCCTTCCGATCTCGCCTCTGCAATTCAGGGGAAAGAGGGGGTTATGGATCCGGGTCATGACATCGTCAATGCAGGGGCGGGGAACGATATTATTTTCGGTGATATTGCTACTTTCGCCAGTGAAGAGGGGACGGCGGTTGACCTCCGTAGCTATATCACATCCGAAATGGGATTGAGTCAGTCTGCAACTGACGCACAAATGCATGTCTGGATCGCAGAGAATCAGGAGCGGCTTGATGGCTTATTGCCTGAGTCTGGCGGGAACGATGCGCTGTTTGGTGGCACAGGTAATGATCTGATTTTCGGTGGCGGTGGCGATGATTTGCTCGTCGGTGGCGAAGGTGCCGACACACTCTATGGCGGTCATGGGGATGATATTCTCATCGGCGATGGCGCTAATTCGCTTAGCGAACTTGCGGGCCTGTTTGGTAGTACTGAATTGACGGCAGAGCAGATCGCTGATGCTATCCGTAATGATGTTAGTAAAGCCGGTAATCTGGACGGTGAAGGTTCGGCTGATGTGCTACATGGTGGGGCCGGAGACGACCTCCTATTTGGTGGTGGAGGTCACGACACCCTACATGGTGGTGCTGGCGATGACCTACTCATTGGTGGCACGGGCAATGATATCCTCACAGGCGGCTCTGGCAGCGATACCTTCACCTGGCTGAAAGGCGATGACGGTCATGATGTGATTAAAGACTTCAATGCATCAGAGGGGGATCGTATCGATCTCAGCGATTTGCTGGGAGGCATTACCGAAAGCCTTGATAATTACCTTCAGGTTATTGATGACGGGAAAGGAAATGCTGTGATTGAGATTAGCACTAGTGGCCAAATTATGAATGGGGCGAACGTCAGTATCACTATAGAGGGATCCTCGGCGGCGGATATCAACAATCTGCTGGCGAATCCGGACAATACCGCCATCATAATCTAACCCGCTCCAGCGCCACGTTACTCACGTGGCGCTACTCTTTCAGGAGATAAGATGTATTACTTACAACGTAATCCCCGGGGAACACTGGTGCGGGTGGATACGCAACCCTTCGAGGGAATGACCGAGAAATCGGAACAAACCACGCTTGAAATCACCCACTGGCAGAATCATCAGAAAGCGCTGCTTGCCGGGCTGCAAAAAAGCGATCTTGAACTGGTGCGCGTGCTGGAAGACTTGATCTATGTGCTGACCAGTAAAGGCATTCTCAGCATCACAGACCTGCCGGTTGCGGCGCAGAACAAGTTATCGAACCGAAGTCTATTGCGCCAGGAGCTGGACAGCCTGGAGAATCTGCTTAATGAGGATGAGATCTTGCTATAGCCCAGCGATCTCGAAACGCAAAGCCCAACCACGAGGTTGGGTTTCATCTATATAGAGTACGAAAAGGATCTCTTTTATCGCATAACGATCGTATAAGCGCAGGCCGGACGATAAGAAAACACGGAAATCTGTGGATAACTTTGTGTGTAAACGGGTATAAGGCGGGGTTTTGCTGTGGATTGCAGCAGTCAGTTAAATTGCCGCATATTTAGGGTTGCAGCCTCACAAGAACTCCCTATAATGCGCTCCCACTGACACGGCAACAGCCGCTTCGGTTAAAGAGAAAAATCCTGAAATTCAGGGTTGACTCTGAAAGAGGAAAGCGTAATATACGCCACCTCGCGACAGTTCGCTAAAGCGCGTCGCAACTGCTCTTTAACAATTTATCAGACAATCTGTGTGGGC
>CAJYVI010000044.1 GCA_913778145.1 uncultured Pseudocitrobacter sp.
CTTCGCCATCAAGCTGCAGAATAATACGGAATGCACCGTGCGCAGACGGGTGGTTCGGGCCGAGGTTGAGGAACATAAAGTCCTCGTTTTCGGTTCCGCGCTTCATGCCCCACTCTTCCGGTTTGAAGGTCAGCGCTTCCATTTCGAGATCCTGCTTGGCTTTGGTCAGCTCAAACGGATCGAATTCGGTGGCGCGCGCCGGATAGTCTTTACGCAGCGGGTGGCCTTCCCAGGTGTTCGGCATCATGATGCGACGCAGATTCGGGTGGCCGTTAAAGGTAATGCCAAACATCTCCCAGGTTTCACGCTCATACCAGTTAGCGTTCGGGAAGAGTTTGGTAAACGTCGGCACGTTCAGATCGTTTTCAGACAGCGCCACCTTGAGCATGATATCGCTATTACGTTCAATGGAGATCAGGTGGTAGAAAACGGAAAAATCCGCCGCGGGTAAACCCTGGCGGTGCGTGCGAAGACGTTCGTCCATGCCGTGTAAATCAAACAGCATGACGTAAGGCTTAGGCAGTTTCTTCAGGAAGTCGCCGACTTCCAGCAGCTGTTCGCGCTTGACCCAAACGACGGGAACCCCGGTGCGGGTCGCCTGAACGGTAAAAGCATCCGGCCCAAAACGGTTGCGCAGTTCGCCGATGACCGGATCATCAGAGTGATCGCGGGTTTGCCAAACGGCTGCGTCATGCGCGGTTAAATCGGTCATATTGTTCACCATTGCAAAAGGTCCGTGGTGACTGCTGACGAGGCTTCGCGCTGTAGTAGATTGATTTGCGAAGTTTTTATCCCGTCCGCAGGCGCAAATTAAATCTCGTCAGGCGTGCGCAGATTCGTTACTGCAATTCGTTCGCCGCGTTTACGCTCGCGTTCCGACTGCATGTTGGCGCGGTAAACGCCCTGATCGCCTACTACCCACGACAGCGGGCGGCGCTCTTTACCGATAGATTCTTGCAGCAGCATCAGTGCCTGCATATAGGCTTCCGGACGCGGCGGGCAGCCAGGGATGTAAACATCAACCGGAATAAACTTATCAACGCCCTGCACGACGGAGTAAATGTCGTACATACCGCCAGAGTTCGCGCAGGCACCCATCGAGATAACCCACTTCGGTTCCAGCATCTGTTCATACAGACGCTGAATAACCGGGGCCATCTTGGTGAAGCAGGTTCCCGCCACCACCATCAGGTCAGCCTGACGCGGGGAAGCACGCAGAACTTCCGCACCGAAACGCGCCACGTCATGCACCGCAGTGAAGGACGTCACCATCTCAACGTAGCAGCAAGAAAGACCAAAGTTATAAGGCCAGATTGAGTTTTTGCGACCCCAGTTGACCATGTCGTGCATCGCGTGTTCGAGCTTGCCCATGTACACGCTTTTGTTAACTTCCTGCTCCAGGGGATCGGTGACAATCTCCTGTTTTTGCAGGGGGTAACGGTCGTTCTCACCGTTAGGATCTATGCGGGTGAGCGTATAATCCATCTTATTGCCTCGCTTTTACTGCGTATTACGGTTAGTGACGCTGTCAGTATCGGAGTTGACCAGGGTGCGGCGAGAACGCGCGGGCGTCCAGTCAAGTGCGCCAACACGAACGAGGTAAACCAGACCAGCCAGTAGCACCAAAATGAAAATTGCGGCTTCGATAAACCCTATCCAGCCACTTTCGCGGATAGACGTTGACCAGGCGAAGAGGTAGAGCGCTTCCACGTCGAAGATGACGAAGAACATGGCGACCAGATAGAACTTCGCGGACATGCGCAGGCGTGCGGTACCCACAGAATCGATACCCGATTCAAACGGCGTGTTTTTACTTCTTGCGCGTGCGCGACCGCCAAGATACCAACCGCCAAGCAGCATAAGGCAGCACAGGCCGATGGCGATGACCAGAAAGATAGCGAATGCCCAGTGATGAGCGATGATTTCAGTGGATGTTGACATACGCAAAGCTTTACCAAATAGGTGGCGTTTAATGCTCTGCTCTTATTGGCAGATATGAACGCTACGTCGATTCATGGGGAGGATTAAAAAACCAGCAAAACGGCCAGAATCACAGCATAGACCGAAAAAATTTGAGGTTTTTTACTCCTTTCGATAACCTTTTGTCAACTTTAACAAAGGTTTCATCACATTAATTTACATCAATTCCATTTCATTAACATTACGTGCCCTTTGCGGGGTATCGACTCATGTCACCCTCCGAATTGAGTGCTGGTGAATCGTGTCCGTTTTCGGACAATAACAATTAGTACCCTTCTATTTTGACAGGAATTTCACACGATTCCTCCCCCTCTGTAGGAGTATTTTCTTGATCTAAGACACGGTTCTGTTAATTCGACCTGAAAAACAGCAACAAAACACCCGGTTTTTTAACATTAGCAGGATATGTTAAAAGTGGATCACAATTGCCAGAATTAGCGTTCAAAAACCATTTAATGCATTGAATGCACTAGAAATAGTAAAAAGCATCAATTGCAAAAAGCATTAGCACAGGCGAAAAAAAAGCCACTGGCTAAATTTTACGGGCCAGTGACTCTTTTTTGCACTTACAATTTGTTACCAGATTTCGGCGGGAATGTTACTCAACAACCTCATCATCAGCATGGGAATTATCTCCCCCTTCCAGGGTATAGACAGTGCTCTGTGTCCATGGCTTGATGCTCGTCTCGACCGACTGGAAAATCATTTGCATTAATTCATTTGGATTTTGCACGTTACAGCTTAGTAAATATTCCGTATCTGGCAACACCGGCATTTTGTCGGCTCTTCCCAGCACGCGCAGTTCCGGACTCATCATCTCGACCGGCCTTGCCGTAACGCCAAGCCCCGCCTTCACCGCCGCACGCACCGCCGAAGGCGTCGAGGCGACATACGCCAGACGCCACGGCACTTTTGCCGCATCCAGCGTGGAGATAATCATATCGCGGAACGGACTGGGATCATCGAGCAGCACCAGAGGTACAGGTTCGCCGGGACGCAGAGCGAACTCAGCGGCGCAATACCAGTGCGTTGGCGACGTCCTTAACACTGTCGAATGAAACGCGTCAATACGGTGCGTAGTGAGCACCAGATCCACTTCGTTTTTGTGAAGCATATCAGCCATATCCGCGTGTCGCTTCACGCGCACATCCAGCCCAAGCTTTGGCCAGGCAGAACTGATGCGGTTGAGCAGAAACGGCAGGATGGTATCCGCTGACTCATCGGACGAACCAATCGTCAGTTGCCCCTGAAGCGTACTGAACATCAACGATGTGCAGGCTTCATCATTAAAACGCAGAATTTTACGTGCATAGCCTAACAGCTGGATACCGTGCTCGGTCAGCAGTTTATTACGGCCATGACGGGCAAAAAGTTCTTTGCCAACAAGCTGTTCCAGCCGCTGCATTTGCTGGCTAACGGCGGACTGTGTGCGACAAACGGCTGCTGCTGCTGCGGCAAAAGTGCTTAAATCGGCGACCGCAACAAATGTTCTCAGCAGATCGAGGTCGAGATTCAGTATCGGACGATTTGCATTTATCATATTTATTCACTTACAGGCCGCTTAAGCTAGCCTGCCTTGTTGATGCCGCGCTCTGAAATCAGGCTTATCCTTTTATAAGCTCATCCTTCGGAATGATGCTACCGAATGACTGCCTGACGGAGCGGTATAACATTAAAATTGTCTGCCTCCCATCGGGTGACAGTCCCCTCTGCGATAAAGTGTTTACCTCCAGGAGTAAGACAATAATCTCACGCCCCGGATGTGAGCTCTTTCAAAAAACCGGATATCCAAGCAGCCGATATAAACCTGGCGACTCAATAATACCGGGAGGAAACAAATCTTTAAAAACCGTTTAATAACATAATGTTGTCTGGATGCTGTGTAAATCACTCACAAATTTGATGAATGAAAGTCCGTGATAACATCATTATCCTAACCTAAATCCATTATATTTATAAGTATTAATAAGTAAGATCTTAAGACAAAAAGTCCATTAAAATCAAAATGCTTTAATAAAACTAACAATTCTTCTGGATTACTTTGCAATTTAAAATAAAACATTAATGACCTACAGGAGGGAGGATTAACAATGATTAACATTGGATTTACAGAGAAATGTATTAGCTATGATGTGTATGTTTCATGAATTCATTGACAATTAATATTACTAAAGCATTGCTAAAGTATATCTGAGCGGTTTTGTCACTGAAGTGAACTGTTTTGATTTCAATCAGATAAATCAACCACAAATCCAAAAACAATCAACACAAGACACTATAGAACAATAAATTAACAACACATAGCATCATTATTTTAGCGAAACTATAGCAAAAAAGAATGTGCTAAAACATTAAAACTGACAAAATCTTCTCCTGTTGACCCTTCAAAACCCCGGTGATGCGGAGTACATTATTCCGAGCTGACTTCCATGGCAGGGAGTGGCGATAACAGCGAAAAGGTTAAAGGTTCATGTCCCCCATCGAAAAATCCAGCAAGTTAGACAACGTCTGTTACGACATCCGTGGCCCGGTTCTCAAAGAGGCCAAACGCCTTGAAGAAGAAGGCAACAAAGTGCTTAAGCTCAACATCGGCAATCCGGCCCCCTTCGGCTTTGACGCGCCGGATGAAATTCTGGTCGATGTGATCCGCAACCTGCCGACGGCGCAAGGTTATTGCGATTCCAAAGGACTTTATTCCGCCCGTAAAGCTATCATGCAACACTACCAGGCACGCGGTATGCGTGACGTGACGGTAGAAGATATTTATATCGGTAACGGTGTTTCTGAACTGATTGTGCAGGCGATGCAGGCCCTGCTGAACAGCGGCGATGAAATGCTGGTGCCTGCACCGGATTACCCACTGTGGACGGCAGCCGTTTCGCTTTCCGGCGGCAATGCGGTGCACTATCTTTGCGATGAATCCGCAGGCTGGTTCCCGGACCTCGACGATATTCGCGCCAAAATCACCCCACGCACTCGCGGTATTGTGATTATTAACCCGAACAACCCAACCGGGGCGGTCTATTCCAAAGAATTACTGCTGGAAATCGTCGAACTCGCTCGCGAGCATAACCTGATCATCTTCGCTGACGAAATCTACGATAAGATCCTCTACGATCACGCCCAGCACCACTCTATTGCTGCGCTGGCGCCCGATTTGCTGACCGTAACCTTTAACGGTTTGTCAAAGACCTACCGCGTGGCGGGCTTCCGTCAGGGCTGGATGGTGCTGAACGGGCCGAAAAAACATGCGAAAGGCTACATCGAAGGGCTGGAAATGCTGGCCTCAATGCGCCTGTGCGCCAACGTTCCGGCGCAGCACGCCATCCAGACGGCGCTGGGCGGATATCAGAGCATCAGCGAATTTATCGTTCCCGGTGGCCGCTTGTATGAGCAGCGCAACCGGGCGTGGGAGCTGATTAACGAGATCCCTGGTGTCTCCTGCGTGAAGCCTAACGGCGCGCTGTATATGTTCCCGAAAATTGATGCGAAACGCTTTAACATTCACGATGACCAGAAAATGGTGCTCGATTTCCTGTTACAGGAAAAAGTGCTGCTGGTTCAGGGAACGGCGTTTAACTGGCCGTGGCCAGACCACGTACGTATCGTCACGCTGCCGCGCATCGACGATCTGGAAATGTCGATCACCCGCTTTGGCCGCTTCCTGTCGGGCTACCGTCAGGCTTGATATGTAGGCTGGATTTGCATCCAGCCCGCATCTCAGCGCACAATGACCCTTACTGAAGTTACCGAGTAAGGGTCGTTATGAATCAGAGTCATTTTTTTGCCCACCTCTCCCGCCTCAAATTAATCAACCGCTGGCCATTGATGCGCAACGTGCGCACGGAAAACGTCTCTGAACACAGCTTACAGGTGGCGATGGTTGCACACGCGCTGGCTGCGATTAAAAACCGCAAATTTGGCGGTCAGGTTAACGCCGAGCGTATCGCGCTGCTGGCGATGTACCACGACGCATCGGAAGTGCTGACCGGCGATTTACCCACCCCGGTAAAATACTTCAACTCGCAAATCGCCCAGGAATATAAAGCTATTGAAAAGATTGCCCAGCAGAAACTGGTCGAGATGGTGCCGGAAGAGTTGCAGGACATTTTCGCGCCGCTGATTGATGAACATCAGTATAGCGACGAAGAGAAATCTATTGTTAAACAGGCGGATGCACTTTGCGCGTATCTGAAGTGCCTGGAAGAGTTATCGGCGGGCAATAACGAGTTTTTACTGGCAAAAGGTCGGCTGGAGAAAACGCTGTCAGAACGGCGTAGTGAAGAGATGGACTACTTTATGGACGTGTTTGTGCCGAGCTTCCATTTGTCGCTGGACGAGATCAGTACCGATTCACCGCTGTAGTGCGGCCTGTTGCTGCCGGATGGCGCTTGCGCTTATCCGGCCTACAGGTTTCATCCGACATTATCATTTCGTGTAGGCCGGATAAGGCGAAGCCGCCATCCGGCATGATGGGCTCGCAGCCCACATTTTCATCCGGCTTTACCGTCACTCAAAACGGGAACAATACCGGTATCAGCAGCACGCTGACAATCATCACCAGGATGGTGAACGGAACCCCAATCTTCACGAAGTCACTAAAGCTGTATTTCCCCGGCCCCAGCACCAGCGTGTTCACCGGTGAGGAAACTGGCGTCATAAAGGCCGCCGAGGCCGCCATCGCCACCACCATCGCAAACGGATAAGGCGAAACGCCCATCGTCTTCGCGGTCGCCAGCGCAATCGGTGCCATCAGTACTGCCGTCGCCGTATTGGATATAAACAGCCCGATCGTCGCACACATTACGAACAAACAACCCAGCATCAGGTAAGGCCCCTGCCCGCCGCCGATATCCATCAGCCCTTTCACCACCAGATCAACGCCGCCGGTTTTTTGCAGCGCCAGCGCGAACGGCATCATCCCTACAATTAAAATAATGCTCGGCCAGTGAATGGATTTATACGCGCTTTGCGCATCAATGCAGCGGAATTTACCCATCAGCAGACAGGCAATAATCGCCGCAATCGGGTTAGGTATTTCATCGGTCAGCATTAACGCGACCATCAGCACCAGGCAGAAAATCGCATGCGGAGCCTGGCTATGGGCGGGCGAGGCATCGCTCACTTCAACCGGCAGGTTGAGCACGACAAAATCACGCCCTTTCTGCGCCAGCTGATTGATGAGTTTCCAGTTCCCGACCACCAGCACGATATCGCCAAGCTCCAGGGGAATATCCACCACCGAACCGTCCAGCGCTTCGCCGTTACGTTTCATCCCAACGACGTTCAGACCATAGCGGGTACGAAACGCAATCTCGCGTACCGTTTTCCCCAGCAGTTCCGATTCCGGGATCAGCGACACTTCCGCCATCCCCACATCGAGCGCCTGGTCGGCAAAATACTCGCCGCGCAGAATCATGGGTTCCAGCATCTGCTCGGCGCAAAACTCGCGCAGGTCTACATCTGCCGCCGACATATCAATCAACAGCACGTCACGCGCGCGGAATTCAGATACCCCATTAACGTTCACAATGACCCGACGAAACCGACGCCAGCGCTCCACGCCGATGACGTTTGCCCCGTAGCGTTCACGCAGTTTCAAATCATCGAGTCGCTGACCAATCATCGGCGAACCGGGGCGAATCGCCAGACGACGCGCCCGCCCGGTCAAACGGTAGGCTTTAATGAGATCGCGAAACGAGCTACGTTTACCACCATCGCGAGATGCAGAAGGATCTTCGCCTTTAAACATAAAGCGCATCAGCAGCATATAAACGATGCCGAGCAGCAGTACGACCAGGCCTATCGGCGTGACGCTGAAGAAGCCAAAGCCGTGCAGCCCTTCGCGGATAAGTTCACTGTTGACCACCAGGTTCGGCGGCGTCGCCACCAGCGTCATCATGCCGCTGATAAGCCCGGCAAAGCTGAGCGGCATCATCAGGCGCGATGGTGAGATGTTCATGCGCATGGATACGCTAAGTACGACAGGAATAAAGATAGCCACCACGCCGGTTGAACTCATAAACGCGCCAAGACCGGCCACGGTGAGCATCAGATAAACCAGCATTTTGGTTTCGCTGCTTCCCGCTACCTGCACCAGCCACGCCCCCATATTAGTAGCCACGCCGGTACGCACCAGGCCATCGCCAATGATAAACAGGGCGGCAATCAGAATAACGTTGGGATCGCTAAAACCTGAAAAGGCTTCGCTGAGGGTTAAGGTTCCGCTTAATACGAAAGCGACAATCACTAACAGTGCGATAGCATCCATGCGCACTTTGCCCATCGCAAACAACACAACGGCGATAGCCAGTAGAGAGAGCACCCAAATCAATTCACCGTTCAAAACACATCCTTGTCAGAAAGATAAGTGATAAGTATTGGCATGATGGCAGAAAAAAGCCCCGTGAATACGGGGCCAAATCATAAGATTATGCTTTTAATGTGACATCGACGGTACCGTCTGGCTGTTTAGCAATATTCAGCACAGCAAGCGATGTCAGGACAAAATCTGCTTCGTTAAGACGCGGCGCATCTGCCGGTACATTAACTGCAATCACATGACACCCTGCCGCAAGCCCGGAGAGCACGCCTGCGGCCGCATCTTCCACAACGGTGCAATCCTGCGGGGCGAGCCCGAGCAGCTCTGCGCCCAGTAGATAGGCATCCGGCTCTGGTTTACCGCGCTTCACGCGCTCGGCGGTGACAAACACTTCCGGCATCGGCAGGCCCGCCGCTTTATGGCGAGCATGAGCAACCGGAATGGACCCTGAAGTGACAATCGCCCACGGGATGTGGTTAGCGTTCAGAGTTTCCAGCAGTTCAAGCGCGCCCGGCAGCGCAATCACGCCGTCCGTATCGCTGGCTTCAATCTGCTCGAGGCGGGTAAACTCGGCCTGGATTGCCTCTTCCGTTTGCCCCGGCATAAAGTGGCGCAGCGAAGTAATCGCCTGTTTGCCATGGATAAAGCCGAGAATTTCCTCGTGCGGGATCCCGAAACGATCGCCCCAACTGCACCATGAACGTTCCACGACCGGCAGAGAATCTACCAGCGTACCGTCCAGATCAAACAGAAAACCTTTACACTGCACAGGCGCCTCCATCAGGCGTTGATGATTTGATTAATTTCGTTGCTGCTCAGGTGATACTGGCGCGGGCAGGAGTGCCAGACATTCAGCATGCGCTGATACTTTTCCCACATTGGGGTCTGGGCGTTAAAGCCGTGCGTGCCCGCGTCGAAATGGGTATAGCGGCCTTCCACATTGACCATGAAACGAACATAGCTCAGGAAGCGGGCTTCGGTTGCCGCGTCAAAGCCGAGGAAGGTGACACGACGTTCATCAATGGTGTCGGCGTCTTTCAGATTGGTCCACGAAACGTGCAGCGCGTGATACATCTCCATGATGTCGATGACGATGCGGCAGGTTTCTTCTTTTAACTCACCGAAGTCGCGATCCAGTTCGCGCATCTGCAGGCCAAAACCGCGCTCGACAATGGTTTGCAGGCGGCGATAGCGTTCAGCGTTATCGGGATCAAGCATGGTCATCATTTTGTACTGGTTAGACAAAATCAGACGTTGAGCATGGGTCATTTCCATTTTTACGACTCCTGTTGCGCTTTGCAGCATAAAAAAAGACACAAACGTTGTGCCTTCTTTTATATGCGTTTTTGATGGTTAATTACAAATCATCAAGGAAAGTTTTATCCAGTTGTTTGAACGCGCGCTTAAGCGTGTCAGCCAACGCCTGATAATCGGGCTTTCCTTCCACCGGCGCGAGCGCTTGCCCGGCCTCCTGTAATTTCCCGCGCACTTCATAAAACCACTGCAAGGTTGATGGCGGCAGCGGCGTGACGGAGCGTTTACCCAGCCACCACAGCCCCTGCATCGGCAGGCTCAGGGCAAACAGCGCAGTGGCGACGGCCGGGCCAAGCTGACCACCCAGGGCGATTTGCCAGCACAGGGTGAAGACCGCAATCGGCGGCATAAAGCGGATAGCGTGACGAGTAATGCGGATCGCGCGGTTTTCAATGAACACCGGCGCGAGACGTTTTTCCAGCGGCCACGTCTTAGAGTAGTGCTGCCCCCGGCGGAACAAACTAAAAAAACTGACCGAGCGATTTTCGGGCGTCGACATGGCTTACCTCAACTTCACATATAAAAATTAAAAAATTCGTGCAAAACCACAACTGCGTATGACAACGTTCAAAACATTTTGGCATAAACCCCGCGATCGGGTATCCTGTGCCAGCCTGAGATGAGGGCTAGTCTACCTTGTCCGGTCTGTCAAATTATCGCATATTCTGCCATTGGCTGAAAAATATGCAAAATGACTTAGAATCAATATGTATTTCTTCCATCCTGCCTCAAAATCGATTCAGGCATGATGTTAATCATAAATGTCAGCTTCATCCTGCGCTACGCTTTGTGACTCCTGACGTTTTTTTAGCCACGTATCATAAATAGGTACTTCCATGTCGAGTAAGTTAGTACTGGTTCTGAACTGCGGTAGCTCCTCACTGAAATTTGCCATCATCGATGCACTGAACGGTGACGAGTACCTCTCTGGTTTGGCCGAATGTTTCCATCTTCCTGAAGCACGCATCAAATGGAAAATGGACGGCAGCAAACAAGAAGCGGCTTTAGGTGCAGGCGCCGCTCACAGTGAAGCGCTGAACTTTATCGTTAACACTATTCTGGCACAAAAACCAGAACTGTCTGCACAGCTGACTGCGATTGGTCACCGTATCGTACACGGTGGCGAGAAGTACACCAGCTCCGTTGTTATCGACGAATCCGTCATTCAGGGCATCAAAGACTCTGCCTCTTTTGCTCCGCTGCACAACCCGGCTCACCTGATCGGTATCGCCGAAGCGCTGAAATCCTTCCCGAATCTGAAAGACAAAAACGTGGCTGTATTCGACACCGCGTTCCATCAGACCATGCCGGAAGAATCTTACCTCTATGCTCTGCCGTACAGCCTGTATAAAGAGCACGGCGTTCGTCGCTACGGCGCGCACGGCACCAGCCACTTCTTCGTAACTCAAGAAGCGGCCAAAATGCTGAACAAACCGGTTGAAGAACTGAACATCATCACTTGCCACCTGGGCAACGGTGGTTCTGTTTCTGCAATCCGTAACGGCAAATGCGTTGACACCTCTATGGGTCTGACGCCGCTGGAAGGTCTGGTAATGGGTACGCGCTCTGGCGACATCGACCCGGCTATCATCTTCCACCTGCACGATACCCTGGGCATGAGCGTTGACGCTATCAACAAAATGCTGACCAAAGAGTCTGGCCTGCTGGGTCTGACCGAAGTCACCAGCGACTGCCGCTATGTTGAAGACAACTACAAAGAGAAAGCTGACGCTAAACGTGCAATGGACGTTTACTGCCACCGTCTGGCGAAATACATCGGTTCTTACACTGCACTGATGGAAGGTCGTCTGGACGCGGTTGTCTTCACCGGTGGTATCGGTGAGAACGCTGCAATGGTTCGCGAACTCTCCCTGGGTAAACTGGGCGTTCTGGGCTTCGAAGTTGACCACGAACGTAACCTGGCTGCACGTTTCGGTAAATCTGGCTTCATCAACAAAGAAGGCACCCGCCCTGCTGTTGTGATCCCGACCAACGAAGAGCTGGTTATCGCGCAAGACGCCTGCCGTCTGACCGCCTGATTCCACACCGCCAGCAATGCTGGCGGTGCTGTTTTGTGCCCGCCAAAATCGGCGGCAACGAGCAAAAGAGGATAAACCGTGTCCCGTACTATCATGCTTATTCCTACCGGAACCAGCGTCGGCCTGACCAGCGTCAGCCTGGGCGTTATCCGTGCTATGGAACGTAAAGGCGTTCGTCTGAGCGTCTTCAAACCTATCGCTCAACCGCGTACCGGTGGCGATACGCCAGACCAGACCACCACTATTGTGCGTGCGAACTCTGCCATTCCGGCGGCTGAACCGCTGAAAATGAGCCACGTTGAGTCTCTGCTGTCCAGCAATCAGAAAGATGTGCTAATGGAAGAGATCATCGCTAACTACCACGCGAACACCAAAGACGCGGAAGTGGTTCTGGTTGAAGGCCTGGTGCCGACGCGCAAACATCAGTTTGCCCAGTCTCTGAACTATGAAATTGCTAAAACGCTGAACGCGGAAATCGTCTTCGTGACCTCTCAGGGTACGGATACACAGGATCAGATCAACGAACGTATCGAACTGACCCGTAATAGCTTCGGCGGTGCCAAAAACACCAACATTACTGGCTACATCGTTAACAAACTGAATGCGCCGGTTGATGAGCAGGGTCGTACTCGCCCTGACCTGTCCGAAATCTTTGACGACTCTTCCCGTGCGAAAATCGTTAAAATCGATCCAGAAGCGCTGAAAGCCCACAGCACCCTGCCGGTGCTGGGCGCAATTCCGTGGAGCTTCGATCTGATCGCAACGCGCGCAATCGACATGGCGCGTCACCTGAATGCGACCATCATTAACGAAGGCGACATCAACACTCGCCGCGTGAAATCCGTGACCTTCTGTGCGCGTAGCATCCCGCATATGCTGGAACACTTCCGTCCGGGTTCACTGCTCGTCACCTCCGCTGACCGTCCTGACGTGCTGGTTGCAGCATGCCTGGCCGCGATGAACGGTGTAGAGATCGGCGCTATTCTGCTGACCGGTGGCTACGAAATGGACGCGCGCATCAACAAATTGTGCGAACGTGCCTTTGCCACTGGCCTGCCGGTGTTTATGGTTAACACCAATACCTGGCAGACGTCTCTGAGCCTGCAGAGCTTTAACCTGGAAGTCCCGGTTGACGATCACGAGCGCATCGAAAAAGTTCAGGAATACGTTGCAAGCCAGATCAGCACCGACTGGATTGAATCGCTGACTGCAACCTCAGAACGTAGCCGTCGCCTGTCTCCGCCAGCGTTCCGTTATCAGCTCACCGAGCTGGCGCGTAAAGCGGGCAAACGTGTTGTTCTGCCGGAAGGCGACGAACCGCGTACCGTTAAAGCGGCTGCTATCTGTGCAGAACGTGGTATCGCGACCTGTGTACTGCTGGGTAACCCGGATGAAATCAACCGCGTTGCGGCAGCACAGGGCGTTGAACTGGGCGCTGGCGTAGAAATCGTTGACCCGGATGTGGTTCGCGAAAGCTATGTTGCTCGTCTGGTTGAACTGCGTAAAAACAAAGGCATGACCGAAACCGTTGCCCGCGAACAGCTGGAAGACAACGTGGTTCTCGGCACCCTGATGCTGGAACAGGACGACGTTGACGGTCTGGTTTCCGGTGCGGTTCACACCACTGCGAACACCATCCGTCCGCCGCTGCAGTTGATCAAAACTGCGCCGGGTAGCTCTCTGGTTTCTTCTGTGTTCTTCATGCTGCTGCCGGAACAGGTTTATGTTTACGGTGACTGCGCGATCAACCCGGATCCGACCGCTGAACAGCTGGCAGAAATCGCAATTCAGTCCGCTGATTCCGCTACTGCTTTCGGTATCGAACCGCGCGTTGCGATGCTCTCCTACTCCACCGGCACCTCTGGTGCAGGTAGCGACGTTGAGAAAGTTCGCGAAGCGACTCGTCTGGCGCAGGAAAAACGTCCTGACCTGATGATCGACGGCCCGCTGCAGTACGACGCCGCGGTAATGGCTGACGTAGCGAAATCTAAAGCGCCGAACTCTCCGGTTGCAGGTCGCGCTACCGTGTTCATCTTCCCGGATCTGAACACCGGTAACACAACCTACAAAGCGGTACAGCGTTCTGCCGACCTGATCTCCATCGGGCCGATGCTGCAAGGCATGCGCAAACCGGTTAACGACCTGTCCCGTGGCGCACTGGTTGACGATATCGTCTACACCATCGCGCTGACCGCGATTCAGTCGGCTCAGCAGGGCTAATACGGCCTGCCGCCCCTTCACCGGGGCGAAAAAAAATCCAGGGGGTTAAACCTCTGGATTTTTTTATGGGCGCGATATGCGAGCGAGTTACTCTTTATCGGCAGTTTCCGGCTCCTGCGACTGATTCTTCGCATTACGGCTCATCCACAGCGCCAGCGCTTTTAGCGAATCAGCGGTGAATTCGTCACAGCGTGCGGTGATCTCTTCCGGCGTTAGCCAGCACACTTCGCTGACTTCTTCTTCCTGCAACGCAAATGGCCCATGAGAAACGCAGCTGAACAGGCTTCCCCATACGCGGCAGTGCTTATCTTCGAAGTAGAACTGCCCGTGGTCAGCAAACGGCACCCCGGCAATGCCCAGCTCTTCTTCCGCTTCACGGCGCGCTGAGTCGAGCATTTGCTCATCAGACTGCACCACTCCGCCCGCCGTCGCATCCAGCAAGCCGGGTTGGTAATCTTTGGTATCCGTGCGACGCTGCACCAGGATTTTGCCCATACCGTCATGAACGACAATGTAAGTTGCGCGGTGACGCAGACATTGCGCCCGCATCTGTTCACGGCTAGCCTGCGCGATAACCTCATTGTCTTCGTTGACGATATCTACCCATTCCGTGCTTGCCAAATGATTCTGCTCGACCATCAGAAAATTTTCTCCAGGGGCGCTCTTGCGGCGCATTTTACGTTTGTCGGCTAAATTACGGGTTAATCACAACCTCTGCAATAACCTGTTGATCATTGAGTGCGAAAACTTGCAGTTTATCGCCGTCCAGCATGCCGTAACTGGCAACATTTCCGCCTTTCGGGATACTCACCGATCCGGGGTTAAACAGGAAAATCTCGCCGCGCTTCTCGGCAAGCGGAAGATGCGTATGCCCGGACACCAGCACATCGCCCGCCGCCAGCGGCGGAAGGTTATCGGGGCCATAGAGATGACCGTGCGTCAGAAACAGGCGCTGATTTTCTGTCAGGATCTGCTGCCAGGGGGCGGTGATGGGAAAGTGCAACAGCATCTGGTCTACTTCGCTGTCGCAGTTGCCGCGTACGGCAATAATCTGGCTTGCCAGCGGGTTGAGGCGTTCGGCCACCTGCGCCGGTGCGTAGCCTTCAGGCAATGCATTACGCGGCCCGTGGTAAAGGATATCGCCAAGGATAACCAACCAGCGGGCACCGCTTTGTGCAAAGAGTGACAATACGCGTTCAGTCGCGGGCAGAGAACCATGAATATCCGATGCAAACATCAGCTTCATTTATCAAATCTCCACACATGAAAACCGTACTATCATAATGGATTCCGGTGGCGTTTTCAGCCTGCGCGTTTCGCTGATAGCGCAACATAGCGCAGAACGGAGGAGCGCTGCCACTGGAATTCAGCGTAGTCGGCCAGCTGCTGCGGGACATCATCACCGTTCAGCACCAAACGATTGAGCATCAGCGCCAGGTCCGTATCCGCGATACACCATTCACCGAACAAATTTTGCTGACCGTGAGCCAGTAACGCACTCGCCGTGTCAAACAGTTTAGCGGCGCTTGCTTCCCCTGCGCGGGTTAATGGCGGTTTTTTTACACCCGCAAATACCACATCCGTCGAACGCTCTTCACGAATCGGCATCAGGTCGCTGCGCAACCATGCCTGTATTTGCCGGGCGCGGGCGCGTTTTTGCATATCATGCGGATAAAGCCGCTCCCACTGCGGCGGGGCAAAACGCTCATCAAGATATTCGGTAATTGCCGATGACTCACTTAGCTGGAAGTCGTCGATTTCCAGCAACGGCACGCGTCGCGTCTGGCCATAGCCTTTCCAGCCTGACTGAAGATGTTCGCCGTTATCAAGCGACACGGTTTTAAGAGTGAACGGCAGGCTTTTTTCCTGCAACGCTACGTAGACGGATAAAACATAAGGCGAGAAAAAATCGGAATCGGACCAAAGGGTAATTGCAGGGGTGCTCATAATATGCTCACTGTCTGATGGCGATAAATCAACATATCCTGTCTTTTCATGCTTGTCACTTATCGCCACCATGAGGATTTTGCATGTCAGCCCCGGGGCGTTACTTGAGCCTATACTGTAGAAATCAACCCGCCAAAAATCGGAGAGACGATGATAGACCTTTACTATGCGCCCACCCCGAACGGCCACAAAATTACGCTTTTCCTTGAAGAGGCAGAGCTGCCCTACCGTTTGATTCGCGTCGATATTAATAAAGGCGAGCAGTTTAAGCCGCAATTTCTCGATATTTCACCGAATAACAAAATTCCGGCCATAGTGGATCATCAACCGGAGGATGGCGGCGCACCGTTCAGTCTGTTTGAGTCGGGCGCTATCTTGCTCTATCTGGCAGAGAAATCCGGTAAACTGCTGAGCGGCGAACTGCGTGAGCGCCACACGACGCTGCAGTGGTTGTTCTGGCAGGTGGGCGGCCTTGGCCCGATGCTGGGACAAAACCACCATTTCAATCACTTCGCCCCGCAGCCCGTTCCCTACGCCATTGAACGATACCAGGTAGAAACCCAGCGGCTGTATGGCGTATTGAATCAGCGCCTTGCCAATCACCCGTGGATTGCCGGCGATCACTATAGCATTGCCGATATCGCCTGCTGGCCGTGGGTAAACGCCCACGTCCGCCAACGTATCGATCTTGCCGTCTATCCGGCGGTGCAAAACTGGTTCGAACGTATCCGCCAGCGACCGGCAACGGCACGAGCCATGCAGCAGGCGCAGCCCCATTAAGTGGCCGATTGCTTTCGTGTATGATGGCTGGGACAACTATAAAAGGGAGTAATCTGCAATGTCTCAGCCAGACGCCATTATCCGCATCAAAAATCTTCGCCTGCGCACCTTTATCGGGATCAAAGATGAAGAGATAGCCAACCGTCAGGATGTGGTTATCAATATCGAAATTCGCTACCCGGCGGACCGCGCGCGCAACAGTGAAGATATTAACGATGCGCTGAACTACCGCACTATCACCAAAAATATCATTAGCCACGTCGAGGGTAACCGCTTCTCGCTGCTGGAAAAATTAACGCAGGATGTGCTCGATATCGCTCGCGAACATCACTGGGTCACCTATGCTGAAGTAGAGGTCGATAAACTTCACGCGCTGCGTTACGCCGACTCCGTTTCGATTGCTATGAGCTGGCGTCGTTAAGCGCTTCCTGACGGAGGTGGCATGAAGATTCTGATTACCGGCGGTACCGGGCTGATTGGCAGTCATTTAATTCCGCGCCTGCTGGATCTGGGCCATGGGGTGACCGTGGTCACCCGTAGCCCGGACAAAGCCCGACAACGTTTAGGCTCGCGCATTGAAGTCTGGAAGGGCCTTGACGACAAGCGCACGCTTGATGGCATAGATGCCGTCATCAATCTGGCGGGCGAGCCAATTGCCGATAAACGCTGGACCGCTACGCAAAAACAGCGGCTGTGCGAAAGCCGCTGGCATATCACGGAAAAGATTAGCGCATTAATTCAGGCCAGTGAAACACCGCCTGAAGTGCTGATTTCAGGCTCGGCGGCGGGCTATTATGGCGATCTCGGTGAAGTTGTGGTAACCGAAGAAGAACCACCGCACAATGAATTTACCCATAAACTCTGTGCGAAGTGGGAGCAGATCGCCTGCACCGCGCAAAGCGATCGCACCCGCGTTTGCCTGTTACGCACCGGCGTCGTGCTGGCCGCGAAAGGCGGCATTCTTGGTAAAATGCTGCCGCCGTTCAAACTGGGGCTGGGTGGGCCAATCGGTAGTGGCCGACAGTATCTGGCGTGGATCCACATCGACGATATGGTCAACGGCATTTTGTGGCTGCTCGATAATCCGCTTCGCGGGCCGTTCAATATGGTTTCCCCCTACCCGGTCCACAACGAACAATTCGCCCATTCTCTCGGCCACGCGCTACATCGCCCCGCCATTCTTCGCGTGCCTGCTACAGCCATCCGCTTGCTGATGGGGGAATCGTCGGTGCTGGTGCTGGGCGGACAACGTGCGCTGCCAAAACGGCTGGAAGAGAGCGGCTTTGTCTTCCGCTGGCACGACCTCGATGAAGCGCTAGAGGATCTTTTAGCCTGAAACAGAGCACTCCTGTAAACGGGAGTGCTTTACTGAAGGCGCCTCGCATAACGTCATTTTGCCTGGTTAACGACTTTCATCAACGTGAGGTCGCTTCCAACATGGTCAAAAAAGCTCTGTCATAACCTTCCCGTGATTATTTTTCATCACAATCATGTTGACGAACGTCAACACCATCTTCATACTCACGGGCACACGCTGATGAAGGAACATCCGGATAAACATATCAGAGCAGCAATCCACTACGCGGTGGAACAAGGTTGGATATTTGTCGCTGGCGGTAAAAGCGCCCACTGTTTTGGCAGATTGAAATGCGGCATTCCCAAACATCAGGAACATATGATGAGCATCTGGTCTACCCCTGCCGTACCCGTACACCACGCGCACCAAATTATCCGTATGGTGGAAAGGTGTAAGCCTGGCGTGATACTCATCCGAAACAACACAAAGGAGCAGTGAACAATGCCACTCTTTAATTTCACGTTAACACTCTCTGGTGTCAACGCTAGCACACCCGGCCTTGAGGATGCGTTATATGCAGCAGGCTGCCAGGATGCGCTAGTCTGTTTTTATGGTACCTCCGTCTACCTTGAATTTGACCGCGAAAGCCCCTCGCTGGATGCTGCCATTTTATCCGCCATTCGTGACATCGAATCTTCCACCTCGTTACATGCTCGTGTCGAGTCCGTCGATTCTGCGCTGGTTGGCTTAAGTGATATCGCCGGGTTAACCGGGCTGACGCGCCAGGCAGTTGCACTTTTGAAGGAAGGCGCGCGTGGTAGCGGTGATTTCCCTGGGCCTGTACAACGCGTGAAAGGCAACTCCCCGCTCTGGCGCTGGAGCAGCATCGTTGACTGGCTGGTCTCTGAAGCACGCATTTCCGCAGATTCCCCGCTGGTCACGCAGGCACACATCATGGACAGCCTGAATCTGGCACTACAGCTTCGTGCCTCACTGGAAAGCCAGGCGGTACTCAACTATTACCATGGTCTTAGCAATCACCACGCTGCGCTTAAGAGCCTGTAATCCCACCCGTTGAGGTGTTAAGGTAACCGCTTCTTTACCCGTTATGGCATTGAATATGATTACCCTCACCACGCCGCGTCTGTTGCTCTCATCCTTCAACGAATCTGACTGGCCTTTTTTCCTGCGACTGCGCCAGGATCCCCAGGTGATGCGTTACATGGGCGATGTGCTAAGTGAGAGGGCGTTGCGAACGGTTTTCAACGCACGCTGCGCCGATGCTGGCGTGTTTGTGCTGCGTGATAGAGGCGGTGAGCCGGTTGGTGATATTGGCTTGCGCATCAGCAGTAAAAACCCGCACGAAGCAGACGTCGGCTATGCGCTGTTACCGGGTGCGCAGGGTAAAGGCTATGCCAGCGAAGCCCTGAGCGCAATTTGCCAGTACGGGTTCTCTGAACTGGGTGTGAATGCCATTAATGCCTGGGTGCTTGGCGAAAACCGTAGCTCTTCGCGTCTGTTGGAAAAACAGGGGTTTGTGCGCATTCAGGTGCTGGAAAATGCCTATCATCTGAACGGTGTTGATTACGACGACTGGGTCTATCGCCTGGAGCGTCCACACGAATAGCCCGGCGGAGCGCCGGGCTGATAAGATTACTTCAGCGAACCTTTGAGGAACTGCTGCAAACGCGGGCTTTGCGGGTTATCGAAAAGTTGTTCAGGGTTACCCTCTTCTTCGATTTTGCCCTGATGCAGGAAGATGACATGTGATGACACGTGACGGGCAAAGCCCATTTCGTGCGTCACAACCACCATGGTTTTGCCCTCTTCCGCCAGTTGCTGCATGATGCGCAGCACCTCGCCCACCAGCTCCGGGTCCAGCGCGGAGGTCGGCTCATCAAACAGCAGCACTTCCGGCTCCATCGCCAATGCGCGGGCAATCGAAACACGCTGCTGCTGGCCGCCGGAAAGATGCACCGGATATTTCACCTGCTGACGCGCGTCGATGCCCACCTTCGCGAGATATTTTTCCGCTCGCTCGCGCGCTTCCTGCTTGCTCAGGCCCAGCACCTGAATCGGCGCTTCCATCACGTTCTCCAGCACCGTCATATGGCTCCAGAGATTAAAGTGCTGGAAGACCATCGTCAGACGCGTGCGCAGCAGACGCAGCTGGTTTTTATCAGCAACTTTCAGCTGACCGTCTTTATCACGCACCAGCCCGATATTCTGACCACTTACCACAATCGTGCCTTCGCTCGGTTTTTCGAGGAAGTTAATGCAGCGCAGAAAAGTACTTTTCCCCGACCCGGACGAGCCAATAATACTGATCACATCACCGGCGTCCGCCTTCAGTGATACCCCTTTCAGCACCTCGTGTTCTCCGTAGTGCTTATGCAGATCGATTACGTTTAATTTATTCTCAGGCATCGTGTTCTCAGTGCGAAGAAGAAGGTTTTACATGCTGCAACCAGCGTTTTTCCGCTTTGCGGAACAGAGAGATCAGCACATACGAGATAATCAAATAGAGCACCGCCGCAATCCCAAATGCCGTAAACGGCTGATAGGTGGCAGAGTTAATATCTCGGGCAATCTTCAGTAAATCCGGCACGGTGGCGGTAAACGCCAGCGCCGTCGAGTGCAGCATCAGAATCACTTCATTGCTGTAAGCCGGCAGCGCAATACGCAGCGCCGACGGTAAAATAATGCAGCGGTAAAGCTTAAAGGAGGAGAAACCATAGGCGCGCGCCGCTTCAATTTCACCCGCAGGTACCGCGCGAATCGCGCCCGCGAAAATCTCGGTGGTATAAGCGCAGGTATTCAGCGTCAGCGCCAGCACCGTACAGTTCAGGCCGCTGCGGAAAAAGGCGTTCAGCAACTCGGTGCCTTTCACGATTTCGAGCGTATACATGCCGGAGTAAAACACCAGTAGCTGTACATATAGCGGCGTGCCGCGAAAAATATAGGTAAACAGCCACACCGGGAATTTGATGTATTTATTGCTGGAGACGCGGGCAATGGCGAGAAAAAGCGCCAGAATTCCGCCCATCACCACCGAAGAAATCAGCAGCCACAGCGTAATAGCGACACCGGTAAAGCGATAGCCATCCGTCCACAGCAGGGATTGCCAGTATTCCTGAATAATCTCGATCACAGGTCAGCCCTCTTCACGCCCACGGAGTAACGGCGTTCGAGCAACAGCAGCACACCATTGGAAACGGTTGTAAATACAAGATAAATCAGGCCACAGACGATGGCGAAATAGAAAGGTTCCCAGGTACTTTTCCCGGCCAGCTGCGTGGCCTTCACCACATCTTCCAGCCCCAGCAGCGACACCAGCGCCGTCGATTTGAGGATAACCTGCCAGTTGTTACCAATCCCCGGTAGTGCGTAGCGCATCATCGCCGGGAACAGAATGCGGCGAAACGTCTGCCCGCCGGTAAAGCCAAAGGCCGTCGCCGCCTCGATGTGCCCTTTCGGCACTGCCATAAACGCGCCACGAAAGGTCTCGGTAAAATAGGCGCCGTAAATAAACCCAAGCGTAATAATACCGGCAATCATCGGGTCGATGTCGAACTGGCTCATACCGAGTGAATCGGTCACCACGTTCAGCGCCATCTGCAGCCCGTAGAAAATCAACAACATCAACACGAGATCTGGCACGCCGCGAATCAACGTCGTATAGCCTTCAAATATCAGCGCCATCACGCGATTATTGGAAAGCTTTGCGCCAGCCCCAACCAGGCCGATAAGCACCGCCAGCACCACCGAGCTGATTGCCAGCTCAAGCGTCACCAGCGCGCCCTGAAAAATGACTTGTGAAAACCCGTAAAGCATTCAGCCTGTCCTGTCTTATTATCACCGTCGCCCCATTCTGAGGCGGGGCGACGGGTGGTCAGCGAAGGTTATTCGCCGTATACGTTAAAATCGAAGTACTTTTTCGCCAGCTTGTCGTACGTGCCGTCAGCACGCATTTCAGCAAACGCTTTATTCAGCGCTTCACGCAGTTCGTTATCTTCTTTACGCAGGCCCATACCGGTGCCCACGCCAAACAGTTTTTCATCTTTGATGGACGGGCCACCAAACGCATAATCTTTACCAATCGGCTGTTTCAGGAAACCTTCGCTTGCTGCAACTTCATCCTGGAACGCCGCGTCAATGCGGCCTGCGGTCAGGTCGGAGTAGATATTGTCCTGGCCCTGATAAGAGACAATTTCAACGCCTTTTGCCGCCCAGTGTTCATTCCCGTAGGTTTCCTGAGTGGTACCCTGCAGTACGCCGACACGTTTGCCTTTCAGCGTGGCGAGATCCGGCGTCACCGGAGAACCTTTTTTCACCACCAGACGAGAATCCGCTGCATAAAGTTTGTCGGTGAACGCAATTTCCTGCTGACGTTTTTCGGTGATCGACAGCGAAGACATAATGGCATCGATTTTCTTCGCTTTCAGAGACGGGATCAGCGCGTCCAGCGGGTTCTCAACGAAGGTACATTGTGTCTGGATACGCTTACACAGCTCTTTTGCCAGATCGATATCAAAACCAATCAATTCACCCTTCGCATTCTTTGATTCAAACGGTGCATAGGTTGGGTCGGTGCCAATTCGTACTTTTTGTGGGATTGCTGCGAAAACACTCGAAGCGCTGGAGAGCGCCAATACCAGAGAAAAAGATAACGCCAGCTTTTTCATAATTATCCTCGACTGCCTTTGATTTCTGCGGGTTTGTTCAAAAAATCCTGAGCAGTTATCGTGCCACTTTTCAGCCCAGAATGGCAAAGCATTCTGCCCTGTCTGTTGGCTTTTTTCTCACTAAAAATGCGTATTTATGCAGGAATGCACCACTTTTGTGCACATAGTGCACAGTCTGGAAACATTGGCAGCATCAATGCACCATTTAAGTGCATTGATGCTGCCGGGAAAAATTAATCCCCGTAGACGTTGAAGTTAAAGTACTTCTTCGCCATTTTGTCGTAGGTACCATCGGCGCGTAGTTCAGCCAGCGCTTTATCAAACGCCTGCTTCAGCTCTGCGTCATCTTTACGCAACCCAACCCCCGTGCCATCGCCAAAGAATTTTTTGTCCTTCACGGAAGGCCCGGCAAACGCAAAATCTTTCCCGGCGGGCTGCTTGAGGAAACCTTCGCTGGCGGCCACTTCATCCTGCAATGCGGCATCCAAACGACCCGCAGCCAGGTCGGAGTAAATCAGATCCTGGTTCTGATAGGCGACGACGTCCACGCCTTTGCTGCGCCAGTTTTGATTAGCGTAGGCTTCCTGCGTTGAGCCTTGCAACACGCCGACGTGCTTACCTTTCAGCGAATCCAAAGTTGGCTGGATAGGCGAACCTTTTGCTGCAATCAGACGTGAATCTGCCGCGTAGAGCTTGTCGGAGAAGGCAATCTCCTGCTGACGTTTTTCGGTGATAGAGAGAGAAGAGATAATCGCGTCGATTTTCTTCGCTTTCAAAGAGGGGATCAGAGCATCAAAATCACTGCCTACCCAGGTGCACTTCACCTGCATGCGTTTGCACATCTCATTGCCCAGATCGATATCAAAGCCGATGAAATCGCCTTTAGCATCTTTCGAGGAGAACGGTGCATAGGTGGTGTCGGTACCGATGCGAATACTTTGCGGCAGCGCGGCGAACGCGCTGGACACGCTGCCAAGACCGAGCAGTAAAGAGAGAGCCAGAACTGTCTTCTTCATACATACCCCTTTAAAAAATCGTGATGCAGTGAGCTGCTATCTAATAGGTTGTGTTGTGTGTTGCAGACCAACAGTGCAGCTTTTATGCCATCTTTAACGTCGAAGCTGGCTTTGACGTTAAATTTGTTAATAAAAAGATGCAATATGGTAACAATGAACGAAGATAGCAGTTCGGGCGCATATTCCGCAGCAGTAAAACGCAAAATGCGTGATTAAATATCGAGGATTTGATCGGCGTTACAAAATCGCCCTGCAACAGGGCGAAAAGCACAGATGAGCACCAGATTGGTGCAGCTCAGGCACCTTGCCAGCGGGTAAAGAGATCCTGCGGCAGGTCGATATTAAAGAGGTCGAGAACGCGGTTAACTGTTTGATTTATAATATCATCAATGGTCTGCGGCCGATGATAAAACGCCGGAACCGGCGGCATAATCACCGCGCCAATCTCTGCGGCCTGTGTCATTAAACGCAGATGCCCCAAATGCAGCGGCGTTTCCCGCACGCAAAGCACCAGTGGGCGACGCTCTTTGAGCACCACGTCCGCCGCGCGCGTCAGCAGCCCGTCGGTATAACTGTTCACAATGCCGGAAAGGGTTTTCATCGAACACGGCAGAATCACCATGCCCATGGTTTTGAAGGAACCCGAAGAAATGCTGGCGGCGATATCTCGGGCATCGTGAACGACATCTGCAAAGGCCTGCACGTCGCGCAACGAGAGATCTGTTTCCAGCGAAAGGGTTTGCCGCGCGGCCTGGCTCATCACCAGATGCGTTTCAATATCAGGCACGTCGCGTAAAACCTGAAGCAGGCGTACGCCGTAAATTGCGCCGCTGGCACCGGATATTCCAATAATAAGTCGTTTCACTGTGACTGCCCTTTTTGCGTAATGCTGCAACTTAGCAGGATTATTGTCTGCCGTGCAACTACGCACCATTAACCGAACTTTCACGCACCACCAGTTTTACCGGCAGAAGCATGTTTCTGTCGCTCTCGTCATTAAGCAGTAAACGGAAAGCATCGCGCCCTAGTTCACGCTTGTCGATAGCCACCGTAGTGAGCGGTGGGTAAGCCCAGGCGGCAGCGTCAATATCATCAAACCCGACAATCGCGATATCCTGCGGTACGCGTACGCCCCGACGCGCGCATTCCCGCATCGCGACCAGCGCCGCCACATCGTTGTAGGCAAAGATGGCATCGGGCGGTTCGGGCAACGCCAACAACTTTTCCATCCCCTTCACCAGCGCGTCTTCTATATCTTTTACCGGCGGAACTTCGATTCTATAGTCGGAAGGTACGGTTAAGCCTGCATCAAAAAGCGCCTGCTGATAGCCCTCCACACGCTGGCGAATACTGTAATGCCCCTGCGAATTACCTAAAAACGCCACCCGGCGTCGGCCTTGTTCAATCAGATGGCGCGTGGCGATAAACCCACCGTGAAAATTGTCAGGGTTTACGCAGGGAAAATCAGCCGCCCACAGATCAACCAACACCGTCGGTAAAGTGATTTTGCTAAGCTCTGCCAGAATTTCAGGCTCCAGATACCCGGCCCCCATCACCGCATCCGGCTGATGCAACTGTATTACTTCAGCAAGCGCATCGTCCGGCCCAACGGGTTGAAAACTCATGGCAATGTCATTTTCGCGACAGGCATCGGCAACGCCGAGCATGACGTTCGAATAAAACGGCAGCGCGCTGGCGATGTTATGTTGACGATGGAGCAGGAACAACAGTCGCTTAATACGCCCACCGCGTAATCGGGTGAAGTCGTATCCCTGCGCTTCAGCAATCGCCAGAATTCGCTGGCGCGTTTCTTCAGCAAGGCCAGACTGCCCTTTCAGCGCACGCGAAACGGCGGCAATTGAAACACCGCTGGCTGCCGCGATGTCCTTAATTCGTGTTTTTTTTACCATCCCTCTCTTTCACCGCCCTTCGCCATCCGCTGCTCATATAGCGTTTCAGTATAAATGTTTTTACTAAAAAATAAGCGTTAATTCTTCAAAACGCGAGCGATTAGCTGGCCTGTCGCCTGCCCGCTCGGCCATAAAAGTGATTTAAGTCACATTTAAATATCTATTTATAGTAAAAAACAGATCAAATTCACATTGAAAACATCTCATCATTTACGTCTAAACCCCATCAGACCTACTCTAAAAATCGCACTATTTTTACTAAAAAACTGTCAGAGATGCGCCGTAATGACTGTTTAGCCCTTAGAACTGCTAACACTTATGGAGATTGATTATGGCTACTGCCGATAATCTGGATGGTGATGTACTCAGGAGAGAGGATGCCGGAGAAACGCTCTCAACACGCGAAAAAATCGGCTATGGATTAGGTGATGCGGGCGGACACTGTATCTCTGATTTAATTAGCGGTTTCCTGCTCTTTTTTTATACGGATATTTTTGGTCTGAGCCCCGCTATCGTTGGGGCAATGTTCCTGATTCTGCGCATTTTTGATGCTATCTCTGACCCGGTGATGGGCGTCATTGCAGACCGCACGCGTAGCCGCTGGGGGCGCTTCCGTCCCTGGCAGCTATGGATTGCGGTGCCACTGGGCGTGATTGGCATTCTTACCTTTACCGTTCCCGAGATGGGCCCGAATATGAAAATTGCCTGGGCATTCGGTACCTACTTCCTGCTTTCTGTCGGCTACACCGCCATCAACGTCCCGTATTGCGCGTTGATTAATGCAATGACCCATCGCCACGATCAGGTGATGTCATGCCAGTCCTGGCGCTTTGTATTAAGCGGCATCGCCGGTTTTCTTGTCGCCGTCGGGCTGCCGTGGATGGTGGAATTTTTCGGTAAAGGGAATCTGGCAAAAGGTTATCAATACGGCGTCACGGTAATCTGCACCGTCGGCGTGGTGATGTTTCTTCTGTGCTTTTTCTGGGTGAAAGAGCGTGTACCGCTTTCGCTTGCCGGAAAATTTACGCTGCGTCAGCATCTGCAAGGCTTATGGAAGAACGACCAGTTACTACTGATGCTGGTGATGTCTTTCCTGCTGGTGAATATTCTGTGTATTCGCGGCGGCGGTTATATGTACTTCATCTCTTACGCGCTGGAAGGCAGCGCCGGGTTTATGTCGCTGTTTTTCGCTGTGGTGACCGTTGCGGCCATCATTGGCGCTATTGTGGTTAACCCGCTTTCCCGTCGCATCGACATGGTTAAGCTCTATTTTTATACCAATCTGGTGCTGGTCGCCTTTGGCGTAATAATGTGGTTTCTGCCGACCGGAGCGCAATATCAAACGTTGTGGTTAGGCTGCATTTTAATCAACAACATCGTTCTGGGATTCACCCTGCCCCTGCACTTTTCCATTATGGCTTTCGCCGACGACTACGGCGAATGGAAGAATGGCGTCCGTTCTTCGGGTATGAACTTTGCCTTTAACCTCTTTTTTATCAAGCTTTCATGGGCCTCTTCCGGCGGCATTATCAGCCTGATTCTGATTATGGTCGCTTATCAACCCGGACTCGAAAACCAAACGGCTGCATCCATTCAGGGGATCACCGCCCTGCAAAGTCTGGCCCCCGCTATTTTCCATCTTGTACTGGCGCTATGCCTGCTCAAATGCCGTTTGAACGGCACCATGATGCAGCGCATTTCCACCGACCTTCATCAACGTCATTCACAGTTATCCTGAGGTAGAGAAAATGCATTCTGAAGTGATTGAAGCCCCACTGAATCACATCACCATCACCGATCCGTTTCTTGGAGAGTATCAACGACTGATCCGCGATGTGGTCATCCCTTATCAATGGCAGGCGCTCAATGATGCCATTCCGGAGGCGGAACCCAGCCACGCGCTGGCGAACTACCGCATTGCCGCAGGAATGCAGCAAGGGGAATTCTACGGCATGGTTTTTCAGGACAGCGATGTCACAAAATGGCTGGAAGCCGTTGCCTGGTCATTGTCACAGAAACCCGACTCGGCGCTTGAAAAAACGGCAGACGAGGTCATCGAGTTACTGGGGCAAGCCCAGTGTGAAGATGGCTATCTCAATACCTGGTACAGCGTGAAGGAGCCCGGCCTGCGCTGGACAAACGTTGCCGAGTGCCATGAGCTTTATTGTGCAGGACATCTGTTTGAGGCAGCGGTCGCCTTTTATCAGGCAACCGGAAAGCGGCGGTTACTGGAAATTGCCTGTCGCTTTGCCGATCATATCGACACGGTTTTTGGTCCTCGTGAAGGGCAACTACGCGGTTACCCCGGTCACCCGGAAATTGAACTGGCGTTGATGCGACTGTATGAAGTCACGCTTGAGAAGCGCTACAAAGATCTTGCTCGTTTTTTCCTTGAGGAGCGGGGAAAGCAGCCTTACTACTATGATATTGAATTTGAAAAGCGCGGTGGAACCTGGCACTGGAACGACTGGGGCGACGCATGGATGGTGAAAGACAAAGCTTACACTCATGCCCATAAACCGCTCAATGAGCAGGATCAGGCCGTCGGTCATGCCGTTCGCTCGGTCTACCTGATGACCGGGCTTGCCCATATCGCCCGGATGACGCAGGACGAAGAAAAACGCCAGACCTGCCTGCGCATCTGGAACAATATGGTGCATAAACGCATGTATATCACCGGAGGCATAGGGTCACAGGCCGTGGGTGAAGCGTTCACCAGTGATTACGATCT
>CAJYVI010000045.1 GCA_913778145.1 uncultured Pseudocitrobacter sp.
GTCTGCTTCGGGAACGCGCCTTGCCAATGTGCAGGGGCTTGCCGGCTATGTGCTGGCTGGAAGCCGGATAGACATTCCCGTCGATTATCGCGGCAGCGCGCAGCCCGTCATGCTGAATTTACATTTAAACAGCCATAACGATGACTGTGTACTCGCCCGCGGCACAAAGGTTTCTGCTTCTGTTGTGCCTGCTGCAGCCTCTTCGCACTGAAGCTGACGAAAAGCGCGAGTGGCTGGAAATCGCCCTCAATCAGGCGGTGTATTCACGCCTGATTGAAGTGGATATCCGCGATGGTGCGTACTGGATTTCGTCACAGGATGCCAGGGAAATAGGGCTAAAGCTCCCGGAAAACTCTGCGTCTGCGATAGCGCTGACTTCACTCAAGGGCGTTGAAGTCACCTACGATGCCATGAACCAGCGCCTTACTCTCCAGGCGTCCGCGCAGGCTTTGGGCGGCGAGCAGCGGCTTGAAAGCTCGCAGCGTGAGGCGCCAGCGTACACGCAGGCCGAGCCGCTCAGTTCCGTGATGATGGCGTATACCCTTAACTACGCCAATAGTCAGCATGTCAAACAAACCAGCGCACAGACTCAGTTCACCAGCTCTGGCTGGCTTCCGGGCATCTTATCCAGCAGCTTTAATGCGTTAGCTCGGGAAACCTCGACGGCGTCGACTCGCCACAACACACGTTTGATGACCACCTGGCAGTTCGATAGCCCGGCGCATCTTACGACGCTGAGCGTGGGCGATAACATCACAACCGGTGTGGGCTGGAGCCGACAGGTGCGCTTTGGCGGTATTCATCTGGCGCGAAATTTTGACCTCGATCCTCAGCTCAACACGCTACCGCGCCAGCAGTACAGCGACACGGTGGCGCTGCCTTCAACGGTCGATCTTTATGTCGACGGACTGAAGCAGAGTTCCAGCCACGTCACCCCTGGGCAATACATTCTGGAGACGACGCCGACATTTACCGGGATGGGGCAGGCGCAGGTGGTGGTGACGGACATTAACGGTAATCGCAAAACCGTTTCTCTGGACCTCTATGGCACGCCGCGCATGCTGGCGCAGGGGCTAAGCAGCAGCTCGCTGGACGTGGGCTGGATGCGCAAACATTACGGTACGCTTTCTGATGATTATCAATCCTCGCTGCTGACAGACGCAGGCTGGCGCTACGGCGCGACGCAGCAGCTTACGCTGGAGGCGCATGCCGAGCAGCAGCGGGAGATGTATAACGGCGGTCTCGGCGCTTACTGGATGCCGATCAATGGGCTGGGGGTGATAAATGGCTTTGCCGTCGCCAGTCAGGGCGAGGAGGGGGCGGGCACCCAATATGGCGGCGGTTATCAGTGGAGCGGTTTGGGTGTCTCTCTGGCAGCGACCACCACAATGAACAGCGCGCATTTCGCCGATAACGCATTGCTGAGTGGCGCTATGCCCCTTCGACGCAGTGACGCCGTCTGGCTAAGCGGCAACGTGATGCGCCTGGGTACATTCGGTGCGGGCCTGGTCCGCCAGAACGGCGATTCACAGCAAAGCCGTTATCTCAATCTTTCCTGGTCAAAAAGTCTCGGGCGCGGCTATTTCACCAGTCTCAGCTATACCCGACAGCTGAAGGAACATGTGCAACAGTTGACCTTTACCTTAACTGTGCCGTTCGGACGGCAAGATTTGCTAAACGTGCAGGCGCAAGGACAAAACCGTCAATGGAACTATCGTCATCAAACGGAAAACAATAACGACGGCTGGCGCTGGCAGGTGGGGCAAAGCAGCGGTACTTCTGGCACGCGTTATGCGGATGTTGGCAATGTCAATCGCTGGGGCGAATGGCACATTGGCGCTAATAAGTATGGTTCAGAAAACGGTTGGTATGCCAGCAATGAGGGCAGCGTCGCGCTGCTTGGCAAGCGGTTCTTTCTGCTGCGCCGCTCAGATGCGGGTTTAGCGCTGGTCTCGACCAATGGATTTGCTCACGTTCCGGTGCATCTGGAGAATCGTCTGGTGGGAGAAACCGATGACAAAGGGTATCTCTTGCTGACGGACATTCCCGCATGGAGCAGCAGTAAAATTACCATCGATCCTTTAGGTTTACCGCCTTCGGTGCCGGCGACCAACGTGGATATTACGGCGCTACCTGGCAAAACACAGGCGGTGTTGGCCGATTTTGGCCTTAAATCTACGGTTTCGGTAGTCGTTTATTTGCATGATGCGCAAGGGAATGCGTTGCCCATGGGCAGTCGGGTGGTCGTTAGGGGGATGGCAGGTAACCAAATGGTAGGACGAGATGGGGGCGTCTGGCTGGAAAACCCACCATTACCTGCTGAAATAACGGTTTTTATGAGTCATAAAACCTGTCATGTGACCTTACCGCCAGCGGCGGGGCGGCAATATATTCAGTATGGTGTGCAAAAATGTGGATAAACAAGGGAAACCCTTAAGCGATTAAGGGTTTTATTTTTACCTTACGGCATTTGATGTGTATTTTCGTGAATAAAATTGATAAAGGTGGATAACGTTTGTGAGGTGTTATTCTTCATCCAGTTAATCATGATATCGAGCTTAAATGATGGGACGTTAATATCTTTCATCACCACCCGATTCGCGGGTAAAATTGAGCGGAAAGATTCCGGGACAATCGCAATGCCTAATCCTGCACTAACCAAATAGGGTAGCAGAAGCGGATTCGACGTTTGATGATGAACGTCTGGCGTAAATCCACATAGCGTCTTAATGGCATCGCTGGTGGAATAATCGGCAGTGGCGTAAACCACAAACGGCTCCCCCGACAGCTGCACAAAACTCAGCGTCGAATTATCAGCCAGCCGATGGTTGCGCGGCATTATCACTTTTAGCGGGTCGGAGGCCAGCCATAGACTCGACGTTTCCACATCATGCGGAACATCCAGATTGCTGAAAAAACCAATGTCGATTTCACCGTCGATCAGACGTTTACTTTGGTGGAAATCACTATGCTCAATCATATTGATATTAATTTCCGGATACCTTAGCTGAAATCGACTTATTAAACGCCCCATAATATCGCTGTGCGCAGTAATGCTGGAATAAAATATATTTAATGTTCCAGAGATACCTTCCGCCAGATCGTTCGCTGCCTCAAGAAAACTTTCGGAAGCGATTAACGCTGTACGGGCTTTTTCCAACAGCATTGCGCCCTGTGAGGTCAGTTGTACGCTGCGTGTCGTACGGATAAAAAGCGCGGTACCTACTTGCTCTTCAAGCGATTTTATCAATGCGCTTAATAGCGGTTGGCTCATGTTAAGTTTTTCTGCGGTGCGTCGAAAATGTAATTCTTCAGCGAGGCAAACAAAAGCACGTAAATATTTCGTATCCATTATTTAACATTTCATCATTATAATAACTAATTGCTTTAGTTGTGTGTTGCAAGCATTAAATGTGTAAGAGAAGTGATTATGCCGCGGCATAATAAAGAAACTACAGTATCTGCTTTTTATTTCACTGTCTATTCAATAATGAAATAGATCTAAATAACCGTTAAAATATATTATAAAAAGTTAATAAATGTCAATATAGGTTTTTTCCGTGTTTTACTTTAGCGGAAGTTGGCATACACACCAGGCTGTTGTAATGAATAGAAAAAAACGTTTATACGCCATGACTGATCAATGGCAGATTATTCATTAAAGAGGGGCAATAATAAATTAAAGCATCAAATCAAACGAGCAGTATGGCTCATTATGGCATAAACCGGAATGAACGGAAGATAACGTTTTCACGTTGGCACTGACGTACCGTCACAAAAGTGGGGTGGATCAAATTAAAAGCCCGACAGAGCATGATGACAGCATCAGGCTTTACGCAGAAGATCAATTTCGTTATTTCCTCGTGCTTAACAGGCAGCGCCTTGCGGTACTGCCTGCATAACGGCGTGCGCGTTATTCTGCCACCATCCACATATCGGCTTCTTCGAACATCTCTTCCAGCATTCGGTTTAGTTTTTCCCGATCGCTTTTGCTGGCGTCGCTGTTCAGGCCATTGGCCTGCATCGGTTTAACCCGCACGTCGGCATCGGGAAAAAGGCGATGCACGCGTTTGGTCAGTTCCGTTAAAATGATTTCACGCGCGTCCGGCAGGCCCGCCACGTTGCGTTTATCGTAAACCAGTTCCACAAACATACTGTCTCCAAATACTGAATGTTTATACAGTATTATGCGCTATAACCGGGGGCAGACGTCAACAGATTTGTCATCGACATCCCGTTAATCGCCCAATACATTTCAAAAATGTTAATAACCTTCTGCGTAATTGTTATTTTGTGGCCGTAATCCTT